>CAYMLW010000109.1:0-12034 GCA_964391035.1 uncultured Gemmatimonadaceae bacterium
CCCCTCCAGGGATTCCAACATGAGGCCGGAAGACCACTAATGCAAGAGTATTGAGGCTAGGGCGCGCTCATCCCGATGAGCGCCCGGGGCGGCGTCCCGGGGTACGGACACCTGACGGGCCTCGCGGGGCTGAACCTGAAGTACCGGCTCAGCTCGAAGCTGACCCTGGACGCCACGGTGAACCCCGACTTCGGCCAGGTCGAGGTGGACCCGGGCCGCGCTCCACTCCTGGGCCCAGTCCGCGGCCGCGGGCTACAGGAGGTCGTCGGGGATCGGGGTGTCCGGACTCTCCACGTCCCAGATGATGCTGGCGATCCACCAGCGACCGTCGAAGCGGACCAGCTGGAAGCTGTTGACGCCGCGGCCCACGGGCTCGGCGTCGGGGGAGCCGACCCGGGACTCGTAGCTGCTGACCCGGTGGGCGACGTTGCCGAACCGCACCGTCTGGCCCCGGATCTCCCGCTCCCAGAAGCCGTCGGTCCGATAGAACCGCCGGGCGTCCTCGATGAACCCGTCGACATCCCACTTCCGCAGGTCGTCCACCGGGGTGCCGTCGCCATCGGGCCAGCGGGCGATCAGGAAGTGGGCCTCCGGGAGCACGAGGCGACGGAACCGGGTCCAGTCCCGCGGTCGCTCCTCCTCCGCCGGCCCCGACAGGACGTCGTAGAGCGCGGTCACGACGGCCTCCGGCGAATCGAGCCCGGCAACGGGATCGGACGGATCGGACGGATCGGGCTCGGGCCGGATCGGGCGGGCCGCCTCGGGGTCGGGGATCTCGTCGCGGGTCATCGGCCTACGAGTCGGCATTGCTGACCAGGCGCGCGATCCGCCAGACCCCGGACTCCGTGCGACGGTAGATCTCGAGAGGCTCGATCTCGATGTCGGCGTCGATCCACGTCCGACGCGTTGTGCAGTCCCATGCCAGCGCATCGATGGCTGTCTTCATACGGTCCTCCCCCTCCCACTCACAGGGCACCCCGAGTCCCTACAACAGTACAAGCGCATGGGTGGTGTGTGCGAGGACGGAGCCGGGCGACGCATCGCGGCCTCTTCACCACCCCGCACGGTGAACGGGAAGACCATCATGGAGTTCGGGGCCAGCTCGGGACCGGGGTCTTCGCCGGTGAGGAGGAACGCCCCCCGCCACCGCCAGTACGACCACGGCGCCGACCACCGCGATCCGGCCCACCGGCCCGACGCGAGGGGAGGCGGGGGAATCGGGAGCGGGCGGCGTTCCGGGCGCCGCCGGAGCATCGGTTCCCGTCCCGGGGGGCGCCGGGGACGCGGTCGTGCGCTGGAGGCCATCGGGAGTGACGTCGTAGAGCCAGGCCAGCCCGACGACGAGAGGAAACGCGAGGAGCAGGAGGACCAGGACGAAGGTGACGGTCCAGCCAGGCAGGCCCAGACGCGGGAACGCGCCCTCGGCCACCTCGAAGGCGACCCAGCCGGCGGCCAGGTAGAAGCCGGCCACCCGGGGCACGCGGCGTCGCCCGAGCTCGGCGAGGAACCGTTGGAGAATGGTCGGCGCGGGGGACGAGCCCGCGGGACCGGGGTCCGAAGGGGGGTCATCGCTGTCGTCGGAGATCGGATTGGGACGGGCCCGGGTCGACCCAACATGGCGCCCGCCGGCCGAGGTCATGGGGACCGTGTGCTCGGCGCGCCAGCTCAGCCGGTGAGCTCGCTGATCTCCAGCAGGTGGCCGTCGGGGTCGCGGAAGAAGCAGCGGATCTCGCCGCCCCGGTCCACCGGCGGCGTCAGGAACTCGGCGCCCCGGGCCTTCAGCTCCGCGTACAGCGCCCGGCAGTCCGGGACGCGCAGGGTGAGCTGGTGGTCGACACGGTCGGGGTCCGCCGGCGGCGCGAAGGTCACGCCGGGCTTGTCCCCGGTGGGCGGCCCTCCGGCCACGAGGAGGAGCCAGAGGCCGAGGAACCGGAGGACGACGGAGTCGCCGCCGTACTCCCGGTACAGCTCCGCCCCCAGGACGTCGATGTAGAAGTCCTTCGAGCGCTGGACATCGCCCACGACCAGGAGCTGCGTGATTTCGGATTCCGGGGGAAACGGGTGGTTCATGTCGGGACCTCGAGCTCCGGGTAGGGGATCTACATCAACCGAGCGCCGTCGGGGATCGGCCGGTCGGGTGTGACCAGGACGATGTCCCCGTCCTCGTTGGGCACACCCGTGACGAGGCACTCCGATACGAACGGGCCGATCTGCTTCGGCGGGAAGTTGACGACGGCCAGCACCTGCTTTACCACCAGCTCGTCGGGGGTGTAGAGGGCGGTGATCCGGGCGCTCGAGCGCAGCTGCCCCAATGGCTCGCCGAAGTCGATCACCAATTTGTAGGCCGGCTTCCGCGCTTCCGGGAACTCGGCCGCGTGGCGTACGGTGCCCACGCGCAACTCCACGCTCGCGAAGGTGTTCCAGTCGATGGGTTGCATGTGAGATCCTCTCGAGTCCCCCGGGTCGGTCGTGATGGCCCGGGAGCACCGCGGGCCACGGCTACGCCTGGTAGAGCGCGCAGACCGCGCCGGCCGGGTCGCGGATGACGCAGAATCGGCCGCCGCCCATGTCGACGGGTTCGGACTCCCATCCGATCACGTCGCGATAGAAGTCACGAACGGACGACGCGTCGTCGACGGTCAGGTCCTGCCATGCGATGGTGCCGGGTCACGGCGCGGAAGAGTCGGTCATGGCGGCTCCGGGTTCGAGTACGACTATGACTACAAGGTCGACGCAGCGCTACTCGTAGCGCAACGCATGCATGGGGTCGACCCGGGACGCCCGGAACGCCGGGACGAAGCCCGCGCCGAGTGCGACGAAGGTGAGGAGCGCGACAGCGCCGGCGAAGGCGACGGGGTCGTGGCCCTGGATCTCGTAGAGTATGGAGCCGGCGGCGCGCCCGATGGCGAGGGCGCCGGCGATGCCGATGAGGCCGCCGACGACCAGCATCCACGCGACCTGGCGGAGGACCATGGATCGGATGGCGGGCGAGGCCGCGCCGAGGGCCATCCGGAGCCCGATCTCCCGGGTCCGCTGGGAGACGGTGTAGGAGAGGACGCCGTAGAGGCCGATGGCGGCCAGGATCGTGGCCAGGGTGGCGAACGCG
Organism: uncultured Gemmatimonadaceae bacterium; assembly: GCA_964391035.1. Taxonomy (GTDB): domain Bacteria; phylum Gemmatimonadota; class Gemmatimonadetes; order Longimicrobiales; family RSA9; genus JAWVYT01. Next base: position 3,107 of record CAYMLW010000109.1, read on the forward strand.
GCGGACAGGGTCGAGATCATACGGTCCATGAAGACGCTGACATTGGCCCGCTGGTCCATGGTCATGAGCCCCTCGACCGGGAGGTTCGGGTCGAGACGCTGCATGATCTCCGGGACGGCGCGCATGGCCGACGCCGGGCTGGTAGTGCGGACGTAGAAGTTGAGGAAGCCGAGCTCCTCGTCCTGCCGGTACGGTGTGTAGAAGACGGGCGGGACCTCGTCGCGGACGGTGTTGTATCGAGCGTCCTGGACGAAGCCGACGATCTCCATGTTGAGCTCGGCGTCGGCGTCGCCGTCATCGGACATGAGCGACCCGACCACCTGGTGGCGGGTCAGGCCGAACTTCTCGGCGAAGGCCTCGTTCACGATGGCCACCTCCGGCGCGCCGAGGTTGTCGGACGGAGTGAACTCGCGCCCCGCGATGAGGGGTGTGCCGGTGGTCCGGAAGAAGCCGGGGCCGACGGCATTGAGGCGCGAGTTGTCGTCGATGTCAGGCCCGGACTCGAAGCCCTCCACGGCCACGTCGGTGCCCCAGCTCGAGCCGGCCAGGAGCCCGACCATGGCGGTGGACACCCCGGCCACGCCTGGCAGCGCGGCCAGCTCCTCCTCGAGCCGATCGAAGAGGATGCGTGAGCGCTCGGGCTCGTAACCGTTGAGGACCGGGGCGATGGCGAACGTCACGAGGTTCCCGGTCTCGAGGCCGAGGTCGACCCGGCTCAGGTTGTCGAGGCTGCGGATGAACAGGCCCGCGGCGACCAGCAGCGCCATGGAGAGTGCGATCTGAGCGGTGACGAGGCCGGACCGGAACCGTGCGGCGGACCGCCCGCCCGAGGTCTGGCCGCCGCCGGCCCGCAGGGCCGAGAGGAGGTCGGTCCGTGTGGCATGGATCGCCGGGTACAGCCCGAAGAGGAAGCCGGTCACGATGGTCACGACGGCGGTGAACCCGAGCATGGCCGGCCGGATCTCGAGCTGGACGGTGGCCCGAGCGAAGTCCGGCAGGATCGACCCGACGAATACGAGGGTGCCGCGGGCGAAGGCGATGGAGACGATGCCGCCGACCAGGGCCAGGAGCAGGGACTCGGACAGGAGCTGCCGGAGCAGCTGTCCTCGCCCGGCGCCGAGGGACCCCCGGATCGCCATCTCCGTGCCCCGCTGGGCGCCCCGGGCCAGGAGCAGGTTGGCGATGTTGGCGCACGCGATGAGGAGGACGAGGACCGTGATGCCGAGGAGGAGGAGGAAGGGTGTGCGCGCCTCGTCGTCGATGATGCTCTGGCCACGGGAGCCGGGCTCCAGGCCGAGACGGCGGGCACGGAAGCTCTCGAGCGTGGACTCGCTCATTCCCTCCTGGAGCGGCGCTTCCACCTCGTTGATGATCGCGGTGTAGAGCTGGTTGATCGCGGCGTCGGCCGCCCCGATGGAGGTGCCCGGCGCCAGCCGGCCGAAGGCGTAGATCCAGTAGGCCCGGCGGTTCTCGAGGTTGGCCGTGGTGTACGGCTCCACCGAGGCCCGCATGCTGAGCGGGACGAAGACGTCGGGCTGGGCGCCGAGGGTCGTGCCGCGGAAGCCCCGGGCCGCCACGCCCACGATGGTCATGGTCTGGCCATTGACGACCATGGTCTCGTTGAGCACGTCGGGGTCGCCGCCCAGCCCGCTCTGCCAGTACTCGTGGCTCAGCACCACCACCGGGTGCTCGCCCGGGACCTCGTCATCCGTCGGCTGCAGCAGCCGACCCAGCGCCGGCCGCACCCCCAGCACCGGAAAATACGACCCGCTCACCAGCATGCCCTCGCCGCTGACGGTCCGTTCGCCCTGGGCCAGGTTCGCGCCGAACGCACGGTGCCCCGCCAGCCCCGAGAACCCCGGATGGTCCCGCTCCAGGTCCCGGTACATAAGGTAGCTGAGCACGGCCTCGCAGTCGCCGGCCTGATTGCAGGAGGTGCTCCCGTGCTTCGGCCCCGGCGCCGACAGGTTGACCAGCTCCCCGGGATTCGCCACCGGCAGGGAGCGCAGCAGCATCTGGTCGAAGAGCGAGTAGATCGCCGCGTTCGCGCCGATCCCGAGGGCCAGGGACAGAACGGCCACGGCGGTCAGGAACGGGGTCCTCAGGAGGGCCCGGGCGGCGTGCTTCAACTCGGTCATGTTCGCTGCGCAGGTAGCGGGAATCCGAGTCCGGGACACGGGTCACGGACGGCCCCGGAGCGCACTCCGGGCCAGAGACCATTCGTATACTGGACGGGCAGAGTTTCCGGACCGTTGGTCGCATCGAGCATCGATCATCGAGCCGTCCACGAGGATCCCCCAGGACGTGGAGCGGCCCGGCGCCGTCAGCCGTTAGCCGTCAGCCGTCAGCCGTCAGCCGTCAGCCTCCCGAAGCGTCGCGCTGGCGGTGCCCACGGCCACGGTGAGCGCCGAGCCCATGAGGGCGAACCAGAGGGTGTCGACCACGGGCTCGATGACGCCGAACGTCTGGACCGCCCAGAGCGTGGTCATGACCACCACGGCGGTGGCGATCCCGGTGATGGCGTCGCGCTGGTCGGGGCGGGTGAAGAAGGTGCCGAGGAAGAAGCCGCCAAGGAGCGGTCCGAAGGTGAAGGACGCGATCTGGAGGGCGATGACCACCACGGGCGTGCCCTGCTGGAGGAGCTCGAACATGATGGCGCCGCCGACGAGGATCAGGGCCCAGAGGAGGGTGAACCACCGCCCGACACGGAGCAGGTGCTCCTGGTCGCCCCCGTGGCCGGTGGCCGGGGCGTAGAGGTCGTGGGTGGTGGACGAGGCCAGGGAGTTCAGAGACGACGACACCGTCGACATGGCCGCGGCCAGCACGCCGGCCACGATGAGCCCGCTCAGCCCCGGGGGCAGCCCTTCGATGATGAAGAGGGGGAAGACCTCGTCGGGCGTCTCGAAGACGCGACCCTCGTAGAAGGCCTTGAGTCCGGCGCCCACGAGCAGGAAGAGGAGGAACTGGAAGAAGACGACGACGGCGCTCCCGATGACTGCCTTCCGGGCGCCGCCGAGCCCGGGTGCGGCCAGCAGGCGCTGGACCACCATGTGATCGACGCCGTGGGATGCCATGGTGAGAAAGGCGCCGCCCACGAGTCCGGTGAGCAGCCAGGTCGCCTGGGCAAAGCCGCCCTCGAGGTGGATCACCCGGAAGGTGCCCGCCTCCCGGCCGGTGGCGGCGATGGCGCTCCAGCCGCCGGGGACCAGGTCGGCGAGGACCCAGAGCGCGGCGATCCCGCCGACCAGGTACAGCCCCATCTGGACGACATCGACCCAGACCACCGCTTTCAACCCGCCGTACCAGGTGTAGATCAGCGTGGCGGCGCCCACGAGCAGGATCACCTGCCAGTACGGCCACCCGCTGATGAGGGCGAGGGGGATGGCCGCGGCGAAGACCCGGACGCTGTCGGCGAAGGCGCGGGTGACCATGAAGATGACGGAGGAGAAGCGTCGGGTCGCCAGGCCGAACCGTTCCTCGAGCAGGGCGTACGCGGTGGTCAGCTCGCCGCGGAAGAAGCCGGGCAGGAGCGCGTAGGCCAGGACTACGCGGCCGATGAGGTAGCCGATGGCGAGCTGGAGGATCCAGAAGTCGCCGGTGTACGCCGTGGCCGGGATGCTGATGAAGGTGAGGGCGCTGGTCTCGGTGGCCACCACGCTGAGCATGATGGCCCACCAGGGCACGCCGTGGCCCGCCAGGAAGTAGTCCCGGGCGGAGCGCTGGGAGCGGCCCATCCAGCTGCCCCAGCCCACCACGCCCGCCAGGTAGACGACGAGGACGATGATGTCGAGTCCGGTGAAGGTCATCGGCGTATTCGTGGTTCGACGTTCGAAGCCGCCCGACGCTGCGCGCGGGCGGCCCCGCGTTGCGGGATTCGAATCTCCTCGCGGACTCCGCGCTGACGCGCTTCGTACGCTCGTCGACGGCGCGGAGCGCCGATTCGAGCTTCGCCGGGTGGGGCAGAGTACGACATGTATGCCCGCGTCACCGACGAATCAACCGTCGAATCGGCGCTGCAGCGCCGCGCGGCCTCGGGGCCGCGTTCGAACCCTGCTAGCAGGGCCGGCGAAGCGTAGCGATCGCCGGCTTCGAAAGCGAGCCGGCCGGCGAACGCTCGAACGCCGAGCGCCTGCTACTCCTCCCCCGGGATCACCACGAACGCTTCGGCCGCGTGGAACTCGGGGAGCCCGAGACGGTCCAGCTCCTCGGCGGTGCCCCGGTTGCGGTCCTCGACCCGCTGCCAGAACTCCCGGTCGTCGTGGCCGCCGGGGAAGGGCGCCGTGTCCTTCTGGGACTGGTGCTTGAAGATGGCGAAGATCTTCCGGCGCAGGTCGACGCGACTCATGGGGACGATGACGTCGGCCTCGTGGACGGCCCACTCCTGCCAGGCGCCGCGGTAGAGCCAGATCTCGGGCCGGCCGCCGCGGTACTCGGCCAGGGCCCGATCGATGGCCTCCTTGCACTGGCGGTGGGTGCCGTGGGGGTCGCTGAGGTCGCCGGCCACGTAGATGATGTCGGGGTCGAGCTCGTCGAGCAGCTCGCGCACGATCCGGACGTCGGCCTCCGACACCTCGTTCTTCTTCACGGTGCCCGTCTGGTAGAACGGGAGGTTGAGGAACCGGCAGACGGCGCGCGAATAGCCGAGGGACTGGACGCCGGCAATGGCCTCCGACTCCCGGATATGCCGTTTGATGTCCTGGACCTCGGGGAGGTCGACCTGGCCCGGCTCCTTCCGGGACAGGGCGTCCTCGATCCGCTCGATCAGGGCATCGAGCTCGGCGACGGACTCGACGCCGGACTCGGAGCCGGGGAGCGTCGCTTCGGCGCCGTGCGGAATGGCCGCCTCGCTCCCGGGATGCCGGACCTCGGTCTCGAAGCGGCGGACGAAGTCGAGGTAGCGTCGCACCTCGTGGTCGAAGACCGCGATGTTCCCGGACGTCATGTACGCGACGACGACCTCGTTGCCGTTCTCCATGAGCTTGCGGAGCATGCCGCCCATGGAGATGACGTCGTCGTCGGGGTGGGGGCTGAAGACAATGACCTTCTGGTCGATGGGGAGCCGGGGGTTGTCCCGGACCTTGGAATCGAGACGGCCGAAGACGGCGAGGTTGAGCAGGTCGACCGACTCGTTCTGTGCGAGCAGCGAGGCCAGGTGGTGCTCCCGGTAGTCGGCATCGCCGAGACGCAGGATCCCCGTCCCCCGCTGCTTCGCGAGCCAGACGACGGCACGGACGGTCAGCTCGTCGTCCCAGTCCACGGGCCGGACCAGCCACGGCGTCTTGATCCGGGTCAGCTCACCGGCGGCGGGACCGTCGACGAAGAAGGTGGCGTCGTCGTGCTCCTGGAGGAAGGTGGCGGCGACATCGGCGGAGATCTCGCCCTCGACCGCGCGTCGGACGATGGGCGCCTTGTGCTCGCCCGTGGCCATCAGGATGACCTCGTCGGCCTCCATGATGGTGGCGACGCCCATGGTCACCGCCTCCTTGGGCACGTTCTCCTCGCCGAAAAAGTCGGCGGCGGCGTCCTTCCGGGTCACGGTGTCCAGGTGGATCAGCCGGGTCCGACTCTCCCGCCCGCTGCCGGGCTCGTTGAACCCGACGTGGCCGGTCTTCCCGATGCCCAGAAGCTGGATGTCGATGCCGCCGACAGCCCGGATCGCCCGCTCGTACTCGTCAGCGTGGCGCTCGATCTCCGCGCGGGACAGATCGCCGCGGGGGATGTGGACGTTCTCGGGCGGGATGTCGATGTCGTCGAACAGGTTCTCCCACATGAACCGGTGGTAGCTGTGGATGCTGTCCGGCTCCATGGGGAAGTACTCGTCGAGGTTGAACGTGACCACGTTGCGGAAGCTGAGGCCTTCCTCCCGGTGGCGGCGGATCAGCTCGTCGTAGACGCCGAGGGGCGTCGACCCGGTGGCCAGGCCGAGGACCGCGGTCTCATCGGCCGCCTGCCGGTCGCGGATCAGCGACTCGATCCGGTCCGCCACCAGCCAGGCCATCTCCTGGTGATCCTCGGCAATCACGACATCGATCTTCTCTTCGTACGGCATTTTACCTCGTGGTCTGGACGTGTGGTCCCGATCGGGCCCGGACGGCCAGCCCGTGAACGCGCAGGCGGAGCTCCCCGATCCCGGTCCGCGCTCGCGTCGGGTTGACCCGGTTGGTCAGAAGGACAACGTAAAGGTCCCGCTCCGGGTCCATCCACAGGCTCGTGCCGGTGAATCCGGTATGGCCGAACGCACGGCCCGAAAACGGTCCCGCGATCCTCGTGCCGCGGGCCGCGTCCCACCCCAGTGCGCGGCCGGTGCCCGGCTGCTCGGCGACGAAGCGGGCGACGGTTCCGGGCGACGCGATCCGGGCGCTGTCGCCGCGACCGGCCCGGAGCATCATCCGGGCGAATCGGGCCAGGTCGGCCGCGGTGGAGAAGAGCCCGGCGTGGCCGGCCACACCGCCCATGGCGTACGCGTTTTCGTCGTGGACGAAGCCGTGGACGTGGGTGTGCCGAAAGACCGTGTCCACTTCGGTGGGCGCGATCCGATCGAGCCGAACCAGGGGACGGGACGGGTCCACGCCGCCCGCCGCTTCCCGGGCCGGTCCTCCGAACGGTGCGCCCCGGGGATTGTAGCGCGTGTCCGTCATCCCGAGGGGGCGGAACACCTCGGCCTCCAGATACGCGTCGAGGGGTGTGTCGGCGACGGCCTCGACGGCGGCGCCCATCAGGATCGCGCCCAGGTCGCTGTAGGCGTACCGGCCGCCCGGCGCGTGGTCGGGGCCGCGCTCGATGATGGCCCGCACATAGGCGTCCCGGCCACGGAGCGTTCCTTCCGCAGGGTGCCAGTACCGGACGAAGGGGACGAAGCCGGCGGTATGGGTGAGGAGTCGACGCACGGTGACCCGGTCCCGGTCCCGTGAAGCGGGCCAGGCGGGCAGCGTCCGGGACAGGGGGGCGTCCAGGTGTAGCCGGCCCCGATCGATCAGCGTCATGAGCGCCGTGGTCGTGCCGACCACCTTGGTCAGCGACGCCAGGTCCCAGACGGTGGAGTCGGTGACCGCCGCACCGCTTTCCCAGGCGGTGCGGCCGAAGGCCCGGATCCGCGGGGCGCCATTGGCCGAGCCGACGGCCACCACCGCCCCCGGCGTGACGCCAGCCGCTATGGCCGCCTCGATGGCCCGGTCGATCGAGTCCAGGGCCGTCGGATCCCACTCTCCCACGTCGCCCATGTCGGGTGCGGTCGCGGGGCCGGCCGCGGCGCCGACGGGGACCCGTCGGATCCCCTCCCCTCGGCGCAGCAGGGGCGGGACGGCGATGGGCAGCGACCCGGTGATGGGGGCGCGGCCGAGGAGCGCATCGGCGACCGCGCTCTGGCCGATCGCTTCCCCGCTCCAGCCGAGGAGGTACGTGCCGATGTCGGGCAGCGACTGGAGCACGTACGGATTGCCCAGAGATACCAGGATGGCCGGGCGGCTCGCGGCCAGGTCCGCGAACGCGTCGGCCAGGTCGGCGTCGAGGGACCCGGCGCCGGCGCCGGCCCGGACGCGTGCGTCGACGGCGAGAAGCACGACGTCGGCGCCGCTCGCCCGCTCGCGCAGCCCGGCGAGATCGTCGGGACCCGGCTCCTCCGGGCCGAGGGCGAGATGGTCGAGGTCGAGGCGGTCCCGGCGCAGCGCGGTCGCCAGCGCCCGGCCGGCGTAGGGCGCCATCCGGTCGGTCCACGTGACGAGCAGGACGCGTCGGTCCCGGAGCGGGACCAGCGGCACCAGGTCGTCGCGGTCGCGGGCCAGCGTGATCGCCCGGCGGGCGATGGTCCCGGCCACCTCACCGTGCTCTTCGGCACCCACGATCCCGGCGATACGCGACAGGTCGACGGCGCGCTGCCGGTGGAGCCCGACCCGCGTCTTGACCTCGAGCACCTTGCGCACGGAACGCTCGAGTCGGTCGCGCCCGATCCGACCGCTCTCGACCGCCTCGACCACCGCGTCCACGACGGCTTCCGGGTCGGCGGGCTGGAGGAGGAGGTCGGCGCCGGCCTCGAGGGCGAGCACGGCCGCCTCGCCGCCGCCGAACCGCTCGACAATGGCGCCCATGTCCAGGGCGTCGGTGACCACGATGCCGCCGAAGCCGAGCTCGCGCACCAGGAGCGAGTCGACCATGCGGGGCGAGAGCGAGGCGGGGAGCGTGCCGTCGCCCAGCGCCGGGAACGCGATGTGGGCGGTCATGACGCCGGCCACCTCGGCGTCGATGGCCGACCGGTACGGCACCAGTTCCACGGAGTCCGCGCGGGCGGCGTCGATGCGGAGGATGAGGGGGACCAGGTGAGTGTCCTCTTCGACATCGCCATGCCCCGGGAAGTGCTTGGCCGTGGCCAGCATCCCGTGCTCCTGGAGTCCGCGGGCATGGGCCTCCGTGAGCGCCGCGACCGCCGCCGGGTCGCCGCCGTAGCTGCGTACGTTTATGATGGGGTTGGCCGGGTTGTTGTTGATGTCGACCACCGGCGCGAAGTTCATGTGGACGCCCACGGCCCGGGCCTCCCGGGCGGTGATCCGACCCATCTCGTAGGCGAGGCGGGCATCCCCCGCGGCGCCGAGTGCCATGACGGGCGGGAAGTCGGTGCCGCCGCCCATGTCGAGGCCGTAGGGCAGGAGCGTGCCGCCGTCGAGTCGCATGCCGGGCCCGTGCTCCATGTCCGCGGCCACCAGGAGCGGGACCCGGGCCGCCTGCTGGAGCCGGTTCAGCTTGTCGGCCAGGGCCAGGGGCGGGCCGATGGAGGTGATGATGCCGCCGATCCCGAGCTCGGCGACCTGGCCGCGAAGACCACGCCACTCGTCGCTGGCCTCGGGGACGTAGCGACCCCAGGTCCAGACCATGACGAGCTGGGCGGCCCGCTGCCGCGTGTCGAGCCCGGCGACGACGGAATCGACCCACCGGCGC
>CAYMLW010000110.1:0-12024 GCA_964391035.1 uncultured Gemmatimonadaceae bacterium
AGACCCACCTCGCAACTCCCCGATTGGATGCATTCGCCCGCAATCTCGTCGGTCGTCCGCCGGAGCAAAAGGTCGAACAGCGGCCGCGCTGACCGCCGGCGGCACCCTCGAGAGGCCAGCGTCTTCCCGCCGCGACCGTGCCCGGTTCGTAGTCACGGCTCCGGGAAACCTCGGAGGGTCCGGACTCGTCGTAGCGCCGCGATCCCGGTGCGGCCTCTGCCCACCGGCACAGGCCCGGTGGGCCGGCGGAAATGCCGGACACCCGGCCTCCGCGGCGAACTCCGAGTCCTCGTGCGTCCCCCGTCGGGCGTCGAGCGAGCAGCGCCGTCAGGGCTCGGCGAGGAACCCGACGGCCTCATCCTCGTCGCCGTTCATCAGTACCCTCAGCACCCGCCCATCCGCCGCCTCCGGCATATGGATCACCCGGACCACGTCGGCCAACTCACTGGCATCGGGCAGCAGCCGGACCAGGTGATTGGGCGCATTCTTCAGGAAGGCCTCGTCGAAGATCACCCGTTCCTCGTCGGGATAGAGTGGCAGGTAGCGGATCTCGGTCTCGACCAGGTCCTGGAAGAAGTGGGTGCCGAACGAGAGGTCGGGCACGTAGCTGCCCCGCTGCCGGGCGATCTCGGCCAGGATCGCGGTGTTGCTGATATCGGCATACGTCACGCTCACGCCCAGATGGATATCGCCGCGACTGCCCCACCGGCCCGGGCCCATGAGCATGAACCGTCGTCGGGGGAGCAGCTTGTTCAGGCGACCCACGACCCGTCCCACCTCCAGCATCTCTTCCCGGCTCCCGAGCTCCGCATAGCGCTCGGGGTCCACGTACACCAGGTGGGTCAGGTCCGGCGAAGTCCCGTTCGAGATGTAGCGATGGGCCGAGAAGACGATATCCTCTTCCGGCAGGTCCTTCGGGATGGCGGGGGCTGCCGTTGCCGGCCCGAAGTTCTGGGGCCGGCACTGGAGCAGGTAGAGGTACTCGCCATCGGAGGCGAACTCGATGTCCACGGGTCCCAGTCGGGCCTCGAGCAGGTCGAGCAGTGTGGCCACCTGGGTCACGAGCGGCGACTCCTCGGCCAGTCCTTGGAACGTCACGATCGCGTCGACTTCGGCCCAGTCCACACCCAGCCCGCGGGGCCGCCGGATCCGACCGTCCTCGAGCAGCGACACGATCTTCTTGACCTGCGGCAGCTCGTCGCCGCACTCCCTCAACAGCTGCTCCATCGGGATGGTCTCGAACGTGTTCGTCTCCAGGTTCAACAGGTCCACGTACTTCGGTGCGTACCGGGCCATCTCCTCTGCCGTGCTGTTCACCCGGAGGCCGGGCTGGCCCGGGGCGAGGAGGACCGAGTAGTCGTCGCTGAGCCGGTCCACCGCACGGGTCCCGAGACCGGGCACGAGCCGCATCAGCCCGTCCTCCCGTCGGATCCGGGGCGACCACCGGAACTCGTTCTTGCTCAGCGCCACACCCGAGTACGACGGCAGGTAGTAGCAGCCCATCCGGGTGCCCACCACCTCCTGGATCATCAGCCCCATCTCCTCGTGTACATCCAGGAGATTGCGCTCTGTCCGGTACTCGATGGGGTCCGGCCCGAAGATCGACCCGTAGACCTCGGCCACCGCGTCGAGGAGCGCCTGCAGCCGCTCCCGCTTCGGGCCCTGGTTGGCCAGGAACAGGCTCTTGTACTTCCCGCTGAACGCCGACCCGATCCGGTCCTCCAGCAGGCTCGAGCTCCGCACGATCAACGGCACCTCGCCCATGTCGTCCAGCAGGGCGCTGAACCCCTTCCGCAGCTCCGGCGGAAACTCGGCGCTCTTGAAGACCTGCACCACGTGCGGGTACTGCTGCCGGACCTGGTCGATCTCCAGGTACTTCTGGTCGTAGATGTCGTCCAGGTTGTTGTACCGGACGAAGGCCAGAACCGCGTCGGATGCGACGTACCAGGTCTTCGGCACCCGGACCTCGTTCAGCAGCTCGGCGTACTCCGGGGACGTCTCCACGATCCGGCGCGCCAGGAACACCCCGGCGCTCTTCCCGCCCAGCCGACCGTGGCTCCGGCTGGGCGTCAACAGCCGCTGGGCCAGCTTGCCGAAGTCCGCGACGCTGCTGATCCCCTTGGCCGAGTTGATGAACGAGATCTGGTCGGTGAAGAACCGGCGCAGGAGCGCCACCCGGAGCATCGTCTGGACCGAGTGGGGCAGCTCCGACTCGGAGACGCCCAGCGCCTCGAACCGCTCCAGCCCTTCGACGATCTCGCCCAGCGACGAGCCCTGATCCTCGAGCGCGTGGATCAGGAAGCTCACTTTGTCCTGACTGATCCACATCTGGATGTGGCCCAGGATCTCCTCGTTGGGGAGGTACTCGCCGGCCACGTAGAAGACCGCCTCCGTCTCCGCCTGCACGTCCCGGCGAGTCACCCGACTCAGGGGCCGGTTCTCGCCGTTCATCCCCTCCGTCACCCGAACCTTCGGCGGCACCAACCCCTCGGCCGCCGCCACACCCCGCCAGCGCAGGTGGTTCAGCATCTTCCGGGTGATCCACTGGAGGAGCGGCGGGTCCGTACGGCGGAGGAAGTCGAGAATGACCCGCCAGGTCTCGGCCTCCGACCTCGCCGGCTCGGACGCCGTGCGCTTCGGCCGGTCCCGCTGGAGCACGAACGCGCCCAGTCGGTCCGCCAACCCCCTCAGCAGCTTCTTCTCCTCCTTCAGGAACGGGCCGTCATCGGCGGAAGGGCGGGCCTCCGTGTAGAACACCGCCAGCTCGCCCACCGGCTGCCGATCCGCGTGGATCGTCACCCGCTGCGACCACGGCGTCTCCTGGAACCCGGGCGGACGGTAGTGGCGGTCCCGGATCTTCAACGACGGCTGGGTCACCTCCGGGAACCTCCACCCCGCCGGCAGCGCCTCCAGCACCCGGCGGAAGATCTCGTCCGATGGCGCGTCGCTGGACAGGATCTCGTCCACGCGGTACAGGCACGCCAGCTCCTTGGCCCGCTCCCGGAGCGCGTCCAGGACGTCGTCGTTCAGCATCCGGTCCCGGTCGGCCCCCGCTGTTTGCTCCCGTTCCTCCGACACGGCTACTCCCCTCCCCGTACGACGCCTCGCCCCGTGCGGCCATCCACCGCTATGCGCAGCGGGGCGTCCAGCCGCACGTGCCGAACCCACTCCGTCTCGGTCTCGACCGGCCTGGCGGCCAGCCAGTCCCAGTCGATCCCCGGCCGGGCGCCGTGCCGGACCATGAAATACAGCACGCCGGTGCTCGACAGGTTGTGGAAGAAATGCGAGCCCTGACTCGGCTCCACGTCCATCGAGGGCAGCGTCGCCTCCACGATCACCCGCGCACCGGACACCTCGCCCCATTGTACCGGGATCCCGAGCCACGGGTCCGAGCTGCCCCACCGACCGAATCCCGCCAGCAGGTAGGGCCGACGCCGTCCACCAGGAGACGGTTCAGCCGGGCCACCTCCCCGGCGATGGCCCGCGTGTGCTTCGCCTCGAACCGATCCGGTCGCACGTACACCACGTCCCGGATACCTTCCTCCTCGCCGTTCCCCAGCGCGCGTTCGGTCGAGATCAGTACATCCGGACCCTCCAGCGAGCCCGGCGGCAGCTCCACCACCTCGCCCGGCGCCCGCATCGGCCGAAGCTGCACCACCCCCGCACGCGCCACCCCGCTCGACCCCTCCGGCAGCGTCATCGCCAGCTCCAGCTCCGCCGCCGTGCCGAGGACCTCCTCCCCGATCGCCAGGACCGAGGTCATCAGATCGTTCAGCGGGTACACCAGGTGCTGGAGCAGGGGCGCGAAGTCCACGACCCGGGCCCCGTCGCCGCGCACGCCGGGACGGAGCCGATCCGATTCCGCGTCGTACGTAGACGCCAGGTGGGCCAGCGTACCGTCCGCCTCCGCCATCGCCAGATCGCCTTCCACCAGGTACTCCGTCGGCTCCACCGGATCATAGACCGGCACCCGGCCCATGTTCACCGCCCAGAACCGGGCCTGGCTCTCCGTCACCATCTGCCGCGCCGATTCGAATGGCCGGGGCGCCCTCGGCCGGCGAGGCGAGTACGACCAGCACAGCCCCCCATCCACGATGGTCTTGCCCAGCCCCAGCGCCACGCTGACCACACCGTCCTCGGGCTTCGACCCGGCGATCGGGTAGTAGCTGTACGAGCGGCAGACCGCCGACAGGTGGGGGTAGAAGCGGTCGCCGTGCCGCTCCCCCACGATCTCCTGGATGAGGACCGCCATCTTCTCGTCCTCCTCGGCGATCCCCGCCGCCTTCCGGTACGTCCGGGCATTCCGGAGGTAGGTCGACGCGTAGACCAGCTTCACCGCCTCCACCAGCCGACGAAACCGCGACCCCGGGTCCGGCTGGTTGTTCGGGATCATCTTGGTCTCGTAGATCCCGGCGAACGGCCGCTCGAGCGCGTCCTCCAGCATGCTCGAAGAACGCACGGCGAGCGGCTGATGGGCCGACTCCGCCAGCGCACGAAGGTCGCCCAGCACCTCCGACGGCAGGTCCCCTCGCTGGAACGTGTGAGCGATCCGCTCGTCCGGGTGCTCCGCCAGCGAGGCCGGGTCCAGACGGTTGCGGCGCATGAACGCGTCGAACGGGTCCGTCGCCAGCACGACGACCCGGGGGATCCCGACGTCGATCCCATCCACACGCCCGCCGAGATCCTCGTACAGCCGGTCCCGGATCCGGATCAGCCCTTCCGCCTTCCCGCCCAGCCTCCCATCCCCGATCCGGGAGAAGACCTCCTCCGACCGGAAGAAGCGGCGGTCGAATCCCGGAACGGACATTCCGCTAGACCCAGCCGCGGTCCCGACATGCCTGCGCCACCCGATCCACGGCGATCACGTAGGCCGCGTCCCGCGTGTACAGGGCCTCCTTCTCGGCCAACTCGCTCACCGCGATGAACGCCGACGTCATCTTCAGGTCCAGCTTCCCCAGCACCTCGTCCCGCTCCCAGAAGTAGTTCATGTTGCTCTGGACCTGCTCGAAGTAGCTGGCCGTCACCCCCCCTGCATTCGCCAGCAGGTCCGGAATCATGAACACACCCCGCTCGTCGAGCACCTTGTCCGCCGCCGGGCTCGTCGGGCCATTCGCGCCCTCCGCGATGATGCGGACCCGGTCCGGGATCACGTCCACGTTGTCCGCGTTGATCTGGTTCTCCAGCGCCGCAGGGATCAGGATGTCCACATCCTGCGACAGCCAGTCGTCGCCCGGAAGCCGCTCGTAGCCCAGTGCCTCCGCACCCTCCTTGTCGATCCCGCCGAACCGGTCCGTGATCCCCAGCAGCTCGTCCACATCGATGCCGTCCCGTTTGCGGAACGCATAGCTCACACGGTCCGCCTGGTCCCACGAAGACACGCACGTCACTGTGCCGCCCAGCTGCGTGTACAGCTGGATCGCGAACTGCGCCACGTTCCCGAACCCCTGCACCGACGCCGTCGTGTCCCCCGCCCTCAGGCCCAGCTCCTTCAGCGCCTCCCGGATCGTGAACACCACACCGTAGCCCGTCGCCTCCTTCCGACCCAGCGAGCCGCCCATGCCCACCGGCTTCCCCGTGATGAAGCCCGGCAGCCGCTGCCCCTCGATCGCCTCGTACTCGTCCAGCATCCATAGCATGTGCTGCGGCGTCGTCATCACATCCGGTGCCGGCACGTCCCGCACCGGGCCCACATCCCGGGCAATCTGCCGGACCCAGCCCCGCGAGATCTGCTCCTGCTCCCGGAGACTCAGGTCGTGGGGATCGCAGATGACTCCACCCTTCCCGCCCCCCAGCGGGATGTCCACCACCGCAGTCTTCCAGGTCATCCACATCGCCAGCGCCCGCACCGTGTCCAGGCTCTCCTGCGGATGGAACCGGATCCCGCCCTTGCTCGGGCCCCGGGCGTCGTTGTGCTGCACTCGGAACCCCCGGAACACCCGCACTCTCCCGTCATCCATCCGTACCGGGATGCCAAACGAGTATTCCCGCAGGGGCATCCGCAGGAGCTCCCGTGTCCCCGGCTCCAACTCCAGCAGATCCGCGATCCCGTCGAACTGCACCTGGGCCATCTCGAACGAGTTGTAGGCCCGCGTTCTCTTAGCCATTTCTCTAGTTGCGTAGCACGCTGTCGGGCTGCCTCTGTTTCACCCTCCCCGTAATCGCCACCCCACCGCGCCCCAACATAGCCACAGGCCGATCGACGCGCACCGCCCGAATCCCGCATCCCAACCGACCCCGCCACCTCCCGCCGGCTGCTCCCGTCTCCCCACGATGCGCCCACGCGCCCGGACGCCCTCGAGGACACTGGTACTGCACGTGAAAGAGGTCGCAACCCAGCCTCGACATGCACCAGGAGCGGACGCGCTTGGCGCACCCGGAGCCTCGAGTACGAGGACACCCTGTCCGCCGGGGCCGGCCTCGCCCTTCCGGACCTGATTTGTGCGCCGTTGGCCTCTCAGGGCAATGGGCTGGGCGCCATCGCGTTCGTCGGGGCCGAGGGCGGCCTCATCCACGGGACCGAAGGCCTCATCCATGAGCTGCGGACGCGCCCCCTGTGCGAGCGTCGTGGAACCCTGGCGTTATCAAGTGTATTCTTATACAGTAATCAAAGGCACACTCGAAAAAGGGGGTACGCGGCATGACGACAGGAACCGTAGTGGAGCTGCAGGATCAGGAGTTCGCGGCAGAGGTCGAGGAGCAGGACGGGATCACGGTGATCGACTTCTGGGCGCCGTGGTGTGCGCCCTGCCGGATGGTGGCGCCGATCGTCGAGTCGCTGGCCGAGGAGTACGAGGGCCGGGTCCGGTTCGCGAAGGTGAACGTGGACGAGGCGCCGGCGGTGGCGTCGAAGTACGGCATCCGGTCGATCCCGACGATCGGCGTCTTCCGGAACGGCGAGGCGGTGAACGGCGTGGTGGGCGCGGTGCCGAAGCAAGTGCTGATACAGGCCATCGAGGAAGCGCTCAGCGCGGACTGAGACAGGGCCCGGCGCACACGGCGCCGGGCCTCTGGAGGGGAATGGGGAACAGGCAGCCGGTACCCCGCGCCCTGCCCGACCGACTCCCGGTCTCCTACTCCCCGGCCTCCGGGGTGTAGCTGTGCTCCTTCTGGACGCTGTCGTCCGTCCTGTGGATGATCAGCCGGCTCGGGGGATTCTCTCCCGCCAGCCGGCGGCCTTCCTTCACGGCCTGACGCTTCGTGTCGTGGCGGCTCGAGGCCTTCTTCGAGCCTTCCTTCAATACGATCCACTTCTCCTCATCGGGCCGGACGTGGTAGACCGTCGGCCTCCTCCCCGCCATCTTCGTGGCCGCGATCCCCACGGCTGTGGCGGCGGCGGCTCCCGCGGCGGCTCCGATGACCTTTTTCTTGTCCATGGCGCAGATCCTCTCGGTGAATTGTGTCTTTCCCCCCCGGGAGTGGGTACAAACCCCGTGCCAGCGCCCGGAAGGTCGGGCCGGCATGATCCAGGTCTACCTTCCCGTCGAGGCGGACTCGATGCACATCCCTTCGCCCCGAACGATCGCCCCGACCTCCGCCTCGACCTCCGCCTCGACATCCGCCTCGACGGCGCTTCGACGGCGCCTCGACCCCGCTCTACGGTCGTGCCGTCACCCGCAGCCCGAACATCCGGGGCGGGCCGGGGATGTACGTGGGCGCATAGAAGGCGAGGCCGGTGTTGCCGGCGTCGATGATGTACTCCTCGTCGAGGGCGTTGTTGACCCAGAGCTCGATGCCGGCCCGGCCGCTGAAGAGGTCGGCGCCGGCCCGGACGTTGAGGAGCCCGAAGGCGTCCTGATAGAGCCCCGGCGCGACGCCGCCGGCGCGCAGGTCGGGCAGGAACACCTCGTCCTGCCACTCCTCCTCGAAGTAGACGCGAGACTTCCAGGTGTAGTTCGGCCGGACGAACGCGTCCACCCCGGCGATGGTGCGGGTCAGCCCGAAGCCGGCGGAGAAGGAGTGCGTGGGTGTCAGCCGGAAGGTGTTCCCGGCCAGCTCCTGGGGCCGTCCGGTGCGGCTGAGCTCGTCGAAGGAGGCGTCGATGAACGCGTAGTTGCCGAAGAGAGTGAGCGCCTCGGTCGCCCGGCCCGTGAGGGCCAGCTCGACGCCGATGGCCCGGGCCTCGCCCAGGTCGGTCCGGAAGAGCACGCCCTCGGGCGTCAGCTCCGGCTGGACGTCGGTCTGGAAGTCGCGGTAGTCGTAGTAGTAGGCGGCCAGGTCCCACTGGACGCGCCGGTCCAGCCCGAACCCCTTGGCCCCGACCTCGTAGTTCCAGACGATCTCCTGATCCAGGACCTCGAACTCGGTGATCGGGTTCGCCTCGACCTCCTGGATCACCGGGGGACGCCGGCCCCGGGCGACGGTGCCGAAGAGGTTCAGGTCGTCGTTCACCGAATAGTTTACGGCGAGCCGGCCCACCAGCGAGGTGAACGTCCCCTCACTGCTCGGGGTGCCGCCGTCCGGCGTGATCGGGAAGATCGCGTTGGGGTACGCGCCGGTGAAGAAGCCGAGAACGCTGGGCTCCTCGGCGATCGTCACCTGGATGCCCGACCACATGTCCTCGTACGTGGCCCGCAGTCCGCCGGTGATCTCGAGCCGGTCGGTCACGGCGAGGGTGCCATCGAGGAAGATTTCATAGGCCGTGGTGCGACCCTTGTTGATCATGGTCTCGGCGTGGTAGGGCTTCAGCGGCGCGCCCACCAGGTTCGAGAAGAACTCGGGGTTGTCCGGGGAGAGGATCGGCCCGAGGAACGAGATGACGGGGGGCAGCTGCGCCCAGAAATTCGGCTGCCCGTTCGAGACCGCTTCGATCTCCGGGAACTGGCCCTCGCTCTGCACCCAGATGACCCGGGTCAGGAGCGGGAACAGGACCTGCTCGTTCGTGCGCACCAGGATCCCCTGCTGGCCGTCCTCGTGGAAGATATTCACACCACCGAAGCCGCTGAACCGCCCCCCACTGTTGAAGAGCGTCCGCAGCTCGAGGCTGTACTGGTCACCCTCGACCTCCTCGGCGAACTGGAGCGCCGGCGCCGCCGAGCCGTCGGCGTCGAACGACTCGTACGAGTCGAACCGGCGGAACGCACCCACGGCCTGGAGCGTCCAGGCCGGGGACAGCACGTGGTCGGCCAGGACGGTGGCGCCCCAGACCGTGCGGTCGACGTAGAGCTCCTCGAAGCGGTGGTCGGCGCCGAGATACGCGGGCTCGCCCGGCCCGAAGCCCACGCCCGGCGCCGGCGCGAACACCCCGCTCTTGAACCCGGCCCCCGGAGGCGTGTCGTGCTGCCAGTTCACGATCAGATCCACGTCCGTGAACTCGCTGGGCGCGAACCGGAGCAGCCCCCGCAGCGCCAGCGTCTCCTTCCCGTTCAGGTCGGAGTCCAACGGGTTCAGGTTCTCGATGTAGCCGTCCCGCTTGCTGTACACGCCGGCGATCCGCCCGAACAGCTTGTCCTCGATCAGCGGCGAGTTCGCGTGCCCCGACGCGTGCAGTCCGCCGAAGTTGCCGACCCCGGCCTCGATCTCCCCGGACCGCTCGTTCCGGGCCTTGTTCTGGATCAGGTGGACCGCCCCGATCTCGGCGGCCCGCCCGAACAGCGTGCCCTGGGGACCCTTCAGGACCTCGACCCGTTCCAGGTCGAACAGCTCGACCACCGAACCCCGGGCCTTCGAGATCGAGACGCCGTCCTGGAAGAGCGAGACGCGGGCGGCCACCCGGGCGTCGCCTTCATCGGTGGTGATCCCCCGCACCACGATCCCCGGGTTGTTCGGGCTCTGGAGCTGGATCTCCAGTCCCGGCGTGTACGCCGACAGGACATCGAACTCCTCGATCCCCGTGCTCTCGAGGAACTGGCCGTCGTACACCGTGATCGTGATCGGCACCTCCTGCACCGCCTGCTGCCGCTTCTGCGACGTCACCACCAGGCCCTCCACCGCCAGCGGCGCCGTGGCCAGCGACACGTCCAGCCGCGTTGTCACGCCGGCCGTGAGCGTGGCCTCCAGCACCCGGGACCCGTACCCGAGCGTCTCGAAGGAGAACGACCTCACCCCCGGCTGCAGTTGGGAAAGGCGGTACTGCCCTTCCCCGTCCGTCAGCGTGCTCCGATCCGTGCCCAGTGCTCGGACCGTGACGGCGCCCAGCGGGTCGCCGGTCTCGGAGGTCACCCGCCCGACCACCGCGCCGGTCTCGCCGGACTGGGCCGCGGCCGGGGGGGCCACGATGAGTGACAGGAGCAGGGCGGTACAGAGCGTGCAGCCTCGCAGGCGTAGCGCAATGGAGCGCAGCATCACGTCGGCCATTGTCGATCTCTGGCGTTGGGTGGGTGAGTACGATCGAGCCAAGATACGGACCGCCGCGGGGGACCGACGACGACCCGGGGTACCATCACGGTAACGAACGGCCGCGCTCCGCGACAGATCGATACGCGACGCGCGATGCCTGGCGCTCGACACGGCGTTGCCGCTATCGTCTTGCGGCCCGGACCGCTCGGAAGGCCAGTTCCCGAATCAACCACCAGACCATGCGTTCTTCGACATATGTCCGCCCGCTCATCGCCCTTCCCCTCGCCATGGCCCTGGCCGCCACCGGGTGCGATGCACAGGAGACCGCTCCGCGAGAGACGGCCGCCGCCGAACCGAATGCGGCCCCGGCGGCGGCCCGGTCCGCCGCCCAGGAAGCGGGCCCACGAAACCAGGGGGCCCGGATCGAGTTCGGCCAGACCCTGGGCGACCCGGATGCCCCGATCCAGGTCGTCGAGTTCAGCGACTTCGGCTGCCCCTACTGCGCCCGCTTCGCCAGGGCCACACTGCCCCGGATCCGCGACGACTACATCGAGCACGGCATCGTCCACTGGCGCTACGTCCCCGTGGTCTTCGGGTTCCCCGGCGGTGAGACCATGGGCGCCGCCGCCGTCTGCGCCGCCGATCAGGGCGGCTCGGACGCGTTCTGGCAGACCCACGACCTCCTCTACGCCCGGCAGACGGCGCTCCGGGGCGATGACACCCGGGCAAGGCTCCTCGAGTGGCTCCCCGAGGTGGGGATCGACGCCGTCGCCCTCGAGCAGTGCCTCGACGACCCCGCCACCCGCGGTGTCCTCGTGGCCCACACCCGGGCGTCCCGGGAATGGTACGTCCGGGGCACACCCACCTTCCTGGTCAATGGCGTGCCCATGTCGGGGGCCATGCCCTACGAGTTCTTCCAGAAGGTGTTCGCGACGGTGCTGGATCCGTCGGGGCTGTAGGGCGGACGGCGTGGGCCGAGGCGTGCGGAAACCCGG
This sequence comes from uncultured Gemmatimonadaceae bacterium, assembly GCA_964391035.1. Classification (GTDB taxonomy): domain Bacteria; phylum Gemmatimonadota; class Gemmatimonadetes; order Longimicrobiales; family RSA9; genus JAWVYT01. The sequence goes on from CAYMLW010000110.1 coordinate 11,271, forward strand.
TCCGGTATTCACGAACACACCACACCATGCACCGATCCATCACCGATCTCCTCGACGACGCCCGCGCCGCCGGCTCGCTCCCCGGCGCGGTCCTGGACGCCGAGGCCACCGAGAGCGGCCGCTCCCCGGATGAGATCCGGGCCCGCATCCGGAAGACGCTCCGGGTCATGCGCGATGCCGTGGACGAGGGCCTGAAGGGCGACGTCCGCTCACCATCCGGCCTCACCGGCGGCCGCGCCGCCCGGCTCCACGAGCACGGCCCCCGACTGATGGGCGACCGCGTCACCGCGATCCTCTCCCGAGCCATCGCCACCCTCGAGCTCAACGCCGCCATGGGCCTGATCGTGGCCGCACCCACCGCCGGCGCCGCGGGCGTCCTCCCGGCCATCCTGATCTCCGCCGGCGAGATCCTCGACGAGGACGATGAGCGCCTCGTCGACGCCATGCTCGTGGCCGGCGGCGTGGGCGGCGTCATCGCCCACCGCGCTTCACTGGCCGGGGCCTCCGGCGGCTGCCAGGCCGAGACCGGATCCGCCGCGGCCATGGGCGCCGCCGCCGTCACCTGGCTCGCCGGCGGCACCGACGACCAGGTCGCCACCTCCGTCGCCCTCTCGCTCCAGGGCATGCTCGGCCTCATCTGCGACCCCATCGGCGGCCTCGTCGAGATCCCCTGCATCTACCGCAACGCCTCCGCCGCCATGCAGGCCCTCGCCGCCGCCGATATCGGCGACCGTTCCGATGCCGCTGAAGTCGT
>CAYMLW010000111.1:0-11936 GCA_964391035.1 uncultured Gemmatimonadaceae bacterium
CACGCCGGCCACGTTGGGCCCCATGGCGGGCATCAGCGGGTTCACCCTGCCGTGGGTCTCGTTCGACACGAACTGCTGGACCACGCGGGCGGACATGGGCACCGCCGAGACGCCGGCCGCGCCGATGCAGGGGTTGATCTTCCGGGTCGTCGGCAGGAACAGGTTGATGATCTTGGCGAAGATGATCCCGCCGGCGGTGCTGAACGCGAAGGCCACGGCGCCCAGGACGAGGATCATGATGGTGTCGAGGATCAGGAAGTTCTCCGCGCCCATGGTGGCCCCTACAGCGATCCCCAGCAGGATGGTCACGATGTCGACCATGGCGCCGCCGACGGTCTTCTTCAGCCGCTCGGTCACGCCGGATTCCCGGATCAGGTTGCCGAACATCAGCATGCCGATGAGCGGCGCGCTGGTGGGCACCGCCAGGATCGCGATGAGACCGGTCACCATCGGGAACAGGATCACGGCCTTCTGCGACACCTGGATGGTCTGCGGCATGTCGATGGCCCGCTCCGCTCTCGTGGTCAGCAGCCGCATGATGGGCGGCTGGATGATCGGGACCAGCGACATGTAGCTGTACGCCGCCACGGCGACGGCGCCGAGCAGGTGCGGCGCGAGCTGGATGGCCAGGAAGATCGACGTCGGGCCGTCGGCGCCGCCGATGATCCCGATGGATGCGGCCTCTTCAGGCGTGAAGCCCAGCAGGTAGAAGGCGCCGAGAGCGGCGACGAAGATGCCGAGCTGGGCGGCGGCGCCGAGGAGGAACGTGAGCGGTCGGCCGAGGAGCGGTCGGAAGTCGGTCAGCACGCCCACGCCGAGGAAGATCAGCGGCGGGAGCAGCTCGGTCCGGATCCCGAAGTCGTAGATCACGGACATGATGCCCTCGCCGTAGGAGCTCATCTCGGCGAGGGGCAGGTTGGCCATGATGGCGCCGAAGCTGATGGGGATCAGCAGCAGCGGCTCGTACTCCCGGGTGATGGCTAGGTAGGTGAGCAGGGCGGCGATGCCGAACATGACGATATTGCCCAGCGTCAGGTTCGCGACCCCCGACTGCTCCAGGAGCTGCAGGAAGATGTCCATGGCGGCGGCCGTCTAGGCGATGGTGACGATCGGCTGCGTGCTGTCGATCTCGTCCCCGATCGAGACGTGTACCGCCTCGACCTTCCCGGCGTGGGGTGAACGGATGTCGTGCTTCGCCTTCATGGCCTCCACCGCGGCGACCACGTCACCCTCGGCGACCGGGTCGCCGACCTGCTTCAGGATATCGACCACCTCCACCTGCCCCGCGAATGTCGAGTAGACCGCCTCGCCGGCCGTGGCGGGCTGGGCGGCCGTGGCCGTGGCCGTGGCCGTGCCCCCCGAGGCCGTGGGCGTCGCTGCACCGGGCGCCTCCTGCGTCGCGACCCCGCCGCCTTCCGGCTCGAGCGTCACCTGGAACGTCCGGGTCCTGCCGTTCTCCTTCACCGTGACCCGGCTGGTCAGGGGACCGGCCGGCACGGTGGCCGGGGCGCTGGCGGGTGTGGCGGCCGGCGCTGCCGCGGCCGCGGGCGCCGTCGCGGCGGGCGCCTCCTCTTCCTTCTTCTTGAGCGGGATGTCGATCTTGGGGTTGCCGGTCAGGAGCCGGATCCCCTCGTTGGTCTCCATCTTCTTGCCGGGGACCATACAGGCGAGGACGAGGAAGGTGTTCTCGTCGGTGACGGGGAGGTCCCGCTCCCGGAGCGCTTCCTTGGCGGCCTCGATGTTCTTGGGCGCCGCCTCGAGGGGGTCGCCGTCCAAGGGCTCGAGGCCCATCTGGTCCGACGCCTTCTCCACCACCTCCGGGTCGGAGGGCAAAGGGGTTCGGCCGAAGTAGCCGAGGACGGCCTTGCCGAAGCCGTCGTTGATGTTCTCCCAGCGGCCGTACATGACGTTGTTGAAGGCCTGGAGCCAGTACTGCTGGCTGCCGGGCGTCACACTGGTCCATGCCCCGCCGGCCTTCACGACCACCGGGAACTCCTCGAGGACGTCGGTATACCGGTCGAGGATCCCGGCCTTGACCATCATGTGGACGTTCGGCCCGATGGCGCCTCCGGGCATGGGGAAGCCCAGGACGCGGGCGTCGGCCGTGGTGGTGGTCGGGTTGAAGTCGTAGTCCTTCATCCCCTCGTTCAGGAGCGCCTCGATCTCGGGCATCTTCGAGACGTCGATATCGAGGGCGTACCCGGTGCCCTTGAGGGCGTGGGCGAGGGACCGGGCGTCGGGCTGGACGGTCCCGCTGGCCATGGGCCGGACCGAGACGTCCACGCCGTCGGCGCCGCCGTGGATGGCGGCCTGATAGCAGGAGACGGCGGTGGAGGCGGTGTCATGGGTGTGCATCCAGAGGGGCATCTCCGGCGGCATGATCTTCTTGAGCCCCTTCGCCGTCTCGTAGATCGTGGTCGGGTCCGTGGTGCCGCTGGCGTCCTTGAGGGCGATGGAGTCGATGTGGACGTCGCCCTCGAGGAGCCGTTTCCCGATATCGATGTAGAACTCGGGCGTGTGGACCACGTCGGACTCGAACGGGAGCCCCATGAGGGCGATGCAGACCTGGTGGTGCATGCCCGCCTCGACGATGGGCTTGCCGGTGTTGACCAGGTTCCGGACATCGTTCATGTAGTCGAAGTTCCGGTCCCAGGTGGTGCCTGCGGCGGCCATGAGCCGGGCCTGGAGCCGGAGCGCTTCGGGCGACTGGGTGGTCAGCGTCACGCCGGAGACGGATCGGGTCAGGATCTGGAGGTCGACCTCCGGCCCGACCGTGTCTCGGATGATCCGCATGTCCTCGAACGGGTTCTCGCCGAGGTAGAAGAGCGGGGCCTGGAAGCGGGCGCCGCCGCCGAACTCGAAGTGGCGGATCCCGGCCTCTGCCGATGCCTCCAGCGCCGGCAGGAAGTCCTGGAGACGGACCTTCCCTCCGAACGTGCTCTGGAGCCCGTCCCGGAAGGGCGTGAACATCACGCGGATCTTCTTGGGCGTGTCGGCGGATATCATGGTTGCTCCTCTATGTTCGTGACTCTCATGCCCGGGAACGCGGAGGTGGCCGCGGCGGTGACGGCCGCCACGGTGGCCGCGTCGATCCCCTCCAGCTCGGCGGGGAACACGGTGATCAGGACGCGCATCATCACGGCGAGCACAGTGAGGAGGAGAAACACCGCGGTAAAGGCCGCCGTGCAGATGACGAGCAGGTCGGGTTGAAGCATCCCGCGCTCCCTCTCGTGGACCGGGGTAAACGATTCCCGATACGTTAACCCGTTCGGCAGGGGCTGGAAAGCCCTCGTGAGGGTGGACCGACCGGATGCTACCGGGGATCCGGTTCCGGGGGATCGACGACGACGATCCGGCCCCGCGTGACCGGCTCGTTCCGGCCCTCCAGAAAGAGCTCCAGACCGTCGCCAATGGCCCGTACGACGCCCCGCGCCATGACCCGCGGCTCGGCGTCCGAGTCCTCGGCACGGATCTCGACTTCCCGGCCGACCACGACCGACCGGGACCGATACGCTTCGACGATGGGTCGGTGCCCCCGGTCCAGGAGCGTGCGGTAGTTGCGGTCGAGGGCGTCCAGGAGGCGGGCGAGGAACGTCGCCAGCAGCGGAACGGTCGCATCCGGCTCCGGCGTGGCGGCCGCCGTCCTCGTGTGCTCGGCCAGTGCGGTGACGGACGGGACGAACGGGGTCGGCTCGACCTCCGGCCGGGTGAGCACGTTCACGCCGATGCCCAGGATAGCGGCGTTCACCGTGGTGCGCCGGGCGTGGGTGTAGGCGAGGACGCCGCCGACCTTGGCGGGGCCGAAGACGATATCGTTGACCCAGCGGATCCCGGGGCGCTGCTCGATTCCGGAGACCCGGTCGATGGCTTCGACCACGGCGACGGCCGCCAGGGCCATGAAGGCGACCTCGAAGCGTTCGATGGCCCGTTGCGGGGCGAGGTGGACGGAGAGGTGAACGTTGCCGGGGACGGCGGCCCAGTGTCGGCCCTTGAAGCCGTGGAACCCGCGTCCGGAGCCGGCCAGGCAGAGGAGGCGGTCGGGAAGAATGCGACCTGCTCGGACGAGTTCGATCAGGCGGTCGTAGTTGGATCGATCGGCGGTCTCGGCGAGGAGGAGGTGGGTCCAGCCGTGGGGTCCCGGACGCCGTCGCAGAAGGGGCCGACGGAGGAACTCGCCCAGCAGGTCCGCCAGCTCTCCGTCCTCGACCGGGCTCCAGTCGGAGCCGACAGGGCCTCCGACGAATCGAGCGGCAAAGGCGGGGTTGTCCGTGTAGACGGCCATGGGTCGTGGAAGACGGCTCGGGTGATCGCGAGACGAACACTAACCGGCGGGTCGCCTGCCGGGAAAGCGGCGTGGAGCCCGGCGGCAGAGCGCGGGGCGCCGCTACGGCGCGGGCCCCCCGGCCCCCCGGCCCTTGATTCGTCGCGGCCGGGGACGCCATATGAGGACATGTCCTCCTTCCAGCACGCTCCCGGATGGCCCGCCCGGGGCAGCACGACGATTGACGCTGCCATGATCGTCGTGACCCGGGCCGTGAGTCCGAGCCTGGACCGGTGCCAGCTCGAGCACGTCGACCGGCGGCCCATCGACGTCGACCGGGCGGCCCATCAGCACGCCGCGTACGAGGCCGTCCTCGAGGACCTGGGCTGCGCCGTCGAGCGGGTAGAGCCGGCGCCGGCGCTCCCGGACGCCGTGTTCGTCGAGGACACGGCCGTGGTCGTGCCGGAGGTCGCCATCCTGACCCGGCCGGGCGCCGCGGCGCGGCGCCCCGAAGTCGAGGGGGTCGCGGCGGTCCTCGGGCGGCACCGCCCGCTGCGGAGCATCGAGTCGCCCGCCACGCTGGACGGGGGCGATGTCCTCCGCCTGGGGCGTCGGGTCTGGGTCGGGGAATCCGTCCGGACGAACCAGGCGGGCGCGGCGCAGCTCCGGCGGATCCTCGAGCCGCTGGGCTACGAGGTCGCGACCGTGCCGGTGACGGGGTGCCTCCACCTCAAGACGGCCGTGACGGCGGTGGGGCCCGACACGCTCCTTCTGAATCCCCACTGGGTCGATGCGCCGTTCCGGGGCCTGGCCACGATCGAGGTCGACCCTCGTGAGCCGTACGGTGCGAACGCGCTCCGGGTCGACGGCTCGGGCTCCGCCGGTGTGCGATCCGCCGTGATCGTGGCCGCGGCCCACCCGCGGACCCGGGATCGGCTGGACGCGGCGGGCATCCGCACCGCGGCGATCGACGTGTCCGAGCTGGCGAAGGCGGAGGCGGGCGTCACCTGCTGCAGCATCCTGCTGGCGTGATCCTGGCCGTTCGAAAGCGCCTGGAGCCGTCCGTCGACGGTCGGATGAGGCGAGGGTCGAGGGTCGAGGGTCGAGGGTCGTCCTAGCGTCGACTCTGGCGCAGGACCATCCCGGGTCGGACCAGGGGCATCTCTCGCCGGAGCGCCTCGACGTCGTCGGCTTCGATGGGGATGAAGCGGGTGAGCCAGACGTGGCCGTCGTCGGTGACCAGGACATCGTCCTCGAAGGCCACCCGGGTCCCGTCCACGATGGCTCCCTGTTCGATGGCCAGGACCATGCCGGGCCGGAGGGGCTGGACGTAGTCGCCGTGCTCGTGGACCTCCATGCCGATGTAGTGGCCGATGCCGTACGTGTAGCTCCCGTCCCAGCCGCCGGCGTCGCGGAGCATGGAGACGGCGAGGTCGTGGAGCTCCTGCCAGGTGACGCCGGGGCGGACGGCGGCGATGACCGCCTTCTGGACGTCCAGGACGACGTCGTAGATGCGACGCTGCTCGGGCGTGAAGCCGTCGCCGGCCGGGACCGTACGCTGGATGTCGGCGGAGTAGTGATTGATGCGGGCGCCGGTATCGAAGTGGACGAGGTCGCCGGGCTGGATCCGGGCGTCGCCGTGCCGGGCGGCCTGCTCTTCCCGGGTCGTCTCCCACTTCAGCTCCTCGTCGAGCCCGCTGGCCCGGGCGACGCTGGTGGGGAAGCCGAGCCCGGCGCCGTGGAGCCGGTAGACGTAGTCGACGGTCTCCATGACCTGGCGGGTCGTGAGGCCGGGTCGCGCGACCTTCATCCCCTCCATCAGCCCCTTGCCGGTGATCTCGATGGCGCGCCGGAGGTTCTTCATGGCGAAGTCGTCCAGGACCATCCGCATCGGATCGAGCAGGTCGCCGGCATCCCGGAGGACCAGCTCGGACGTGGCGGCGCGGAGCCGGTCGAGGAAGGCGAGCCTGGGCGTGGGCGGCTCGTTCAGGTTGGTGAAGCGCGGGTAGTTCACGTAGAGGAGCTTGTCCCGGTCGCCCCAGCCGCGGGCCAGGTCGGATGGGACCGGCTTGAAACGGAGCTGCGTGATCCGGAGGTTCCGGTAGTCGGTGAGGGTGCTGGACAGGTCCTCGAGGAACCGGTCCCGGGGGAAGACGTGCTCGATTCCCGTCAGGCGGCGTACTTCGTCGGGGTCATCGGCGGTATACAGGATCTCCCGGTGCGTCTCGCCGCCGGGGTTCAGGACCAGGATCGAGCCCGGAGGCGCCGGGTCGTACAGGCCGGTGAGGAAGACGAAGTCGTGGTGCTCGGTGTCCGGGACGAAGAACTCGTAGAGGTTGGGCTGGGATCGGTCGGCGCTGGTGATGATGGCCAGCCCGCCGTCCATCCGACGCATCAGCTCGGCCCGCCGGGCGATGGCCGCCTCCCGGTGCCCTTCCCGGAGGTCGAGGGCGGGGAGCGTGGCCTGGGCGGTGGCGGGGGCGGCGGCGAGGGCGGCGGCGAGGGCGGCGAGGATCAGACCGAAGGCGGCGAGGGTCGGGGGGATGGCGGGGATCGAGGGGAAGGGGCGGCTGGGCATGGCGGTTCTCATGTTCCGGTTCGGTCCCGATGACGGTGGTGGTACGGTGGTGGTGATGTATCCGCGGGTGGGAGAGCAGGCAAGGTCAGGCGTCATCAGGAGGACGGTGCACCAGTCGCCAGTTCAGGCCCGTTCCGACATGGCCCCGCGACGATTCGGGTCGTCACGGGGTCCTACTGGCGGATGGCCCGAGACACGGCGGACTCCGAAAGGCCGATGAAGGGTGCGATCTGCGAGTTGCGGTAGCCGGCCAGGTGCAGTCGGCGGATGATCAGATGGCGAAGTCGGCAATGCTCGCGGCCTCCTCCTCTGCCTCGCAGCTCGTCCAGCGACAGCGGGGAATGTTCGAGCTTCAGAGTCGTTCGTGCGATCGACCCCATGTCGGGTGTGCCGAGTTCCATCGCACCGACTGCGGCCGGCGTGGCACGGTGGACGGAGGCATGGAAGAGCGGGCTGAATGGCATGCCCCAGGTGGCGGGAATGTCGGCGTTGCCGCCAAGAAATCGGCCAGGTGCGGGTGCCGGGATCGTGCCCGCCATGTCGTCGTCTGCGACGAGTCGCCAGTCGACGAATGCCTGGTAGTCTTCGCGCAGACTTTCCGCGGACGGATTCGGGCTCGCGCCGAACAGGGGAAGCGCGACGTTCGGGTCGAGGGTCTTCGCCAGCGGCCGGAGCTCCGGTGCCCAATCGGCAGGATCCGCCTCCGCATAGATGTCGTGTGACGTCCACGGATACGCCGACGCGGTTGCGCTGAGTCCGGCCCTCACCGGGTTCAGGTGCACGTATGCGATAGCGTTTCGCGCGTGGCGCGGGTCGAAGCAGGGGCGACAGTCGTAGGGTCGCCAGAAGACAGGTCCCTCGATCCCGTGTCTACGCTGCACCTTTAGCGCGATCCGCAGCAGGAGTGGCTGCATGAGACGCTCGAGGGGCGCTTCCCCCTGCTGGATCACCAGATGCAGGTGGTTGGACATGATCGCGGTGGCCAGCAGACGCACTTTGGACCTTCCGACGACAGCGGACAGATCGCGAATCGCCGCGCTCCGCAACGCCGGCGTGAACCAGCGTTCGCCGCGAATCGTTCGCGCCGTCAGATGGAAGATGGCGTCCGGCAAGTACGGTCTTCGATCTCGTCCCATGGGCCACGGATGGGGTCGATTCCGGGGCAGCTCCATGGCTGAATGGGACAGAACTGGCGACTGGTGCGGCGTCCTACCGCCGCAGGTCCTTCACCAGCCGCGTCACCCGCCCGACCGCCCGTCGCCGCCCCGGCAGCGCGAGCCAGGTCGCCAGGAAGACCGCGCCGAACAGGGCCAGCCTGACGGGCAGCCGGACGGCGACGTCATCACCGGGCTCACCCACCGGGACCTCGATCGCGGCGAGCACGCCGACCGCGATGCCCGTGGCCATCAGCGGTCGCCACACGCCCGCCAGGTAGTCCCGCGCATCCATGGGCGACCCGACGAGGCAGAACGCGATCTCGGGCACGACCAGCGTCCAGGCTACCGCCATGAAGGCCAGCGCCACGCCGTACGCCCCGCCGAGCCAGACGCCGACGGAGACGGCGGGGATCAGGACGGCCGCCTCGATGAGGGCCCAGCGAAGCTGACGTCCGGTCCGACCCTCCGACAGGTAGAGCCAGCGGGTGATCATACCCAGGCTGCGGGCGAACCCGGCGAGGGCCAGGAGGCGGAAGAGGGGAATGGCGTCTACCCACTGGTCGCCGAGAACGACCAGGATCACGGACCGGGCCTCGAGGGCGATGAAGGCGAGGGCCGGCAGCACGACGGAGAGCACGGGCACCATGCCGTCCTGGACGCCCGCCACGTAGCGGACGGCGCTCTTCCGGGTCCGGCTGAAGCTGGACACGGCGACATTGAGCAGTGGCTGGAAGACGTGCGCGACGGGGTAGTGAGACCAGCGGTAGGCGTTGTCGTACAGCCCGGCGGGCCGGGCTCCTCCCACGGCGGCCACGAGGATCCGGTCGAGATTCCGGCCGACGTGTCGAATCAGCTGCGTGGCGGTGTAGTGCCGGCCGTAGCGAAGGAAGTGCCCGATCCGGGTGCGGTCGGGGCCCAGGCTCGAGCGGGGGAGCGGTCGCCAGCGGACGCTGATCCAGAGGCCGATGGACCGGGTGATCGCCTGGAGGAGGAACTGGATGACGAGGGCCCAGTAGCCTGCGCCCAGGAGTGCGGCGCCGACCGAGAAGACCACGGAGATGGCCACGGCCGCCGTCTCGATCACGGCCACGGTGTGGAAGCGGAGCTGCCGCATGAGCAGCGACCGGTGCTGCCAGCCGAGCGATGCGGCCAGGAGGCCCACGGCCATGGCCAGCGTGACCGGCGCCACCGCGGCCTCGCCGTAGAACCAGGCCACGAACGGCGCCATCACCATGCTCGCCCCCAGCATCCAGAGGCTGAGCCGGAGGTTGGTCCAGAAGAGCCCGCTCAGCTGGGCATCATCGACGGAATCGCCGTGGAGCACGGCCGCCGGGAAGCCGAAGTCCTGGATGCTCATGACCAGGGCGATCCAGGTCATGGCCATGGCGAAGATGCCGAAGTCGGTCGGGGTGAGGAGCCGGGCCAGCGCCATCCCCGAGGCCGCGAAGAGGGCGACTTTGATGGGCTGGGCCACGAGCTGGACGACGCCCGAGCGCACCGACTTCCTCCGCAGGTCGGCGGCCGGGCTCTCCTCCCAGAGATCCGCCTGTCGCCCGCCGGACGACGGCCCGGGTCCCTCCGCTTCCCTGGACGACGGCCCGAGTCCCGCCGACCCGTGTCCCGCCGGACCCTGGCGTCGGGACTCGCTGTGGCCCTCGGGCCGCTCGTCGTCCCCGGATCCCGGCTCGGTCATGGCGGCTACGGGCCCGGCGGAGTCATTGCCGCCACGGCACGAGGCCGCGGGTGACGTAGTCGAGGGCGGCGGTCGAGGCCACGCCGAGGAGGGCGATCACGGCCAGCGTCGCATAGAGCTGCTCGACGCGGAGCACCTCCCAGGAGAGCCAGACCAGGGCGCCCAGGCCCCGGACCGCGGAGACGATCTCGACGGCGATGGTCACGTGGATCACCGAGTTGAGGGCGATCCGGCTCCCGCTGAGGACGGTGGGCAGGCTGGCGGGCAGGATCACGCGCTTGAGGAGGTTCCAGCGCCCGGTCCCGTAGTTCTCGGCCACCTCGAAGTAGATGGCCGGGATCTGGCGGACGCCCCCCATGGTGGCGATGAGCATGGGGAAGAAGGCGGCCAGGGCGATGACGAAGAGCTTGGACGTCTCGCCGATCCCGAGGAACACCATGACGAGGGGGAGGATGGCGATCTTGGGGATGGGGTACAGCGCGCCCACGACGGGGTCGACCAGCTGTCGGACCGGCTCGGAGCGTCCCATGACCACACCGATCAGGAAGCCGGCGATCCCGCCGATCAGGAGTCCGACGCCGAGGCGGTAGAGGGTGGCGCCGCCGTGGTTCGCGAGCTCGCCGCTCCGGACTAGCTGTACCAGGCTGCCGCCAATGGTGGTGGGGGCCGGAAAATAGAGGGCGGACAGGAGCCCGAGCCGGGTCAGTGTCTCCCAGGCCAGGAGGAGTCCGATGCCGACCAGGATCGAGCTCCAGCGACGGGCGTCCCCGCCAGCGAGGACGGTCAGGTCCGAATCGACAGGTGCCGCCGGGCCTCCGCCTCCAGCAGGCTCCAGATGTGCCACTTCACCTCCGTGATGTCAGGTCGGTCCGGCCCTTCGAGAGTGCGGGGTCGCGGGAGCGTGATGGGGATCTCCTCGAGGATCCGGCCGGGTCGTCCGCTCATGACCAGGACCCGGTCGCCGAGCAGGACGGCCTCGTCGATGTCATGGGTCACGAACACGACCAGTTTGCGGTCCTCCTGCCAGATCGCGAGCAGTTCCTCCTGGAGCAGGATCCGGGTCTGGGCATCGAGGGAGCCGAAGGGCTCGTCCATGAGCAGGAGGGCACGCAGCCTGTTCATTTGCGGGCGGAGCGCAGCAGGGATGTACCTTGTTGCCGGGCGAAGGAACCTAGGCGGGTGCGGTCATTGCGCAAGACGGAGAGCGTGGGTGCGGGACCGGCCCGGGGCCCTCCGCGGGCCGCCCCGGGGCTCATGGCCCACCGCCCACACGCCAGTCGCGCTGCCACCGACCCGCGAGACTCACGTGCACGTGCCTTTCCTCGATGGTGGCGCCCAACTTCTCCTTGAATCGGTTGGCCGGGCGGTGCAGGGCGTAGGAGACACTCAGCAGGCGGGTGCGGCCCATATCGGCCAGGTGCTCGTACAACGCGATCCGCACGGCGGGGCCGAGGTCCATCCCCCGGCTGCTCCGTGCGGTCCGGGCCCCGAACAGGTAGGCCTCGTCGGGGGCGAGTGACCGCCGGCACGGCTCGTAGTCGAGCTGCTCCAGATCGGCCCACGAGCAGGCGACGAGCTGGTTCCCGGACCAGGCGCCCACCGCCACGATACCATGAAGCAGGCGCTCCCGGGCCTCGTCCTCGCCGGTATCCGATTCCGGCATGGCGGCCACGGCCGCCGCGTCGCCCGGCGCGAGGGGCCGCAGCTCGATCCCTGGTGGCGCGTCCCGCGCGACCCCGTCGGGGAGCGAGTCCAGGGACTCCGCGTACAGCCGGAAGGGCGTGATTTCGATCCCGACCCGGGCCAGCCCGTCGAGCCCCGTCTGGAGGAGGAGGCCGTGACGCAGGACGTCCCGGACCTTGACCCCGAATCCGCTCATACCGCGGGGTCCATACTCCGGCCCGGTGCCCCCAGCCGCTCCCGGAGCGCGTCGCACGGGGTGGGTGCCCGGTCCAGCAGCCGGCCCAGCTCCACGACGCGCCCCACGAGACCCGGGTTGGTGGCGAGCTCGTTCCGGTCCGGGTCCGCCCAGAGGTTGTCCTCCAGCCCGATCCGGACACCACCGCCGGCCGCCAGCGCCATGGCCGCGGCCGGCAGCTGCGCCGCGCCGATCCCGCCCGCGGACCACACTGCGCGGTCGGGCAGCGCCTGGATCAGTGCGCCGAGTGCCGTGGGTGTGGCCTGGGCGCCGGCCAGGTTGCCGAGGATCAGGTTGAAGTAGAAGGGCGGCCGGATCAGGTCCTTTTC
>CAYMLW010000112.1:0-11879 GCA_964391035.1 uncultured Gemmatimonadaceae bacterium
CGGTGCGGCGCTCGCCCTGTCCTGGGCCCGCAACGGGTCCCCCGGCGCGGTGGACAACGCCTCGGGGCTGGCCGCGATCCTCGCCGTCGCGGAGGCCTCGCCGGCAGCGGTCGGCTTCGTGGTGACGGACGGCGAGGAGCTCGGGCTGGCCGGCGCGCGACACCTCGCCGGCCGACTCCCCGCGGTCCATGGCGTCATCAACATCGATGGGCTGGACGACCGGGGCGCCATCCGGGTGGCGGAGGGTCACGGAGTGCGGCGGTGGGGCTCGGCGCCGCAGCTCGCGGCGGCGCTGCTCACGGCCGGCCGCGCGCTCGATATCGAGGTCAGGCGACGCCCGCTCCCCCGCTCCATCCCCGTCGATCACCAGCCCCTCGCCGCCGCGGGCCTGCCGGCGCTCACCGTGCTGCGGGGAGGGTGGCGCACGCTCCTGCGCGTGCACCGTCCGGCCGACAGCGTCGATCGGCTGGACGGCCGGGGAGCCGCGGAGACGGCTGCGGTGCTGGCCGGCGCGCTGCGGCTGCTGGCGGACGGGACGGATCACCTTGCGGCGGAGGGAGGGGTCGGTCCATAGTCCGTTCCCATGAAGAGCAATCGCTGTAGAGTCGTCGTCGGTGCCCAGTGGGGCGATGAAGGCAAGGGCAAGATCGTGGATGTCCTCGCGGCGGAGGCCGACATCGTCGCCCGGTACCAGGGCGGCGCGAATGCCGGTCATACCGTGGACGTGGCGGGGGACGAGTTCATCCTCCACCAGATCCCGTCGGGGATCCTGCACCGCGACAAGCGCTGCCTCCTCGGCAACGGGGTGGTCGTGGACCTCAAGCAGTTCTTCAAGGAGCTGGACGCCCTCCAGGCCCGGGGCATCGACGCGGAGCCGCGGATCGGGATCAGCGGCCGCGCCCACCTGCTGCTGGAGTACCACAAGCAGCTGGACCGGGCGAGCGAGAAGCGTCGTGGCAGCGGGAAGATCGGGACCACCGGCAAGGGGATCGGTCCGGCGTACGAGGACAAGGTGGCTCGCCGGGGGATCCGGGCCGGCGACCTCCGGGACGTCGATCGGGCCGAGAGCATGCTACGGCAGGCGGCGGAGCGGGCGAACGAGCGACTGGCGGCGGCCGGGGGCGACCCGGTGGACCCGGACCGGCTGGTCGCGGATGTGCTGACCATCCGGGACCGGCTGCTCCCGCTGATCACGGACACGGGCCGGGAGATCGAGACGGCGCTCCGGGACGGGAAGCGGGTCCTCATGGAGGGTGCACAGGGCGCGCTCCTGGACATCGATCACGGCACGTTCCCCTACGTCACGTCCTCGAATACGACGGCGGCGGGCGCGGCCACCGGGACCGGGATCGGCCCCACGGCCCTGGGCTCGATCCTCGGCGTCGTCAAGGCGTACACCACCCGGGTCGGGAGCGGGCCCCTGCCCACGGAGCTCGACGCCGAGCTCGGCGAGCGGCTCCGGGAGTTGGGCGGTGAGTACGGCGCCACCACGGGGCGCCCCCGCCGGTGCGGCTGGTTCGACGCCGTCGTCGTACGCTACGCGGCGAGGGTCAACGGGCTCACCGGACTCGCGCTGACCAAGCTGGACGTCCTCGACAGCTTCGAGGAGATCCGGATCTGCACCGGCTACACCGTCGACGGAGAGTCGGTGGACGACTTCCCGGACGACCTCGCCCGCCTCGAGCGGGCCGAGCCGGTCCTGGAAACGGTTCCGGGCTGGCAGGCCGACACCTCGACGGCCCGGTCCGTGGACGACCTTCCGGCGGCCGCCCGGACCTTCATGGACCGGGTCCAGGCGCTCGTGGGCGTGCCCATCGAGTTCGTCTCGGTCGGAACGCAGCGGGAGCAGATCATCAGAATTGACTCCTGATCCTCCTACCGCTCCGATTCCTCCCCGCTCTCGTGCGGGTCGGGGCCTTCGCCGGCGTGGGGGATAGAGGGCTCCAGCCCCGGCGTCTTCGCAGCCTCCTCCGCGGCCTCTTCGGGGAACATCCGCTCGTACTCGAGCCAGTGGTCGTTCTTCAGGCGCTCCTTCGTGATCTTGCCGGTGAAGATGCTGGTGTCGAGGGGGAACACTTCGGGTCGCAGGATCACGCCCCACGAGTGCCACAGCAGCACGACCAGTGTCGCGAAGGTGGCCTCGTACCCGTGCATGGCCCGGAGGGCGGCGACCCATTCGCCCGGGATCACCATCGTGGCCGTCTCCGGGTAGATCAGGACCAGCCCCGTCACGACCATGATCACGGTGCCCATGAGCATGCCGCCGTACTCGAACTTCTGGGCGAAGTCGAACTTGCCGATCTTCGGCTTGGGCGTCCCGCGGATGAAGTGGCGGACCGTGGCCATTGCGTGGTCGAAGTCCTCCAATGTCGGGAGCATGACAGGCATGCGCCGCTTGCGGAGAGCCCGGATCACGGCCGAGACGACGTGGATCACCAGCAGCGCCGCTAGGGTGAATCCGAAGATCCGGTGGATCAGGCGCGTGCTCTCGATCCCGCCGAACAGGGCGATGACCTGGCGCGCGATCTCCAGGTCCGGCCGGAGCTGTGGCACCCCGGTGACCACGAGGATGATGAAGCTGGAGGATGTCGCGAAGTGCTCGATCCGCTCCCGGAGCGTGAACCGCGGCACCATCTCGTGTTTCTCGCCCTTCCGGGCCAGCTTCGCCCAGAGCCGACGGGTGCCCTCCGCCTTCCAGGGACGGGCGCCGTGCCGGGCGCTGTGGATCGCCTCGAGAACGATGATCAGGCCGAGCCCGATCAGCATGAACGGGATCAGGAAGTAGTAGAACAGACCGACCAGCCAGGTCATGATCTGGCTGTCGGGGCCCGGAGGTCCGTGGCCCAGCCATGCCCCGGCCAGCTTCGGGTCCGCCCTCTCGTGGCAGTCCAGGCAGATGTCCGCCATGACCTGCTCTTCGCTCCAGCCCACCGAGTGGTTGCCGTGACAGTCGGCACAGGTGAGCACCGCCTCGGCTCGCTCGACCTTCACGTCGGCCTCCTCCAGCAGGAAGCTGAGCGTCGCGCCGTGGTAGTCCTCGAGGTAGGATTCCACGACGTTCGTCGAGAGCCCGTAGTCCTCGGCCAGCTCAGGGTCGCCGTGGCAGGCGATGCAGCCCGCGGCCCCGCCCAGTCGGTCGGGGGCGCCGCCCTCGTCCCGCAGAACGTCCACGTGGCACGTGACACACGTGGGCACGCCGGGATTGAGCTCCGGCGTCGTGACGCCGTGGGCGTGACCCCCGGCCAGGTACTGCTCGAGCTCGGTCTCGTGACAGGCGCCGCACCGCTCGGCCATGACGGCCGGCGAGAGCTCCTCGATGGGCGGGTCCTCCACGAACGAGTGGCAGTCCGTGCAGCCGGGCCGGTCCGCGGTCGCCTCACCCATCGGAATGCGCCGGTGGGTGGCGTGGGCGTCCTCGTGACACGATGCGCAGGTCGCCGCGAGTCGCTCGTCCGAGCTCCGGATCGGCTCCTCCGCGTTCAGGCCATGGCAGCTCGTGCACTGCACCGCGTCCGGGCCTTCCACGGGGTGCGATGGGTGTGCGGCCTCGTGGCACGTCACGCAGTTCGCGGTCACCGCCTCCACGCTCGTGCCCGCGTGGAGCGGCGCTTCACCCGGTCCCGAGACGGGCGCCTCGATGGCGTGCAGGTCATGACACGCCGTACAGAGCGGCGCATCGGACTTCGCCACACCGGCATGCAGGGTGTGCTGCGGCGTCTCGTGACACGACTCGCATCGCGCGGCGAGCTCCGCTTCCGACCACTCCAGTGGCTGTGCGCCATGAATGGAGTGGCAGTCGAGGCACGTCGCGCCCTGCTCGCTGCCATGGACCGCCGTTGTCGCCTCCGGCTCGTGACAGCCCGCGCACGCCTCCAGCCGGCGTCGTGCGATCACCGCCGGGTCGCGGCTCGACCCGATGTGGTGACAGTCGAGACACGTGGTCGTGCTCGCGTGCGGGAGGATCTCCGCCCTTAGCACCGCATCGTCGTCGTGACACGCGGCACACGCCCCGAGGGCCGGAGAAGCCTGGGCCCCCACCGGCTGCGCGTCTCCACACAGCGCGAGCAGGGCCAGCAACAGCCCCGCTCCCGCCCCGGCCGCCCGCCGGGCTCTCATCTTCAAGAGCATCTCTTTCCTTCCAACTACCCCCCTCAGGTTTTCGCGGCCCGCTTCCCCGTGACCGCCTCGGCCAGCACCTTGAAGAATGCAGCAATTCCGATGACAGGCAAGAACATGACGAATGCCAGACCGATGACCGGCCCCATGATCAGCCCGCCGATGATCTCCGCCGTCGACCCCTCGGTCGACTCCTCTTCGACCTCGGCCTGCGCCGCCACGGGCTCCGCCGCTTCGGCGAGCGCTTTCTCCGCACGCGCCTTCCGCTCCTCCTCCACCGTGGCCGCCGTGATCACGGCCGACAGGACGTCCGGGCTAACCGGCTTGTCCAGGTAGTCGAAGGCGCCGAGCTCGCGCGCACGACGCTCCACGTCGTCATCGCCGTAGCCCGTCATCAGGATGAACCGCGTGTCCGGTTGCGCCTCGTGCAGCCAGTCCAGCAGCTCGAGGCCGTCCACCCCCGGCATCCGGAGATCCGCCACCACCACGTCCACCGGCTCCTGACTCAGCCGGCTGATGGCCTTGCCGCCGTCCTCCGCGGTGGTCACCTCGTAATCCAGCTCCGACAGGAACCGGCTCCAGCTCAGCCGGACCGCCTCCTCGTCATCCACCACCATCACTCGCTTCTGCGTGTTCATCTCTCTCTCCTATTCTCCCTCGCTCCGGCTCCGTTCGAACCACCGGCTATCCGGCGATCCACCCGGTCCGCTCGTGAATTCGATCCATGACCGCCGACAGCTGGTTCATGGCGCCTTCTTTCGACTCCGTCGCGACGATCTCCACACCGCACGACGTCAGGTACTCCGCCACCGGCAGCGGCAACGGACCCTCCAGCACCGCCACCTTCTGCATACGCGGATACTCCAGATTCAGCCGGCCCAGCGTAGCCAGCAGTGTCCCCTTCGGCATGGGCCGGTAATCCACCACCAGCACGTCGATCGTCGAGAGCGGCCGCGCCTTCACCAGCTCCTCCAACGTCCGGTACATCGGCACCTTCCGCTCCTCCGCCGAGGCCAGCCGCGCCAGCAGCAGCGTCTCTTCCGTGTCCGATAGCAGGACTGTCTGAGCTTGGTTTTCCATGCGGCTTCCTCTCTTCCTCCCGGACCCCCTGAGTCCGAGCTCTCCGTTGTTGCCTTCCTATAGTGCACTGGCCGTGCCAAAAACGTGCGTACCTTCACGAATCCTGTAAGTCACTGATTAATAACGATTTATAGAGTTGCACCCCGGGCGGAATCCGGGCCGTGGAGCCGCCAGCTGTATACCTCGATCATACACTCTGGCGGGGGTCAGGCGGGGCTCGGTTCGACCCGAAATGTCCGTAACCTGTTGTAGCCCAAGCACTTAAGTACATTCAGCGGCGTAATCGGGAGGGGTGTATCCCGTGGTTATACACAGCATAACTTGTTTAATGGCAAGGATTTAGGGTCACACGAAGCCGCGAAGCCGCGAAGCCGCGAAGTCGCGAAGTCGCGGAGCCGCGAAGTCGCGGAGCCGCGTGACAGGGTGCGGGGCGGGGAGGGCCGCCCGGGGCGATTACCCGTCGCGGGATGCGTCGTCGACGTCGTCGCTGGAGCCGGAGATGTCGTACTTGCGCATGAGGGCGTGGAGGTTGGGGCGCTGCATGCCGACATCGCGAGCGGCCTGGGAGACGTTCCAGTCGGCGTTGCGGAGGGCCTTGAGGACGAAGAGCTTCTCGAGGCGTTCGACGGAGCGGGAGCGGATCTCCTTCTTGCGTTCGACGAGTGTGTCGGCGTCGTCGGGGACGTCGTCCCAGTTTGCGGAGGCCTGGTCGTCCCCGAGGGGAATGTGCTCGGGCTGGATGGTGGGTCCATCGGCGAGGAGCACGGCGCGCTCGAGGACGTTCTGGAGCTCTCGGACGTTGCCGGGCCAGTCGTGGGCTTCGAGGACGGCCATGGCCTGGGGAGCTATGGCGTCGATGGTCTTGCCGGTCCTGTCGGAGAGGCGTTCGACGAAGTGGTGTGCGAGGAGGGGGACGTCGACGGCGCGCTCGCGGAGCGGGGGCAATCGGATGCTGAAGACGCTGAGACGGTAGAAGAGGTCCTCGCGGAAGCTGCCCTCGTCGACGAGCTCCTGGAGGTCGCGGTTGGTGGCGGCGATGAGACGGACGTCGACGGGTACGAACCTGTCGGACCCGACGGGTCGGATCTCGTGCTCCTGGATGAGGCGGAGGAGGGAGCCCTGGACCTGAGGCGAGATGGTGGCGATCTCGTCGAGGAAGAGGGTGCCTCCACGGGCGGCCTCGGCGAGGCCCTTTCGTTCCTTGATGGCGCCGGTGAACGCACCCTTGACGTGGCCGAAGATCTCGGATTCCAGGAGCGACTCGCTGAGGGAGGCGCAGTCGGCGACAACGAAGGGCCCGTCCTTGCGCGGGCTGTTGTAATGGATCGCGCGTGCGATGACCTCCTTTCCGGTGCCGGTCTCGCCGGTGATGAGGACGGTGCTGTTGGTGGGTGCGACCTTGGCCACCAGGTCCATGACCTTCTGCATCTGGGGCGAGGAGAAGATCACGTTGCCGACGGAGTACCTGGTCTCGAGCTCGGAGCGGAGCCGCTGTGTGAGATCGACCAGGTGCTTACGCTCGAGGGCGCGCGCGGCGGCGACGATGAGCTGGGGCGGGCTGACGGGCTTCTCGAGGTAGTCGAAGGCGCCGAGCTTGATGGCCTCGACGGCGGTGTCGATACTCGCGTAGCCGGTGATGATGACGAACTCGGTATCGGGCGCGATGGCGCTGGCGCGCTTGAGGAACTCGATGCCGTCGATCTCCGGCATCTTGATGTCGAGGAGGATCAGGTCGAACGACTCGTTCTTGACGAGCTCGAGGCCTTCGCGGGCGACCGTGGCGGTCTTCACATCGTAGCCCTCACCCGTCAGGACGCGGCGGATGCTCTCGCAGACTACTTCTTCGTCGTCGACGGTGAGCACCCGGGGCGTTTCGGTCCAGCGTACCTCGTCGGTCATCGGGCCTCGGCGAGCGCGGGTTGTCGGGCTACGGGAAGGTAGACGGTGAAGCGGGTCCAGCTCTCACCGTCGCTGTCCACGGTAATGGTACCACGGTACGACCGAACGAGCCCCAGCGAAACCGAGAGCCCCAGTCCGGAGCCCTGGCCGACGGGCTTGGTGGTGAAGAAGGGGTCGAAGACGCGGCCGAGGGCGTCGGCGGGGATGCCCGAGCCGGTATCGAGAACGTCGATCTTGAGGAGCCGCGCGCCCGCGTGGGGTGGCAGGTCGAGCTCCCCCTCGTATGCCGACCGTTCCACCTCTTCCGCCGTGACCTCGATCTCCCCCCCGGTGTCCGGCATCGCGTGCACGGCATTCATCATGAGATTGACGAACACCTGCATGAGCTGGGCCTCATTGGCCTCGACGGACGGCGGGTCCGGGGGCGTGTCGAGGGTGAGTCGGACCCCGGCATTCTGCATCTCCACCCTGAGCAGGTCGGCCGCCTCTTCGAGCACGTCCTGGATGCGTACGGGCTCGGTCTCCGGGTCCTCGGTCTGTTTTCGCGAGTAGTCGAGCAGCTGGCGGATGATGCTGGCACAGCGTTTGGCCTCCCGCTCGATCATGTTCAGGTCCTCGTGCGCGGGAGAATCGCTCGGGAGCTCGTTGCGGACGAGGTGGGTGAAGGTGATGATCGCCATGAGCGGGCTGTTCAGCTCGTGGGCGATCCCCGCCGCGACCAGCCCGACCGAAGACAGCTTCTCGGCCTGGACGATCTGGAAGCGGGCGTCCCGGAGCTCCCGGGCCTTGGTGGAGACCTGCCCCTCGAGGGAGGCCGCCCACTCCTCCAGTGCCTCCTTCGAGGTGGTCAACGATTCCAGCATCTCGTTGAACGACTTGGCCAGGATCCCCAGCTCCGGCGCCGCGCCCCGGGGGACGGGGAGCGCCTCGTGCTCCTCGACCACCCGCCGGGTCGCCGCGATCATCCGTTGGACGGGCTGCCGGACGGTGCGCCGTACCAGGAGGAACAGGGCGGCCGCGATCAGGACGGCGGCGAGGAGCGCGAACACGAGCGCCTTCCCCGCGGCATCGGCAAGGCGTGCCTCCACGGGCTCGAGGGTAACCGAGACGTCGAGGACACCGAGGATCTCCTGCTGAGCGACGGACGGATGACAGCCGGAGCCCTGGCACCCGGTCTCGTTCTGTATCAGCCGGATCGTGGACAGCAGTCGTTCCTCGCCCGCTCCCGTATGCACCCGCGATCGATCATCCGCTGGCACGCTCGCCAGGGGGGCGGCGCTGGCGTGGCACGAGGCGCAGAAGAGCGTGTCCTTCGAGACGCGGATCCCCACTTCCGACGAGTCGGACGAGAACGAGATCACCCCGTCCTTGTTGAAGAGCCGCACGCTGTGGATCGCCTCCTGGCGACCGACGGCCTCCAGCGTCTCCTGGATGCCCTCCCGGATGTTCTCTTCCATGTCCCGGTGGATGCTCAGCGCGATCGCGCCGGCCAGCCGCTCCGACCCGTGGGTGACCTCCGTAAGCGCCTGCTGGCGCTGGGTCCGGATCAGGAGGAACGACAGCAGCGCCACGCTGACCAGGGTGAAGACCCCTGCGGCGACCGCGACTCGAGTACTGAGCGTATTCACCTGGCTAGAAACCTAAGAACTAAGAACTAAGAACTAAGAACTAAGTGGGCCGGGCGCGGCAACCATTCCGGCGGCTGGGCGTATCGGTTCCGGCTCCTGCGGACCGTCCCGGCTCGCTGCGGACCGTCCCGGCTCGCTGCGGACCGTCCCGGCTCGCTGCGGACCGTCCCGGCTCGCTGTGGACCGTCTGGGTCCCGGCGGGATCCCCACCGCTCGGTTCCAGACGACCCGCGCTTCCGCCTCTGGTCCCACCGGGGAATAGACGGCGGGGAGCGCCGACTGGCAAACGGAGCCAGTGCCCCCCCACAGAGCGGGCGCGCCCGGTACACCAGCGTTTGACCTGCCCTCGAGCCCGCGCTCCCGCGGTGGAGACGGTGGCCGAAGCGCCGAAGCCAGCCCCGGAAAGGTCGCCTTTCCCGTGGAGGTGGCGGAGGGATGAGCGCCGAGGTGCCTCGCGGCCAGGTCGCCTCGCCCGGAGTGTCGGCGGGGTGGAGGGACTCAGATCCTAGCTCCTGGATCCTCGTATCTCCCCCGGACCCCCCCCGGGGGCTTGAGGGGATGGGCGGCGACGCATACCTTTATAGGCTCTTTGGCTACCGGCTGCGGGCGGGGTGCTCGCGGTACGCCGCGAATCGTGGGTGGTGCGCTCGAGATGTTCGACGAGCTTTCAGAACGACTGGATGGAGTCCTCGGCCGGTTCCGGCAGCGGGGCCTGCTGACGGAGTCGCAGATCGATGAGGGTTTGCGGGAGATCCGGCGGGCGCTGCTGGAAGCGGACGTGAACTACCAGCTGGCGCGGTCGTTCCTGGACCGGGTCCGGGAGCGGGCCATGGGCGAGCAGGTGCTGAAGTCGGTTCGGCCGGGCGAGCAGGTGGTGAAGATCGTCCACGACGAGCTGGTCGAGCTTCTGGGGCATGACCGTGAGGGTCTGGCTACGGCGTCGAGCCCGCCCACGGTGATCCTGCTGGTGGGATTGCAGGGGAGCGGGAAGACGACGACGGCGGCGAAGCTGGCGCGTCGTCTGAAGCGGGAAGGGAAGAAGCCGCTACTGGCGGCGCTGGACGTGTACCGTCCCGCGGCGATCGACCAGCTGGAGACGCTGGGCGAGCAGGTGGCCGTACCGGTCTTCTCGGAGCGCTCGGAGAAGAAGGTGGGGCGCCTGGCCGAGCGGGCGCTGGAGCACGCGCGGGCGGAGCGGCACCGGACGCTGATTCTGGACTCCGCCGGTCGGCTGCAGATCGACACGGAGCTGATGGAGGAGCTCCGGCAGGTGAAGGCGGCGGCGGAGCCGGCCGAGGTGCTGCTGGTGGCCGACGCGATGACGGGCCAGGAGGCGGTGAAGATCGCCGAGGGGTTCGAGGACGCGCTGGGGCTGACCGGGGTGGTCCTGACGAAGATGGACGGCGATGCCCGGGGCGGCGCCGCCCTGTCGATCCGGGGGATGACGGGGGTCCCGATCAAGTTCGTCGGGATCGGGGAGCGGACGGACGCGCTGGACGTGTTCGACCCGCACCGGATGGCGGACCGGATCCTCCAGCGCGGCGACGTGGTCGGGCTGGTGGAGCGGGCGCAGCAGTCGTTCGACATGGAGGAGGCCGAGCGGCTCCAGAAGAAGGTGGCGGAGGAGGGCCGCTTCGACCTGGAGGACTTCCTCGGCGCGCTGCGCCAGATGCAGAAGCTGGGACCGCTGGAGGGGCTGCTGGGCATGCTCCCCGGCGTCGACAAGAAGATGCTGAAACAGGCGAACATGGACCCGCGGCGGCTGAAGCACATCGAGGCGATCATCCTGTCGATGACGCCCGAGGAGCGGGCCAGGCCGAAGATCCTGAACGGCTCGCGCCGGGCCAGGATCGCAAGGGGGTCGGGCCGTAAGGTTCAGGAAGTGAACCAGCTCATGAAGCAGTTCCAGCAGATGCAGAAGATGATGAAGCAGCTGAAGAAGAGCGGGATGATGAGTGGGATGATGGGCGGCGGAATGCCCGGCCTGGGCGGAGGATTCCCGGGTGGGCGGTAACGGGAGCGTGAGGGTTGGCGTGAGCGCCTGACGACCGCCAACGCAAACGCCAACGCAAACGCAGTTAACCAGAACTGACCGAAGACCGAGGTACAGCATGTCCGTGAGG
This sequence comes from uncultured Gemmatimonadaceae bacterium, assembly GCA_964391035.1. GTDB lineage: Bacteria > Gemmatimonadota > Gemmatimonadetes > Longimicrobiales > RSA9 > JAWVYT01. The sequence goes on from CAYMLW010000112.1 coordinate 10,847, forward strand.
ATCCGACTCCGGCGCGTGGGCCGGAAGAAGCAGCCGTATTTCCGGGTGGTCGTCGCCAAGCGCGACGCGCCCCGGGATGGTGCGTACATCGAGGAGGTGGGCTTCTACAACCCGCGCACCCGCCCGGCGCTTCTGACCCTCGACCTGGAGAAGGTCGACGCCTGGATCGGGAAGGGTGCCGAGGTCAGTGACAGCGCCATGTCGCTCATCCGCAAGGCCCGGAAGGGGGGCGACAAGGACATCCAGTTCGTTGCGCCCGGCGAGGCGCTGCCGCGTCTGAAGACGGCGACGAAGCCGGAGCGGCGGCCTGTAGCGGCGCCGACGGGCGCGGGGCCGGACGAGGCCGAGGCCGAGGAGTCCGAAGGCGGCGCGGCGGTCAAGGCGGCCGTCGAGCCGAAGGACGAGGAGGCCGAGGCCCCGGAGACCGAGACGGAGGCGCAGGAGGAGGCCGAGACGGAGTCGGAGGCGACGCCTGAAGCGGCCGAGGACGAGGCGGTCGAGGCGGCCGAGGCGGCCGAGGCGGCGGAAGAGGAGGTCGAGGCCGAAGAGCCGGAGGAGCCGGGGGAGGCGGCGGAGGAGCCGAAGGCCGAGGCCAAGAAGTCGTCGAAGAAGAAGGCGAAGGCCGGGGCGGCGGAGGAGTCCGAGGGGGAGGCGGAGAAGGTGGCCGAGGAAGAGGCCGAAGCCGAGGACGAAGAGGAGGACTAGCCCCGCATGGTGGTCGAGGAGCCCGAGTATCTGGTCGTCGGCCACCTGACGAAGGCCCACGGGGTGCGGGGGGAGCTGCTGGTCCGCCCGCTGACGGATCGACCGGAGGACGTGTTCGAGGAGGGTCGTCGCCTGCTGATCGGCGACGAGAAGGGCGATCCGGGTGAGGCCCGGGACGTCCGGCAGGTGCTGCGAGCGGGTCCCTTCAAGCGAGGTTGGAAGATGCAGCTGGAGGGGGTCGGGGACCGGAACGCGGCGGAGCTCCTTTCGGGGCGGTACCTGCTGGTCCCGCGGGCCGAGCGCGGCGAGCCGGCGGAAGGGGAGTACT
>CAYMLW010000113.1:0-11795 GCA_964391035.1 uncultured Gemmatimonadaceae bacterium
GGACCGAGGGGAGAGGGGAGGGGGGAGAGGGGCTGAAGGAATCGAGGAGGGAGGGGCCGTCTCGCCTGTCAGGCCGAACCTCGCCATTCAGGCGGAGCCACGCCCTCGAGCGGAGCCACGCCCTCGAGCGGAGCTACGCCCTCGGGCGGAGCCACGCCATTCAGGTCGAGCCATGCCTGTCAGACGGCGAGGATGCCGGTCAGCAGGTACAACACCATTGTGGCGGCGGCGGCGATCAGGCCCAGTGGCAGCTGGGAGAGGGTATGGTCCATGAGGTCGGCGCCGGTGGAGAGGGAGCTGAGGATGGTGCTGTCGCTGATGGGGGAGCACTGGTCGCCGAAGACGGAGCCGCCGACCACGGCGCCGAAGCAGAGGGAGAGGAAGAAGGGATCGGGATGCACGGCCCAGGCGAGGGGCACGGCGATGGGGAAGACCACGGCGAAGGTGCTGAACGAGCTGCCGATGGAGAAGGAGACGGCCATGCAGAGGGCGAAGACGGCGGCGGGGAGGATGGCGCCGGGCAGGGCGCCGGCGGTGGTCTCGACCAGGTAGCCGGCGGCGCCGACGGTGCGGGAGACCTCGCCGAGGGTGACGGCCAGGCCGAGGACGACGGCGCCGATGGTGACGCCCTTGATGCCGTCGATCACGCCCGCGATGGCCTCGGCGAGGGCCATACCCCGTAGGAGGGCGAGGACGAACGCGACGCCCACGGACAGGAGGAAGCCTTCGGCGATGGGAACGCTGATGGAGCCGAGATCGCCGGCCACTAGGGGCGGGACGACGCCGGCGGCGGCCACGCCGATGAGGGTGCCGATGGGCAGGAGGAAGTCGATCATGGAGGGCCGGTAGCCCTCCGGTACGGCGGCGTCCTCGAGCTCGGCGGAGGAGAGGGGGCTCGAGCCGGGGCGGTCGAGGGCGGCGTGGCGTCGGCTGCGCTCCCGGGCGGTGCGCATGCGGCGGCCCTCCCACGGCAGCAGCTCGAGGGCGAAGAAGGCGGCCATGACGACGGCGATGAGAGCGTAGAAGTTGGCGGGGATGGAGCGGAAGTAGAAGGAGACGGCGTCGGCCTCGGTCGCCAGGAGGGGGGTGGTGCCCACGACGAGCCCGGCGATGTAGAGGGGCCAGACGTTCAGCGGGATGATGGACGCCACGGGCGACGAGGTGACGTCGACCAGGAACGACGCCTCCTCGTGGGACACGTCCTCCCCTTCCAGCACGGGCCGGACGGTGGTGCCGGTGAGTACGGCCGAGATGTTGCCGCCCTGGTGGATGATGAGGCCGAGGGTCCAGGTGAACATCTTTGCGGTGCGGGGCCCCCGGACCACGTGTCGACCGGCCCACTCGGCGAAGCGGGCGGCGCCGCCGGTCCGGCCCCAGAGCCCGATGAGCGCGCCGAGGGCCCAGAAGTAGACCAGGACGATGACGGCGAAGGACTCGGTGGCCATGGCCGGGATGAAGAAGGCCTGTACGACATTGGTCCGTCCGATGACCACGCCGCCGATGATCACGCCGAAGACCAGGGAGCTGACCACCTCGCGGGTGGCGAATACGAGGGCGAGGGTCGCGAGGGCGGGGAGGAGCGAGGTCCAGCCGAAGTGCTGGCCCGGGACGGCGTCGCCTCCGCCGAGCCAGGCGGCGAGCAGCGAGAGGACGACGACAGCACCGGCGATGCGGGCCCGGGTCCGGCTCATGAGACGCTCCGTGTTGGCGGGTTCAGCAATGCGGAAGGCTGCGGCGCCGGGCGCCGCGGCGCAATATTGGGATCGACGCCCGCAGCCGAGAGGAGGAAGCCGATGCCGATCTCGAGTCGCCCGACCCACGCCACCCGGGCGGTGAACCCGACCCGCCCGCGCCGACGGTCCACCGGGCCGTCCGCCCTTGGCCTCGCCGTGCTGGTGCTCGCCGGCTGCGCCGAGCCGGAGCCGGGACGGGCGCCGGGGATCCCGGTCCAGGGCGGGCCGGTGAGCGACAGCGCGGGGATCGTCGAGGTCCGGGAGCGCATGGTGCGTCGCCAGATCGAGGGCCGGGGCGTGACGGACCCGGCGGTGCTGGCGGCGATGCGGACGGTGCCGCGGCACCGGTTCGTCCCGGGCGCGCCGGCGGCCGCGGCCTACACCGACCGGCCGCTCCCCATCGGCCACGGCCAGACCATCTCGCAGCCGTACATCGTGGCGTTCATGGCGGAGGCGGCGGCCATCGAGCCCGGGGACCGGGTGCTGGAGATCGGGACGGGGTCCGGGTACGGCGCGGCGGTGCTGGCGGAGCTGGCGGCGGAGGTGTACACCATCGAGATCGTGCCGGAGCTGGCGGAGCAGGCCCGGCGGCAGCTCGGCGCGGCGGGCTACAGCGACGTCCGTGTCCGGACCGGGAACGGCTGGCTCGGCTGGCCGGAGCACGCACCGTACGACGCCATCGTGGTGACCGCGGCGCCCGAGGAGGTCCCGGCCGCGCTGGTCGGGCAGCTCGTGCAGGACGGGATGATGGTCATCCCAGTGGGCGGCCGGTTCGTGCAGTCGCTGCGGGTGCTGCGGAAGACGCCGGTGGGGCTGCGGGAGGAGGCGTCGCTTCCGGTCCGGTTCGTCCCGATGGTCGGGCGGCCGGATACGGGGCGGTGACGGAGCGGTCGGGATCGGGGCCGGCGGGCCGGTGCTCTCAGCGCTCCCGGCGAGTCCAGATCACGATAGCGCCGCACGCCTCTCGTCCGCCGAGCCCGGGCGGCGCCACGGCGTTGCGGCTGAACTCGGCCGGCGTGGCGGCGGCGCTGGCGTAGATCTCGATCCCCTCGATCGTTCCGGCCGGCAGGGCATTGAGGAGGTGGCCGGCGGTCTCGTCGGGAAGCTCGCTGCCGTCGAGGTAGACGGCGGGGGAACAGCCGCGCCGGGCCAGGATCGGGGACCGGCCCGGGACGACCACGTCGATGGGCTCGATGGGGAAGACCAGGTAGCGGCCACTGAGGGTGTCGCCGGCGGGTGCGCGGTGTGCCGCGGGGGTGCCGGGCCGGTGGGGATCGCTCGCCCCGGAGTCGCTCGTCCCGGGGCTCGTACCGGGCACGGTGAGCCGGACCGTCAGGGAGTCGCCGGGCTCGAGGTCGATCTCGGTCGGCGCCGGGAAGACGCCGAGCGAGTCCAGGGCCGGGTGGTGGAAGGTCAGGGTGTAGCGGCCCGCGGGGGCCCGGAGCCGGTACCGGCCGGCCTCGCCGGTCGTGTCCCGGTGCTCGGTGCCGGAGAGGTAGACCACCGCGCCGGGGAGGGGCTCGCCGCCGTGGTCCATGACGGAGCCGGTCACGATCCCGACCCGGGCCTCGGCCCGTATCACGGCGAGCTCCTCGACGGTCCGGGCCTGGAGGACGACGGCGCCGCTCTCCTCGATGCCGGCGAGGCCCAGCTCGCGGGGCGCGCCGGGGGTCCGGATCCACCACCGGTCGATGATCCAGGCGCCGGACGGGAGCCGCTCGAACTCGATCCGGCCGCCCACGTTGCGGGCGGGCACCCGGGGCGGGAGCGGCGTGTAGCGGTACTCGATGACCCGGAGCTCGGCGGTGGCCCGATCGAGCCAGAGGACGCCGGCGATGTCGGTGATGTCGCGTCGCTCGCGGGGCCGGAAGGCGAGGCCGATCCAGGGGGCGTCGTCGGGCGGGTCGGTATCGATCCAGAAGCAGTGTCGTTCGACGAACCGGTCGGAGAGCACGACATCGGCGTCGGGCCCGTAGTAGGAGTACCGGCCGGGCCGCATGGGCGCCTGCCGGACATAGCCGCCCCGGTCCAGCTCCTCGATGGGCAGCGTCCGGAACGGCCGGCCCACCGTGAGCCCCTCGAGCGTGTCCCGCTCCTCCTCGAGGACCCGGAGCGAGACCGGCGAGAGCTGGCGGGTGTACCGCTCGATGTCGTAGCGCAGGAGGTGTTCCCGCTCCGCCCATGCGACGACGTTCAGCGCTTTCCTCGCCTCGCGCCACAGCCGGTCCAGGCTCTCCCCCTCCTCCGGGCTGACCCGGCAGCCGCTGGTCTCCGCCGAGACCTCCAGCCCGTCGAGGGCGACGGCCTCCACCCCGAGCCGGACGTCGTGGCGGACCACGGAGTCCGGGGCCAGCTCCAGGGCGGGGGACACGGCGGCGCGGTAGCCGATCATCTCGACCCGGACCCGGTAGGCACCGGCGCGGGGTGCGGCCAGGACGAACCGGCCGTGGGGGCCGGTGAGGGCGCCGGCGATCCGGATGTCGGCGGAATCCACGAGCGCCACGAATGCCGCCGGGAGCGGCCGCCCGGTCTCGCCCGCCCGGACCGTCCCGACCACGCGCTGTCCCGCGGCCGGGGCCGCGGCGGGTCCCGCGGCGAGGAGTGCCGCGGCGAGGAGTGCCAGGACGAGGAGCGGACGGATTCGCATGGGTCTCTCTGTAAGATCGCCGAGACCGACGGCGCGTTCAATGCCACCCGGCGGCGTGCCCGATATCGTACCGAGGGGCGGCCGTGTATTATCGGCCATGCGCAATAGACTGCCGGGCGCCGTCCAGAGGCCGGGCTCCGACCCACGCCCCGAGCCCGTACGGGGCATCGTCGCCGCGCTGACCGCGGCCGCCGCGCTCCCGATGCTCGCCGGCTGCGCCGCGGCGCCGGAGGCGGCCGGCCCCATGGGAGCGGGTGCGGTTGCGATGGAGACATCGTGGCGGGCCCGGTTCCCCGGCGCCGACTCGGTGCGCGTCGCCTCGCTCGAGCCCGGGGTCGAGCACGTGTACCTGTGGCTCGGCCACGGCCCCTGGGCCGTGCACGTCCTCGAGATCGAGCGGGGGGTGTGTGGGCCGGTGGTGGCCGCCATCAAGGCCGGCCCGCCCCTCGACGCCCGGGCCCCGACGTCGGAGCTGGCGGCGAGCGCACTGGCCGGCATCAACGCCGACTTCTTCATGATCCCCGGCGGGACGCCCGTGGGCGCGGCCGTCCGCGCCGGCCGGGTCCTGGCCGGGCCGGCGACGCGACCGGTCCTCGGGATCGACGGGAGCGGGGAGCCCGTGGCCGGCGTGGCCCGCGTGGACGGTTGGGTGGCGACGCGGGGAGACACCGCCGCCGTCGCCCGGGTCAACCGGACCGGCAGCGACACCCACCACCCGGAGCGCCCCGGGATCGTCTACCTCGACGAGTGGTACGGCGCTCCGGTCCCCGACACCGGTATCACGGTCCGGGTCCGGCGGATCCCGTCCGGGTCGGGGAACGGCGGGGCGGCGGGACCGGATCGGAATGGATGGGGCCGGGCGGGATCAGGCCGAGTGGGCCCGGATCGGGGCGTGGTGGTCCCCGGCGCCGCCGGAGACGTGATCCTGCGGGGCGCGGGTCCGGGAGCCCTGGCCTGGCTGGCGCGCCGGGCCCCCGGGGACACGGTGACGTGGACGATCGACGTGGTGGTGTCCGAAGAGCCCGTGGACCCGGGCCGGGCCGCGGATCCGGCCGCGGATCCGACCGCGGGCTCGGCCGGCCGGGAGGGCAGGGCCGTCCGGGTCGCGGAGGCCGTGGGCGGGTTCCCGGTCCTGGTGGCCGATGGGGCGGGGGTGTACGCCGAGCCGGTCGGGGTGCCGGAGTCGTTCGGCGATGCCCGCCATCCGCGGACGGCCGTGGGGTGGAATCCGGAGCGGTACTTCTGGGTCGTGGTCGACGGCCGGCAGGTGCCCTACTCCGACGGCATGACGCTGGCCGAGCTGGAGCGCCTCTTCCTCCGGCTCGGCGCCACCGATGCCATCAACCTGGATGGCGGCGGGTCGACCGCGATGGTGGTCCGGGGTCGGGTGGCGAACCGGCCATCGGACGCGTCCGGGGAGCGGCCCGTGGGCAATGCCCTCGTGCTGGAGCGCTGCGCGGGGCCGGGCAGCGCTGGCGGTGGCTAGCGCCGGGACCCGTGGCCGGGGCGACTTCGCCCTCGCTATTCGAGTGCAGACCTCGAATCGGCGCTCCGCGCCGTCGCCGAGCGTGCACAGCACGCGAGGCGATTCGAACCCGGCGCAGCCGGGCCGCCGGAGCGAAGCGACCGGCGGATCGAATCCCGCGTCAGCGGGTCCCCGAGGGAGCGAAGCGACCGTACGGGGATCGATGAACGATCCCGCTACGCGTCGCCCCGGGCCGCGTCGAGTTGCTCGAGGGCGTCCCGCGCCGCCTCCGCGACCTCGCCGTTCGGGTCTTCGGCGAGCCGCTCGAGGACGGGCCGGGCATCCGGGTGCCCGATCCGACCCAGGAGGTCGGCGGTGTCGCCCCGGCGGCTGTCATCGGCGGCCAGCGGCCCGGTGCCCTCGAGGCCGGCCACGAGCTCGGGGACCAGGTCGGTCAGGCCGTCCGGGTCGTAGAGCAGCGCCTCCTCGGCGACCAGGAGGAGTCCCATCCGGCCCTCCATCGTGCTGGTGGCCCAGAGCTCGAGGAAGCCGGCGGTGCCCCGGCCATCCGCCAGCCGCTCGGCGGCGTCGGCGTGGTGGCCGGCCTCGACCAGCGAAGCGAACACCATCTTCCCGGCGTCGGGCCCCTGGCGCTCGACCAGCCGTCGGGCCAGCTCCGGCGCCGGGACGACGCCGACCATGATCAGCTCGTCGTCGACGACGGTGGTGGGTACCGCGCGCACCTGGTACCGGGCGGCGAGCTCGGGCTCCTGCGTCGCGTCGACGATCTCCAGGATGACCCGGTCGCTCGCGAGCGCCACGGTGGCGGTGGACCGGAGCTGGTGCGGGCAGACCGGGCAGCCGGGCCCGACGAAGAGGAGGAGCTCCGTCTCCTTCTCGAGGGGCTCCAGCGTGGGTTGAATGGCCCGGACCTCCTCGGGATTCGCGAGGTCGCCCAGGATGTCGAGTTCCTCTGTTGGCGTATCCATGACGGAATCGTAGGGGATCGGACGGTGGCCGTCGAGGGGGGCTGGCCGGTCGGCGGCCGCCGGTCGGTCCGCCGGGAGCCGTCGAAGGACCGTGCGGGGTCCGTACAGGTGGCCGGCCGGGCGTCGCCGGCCTACTATGTCCCCCGACCCGGTCGAGTCCTGCCAGGAAGTGCCGTAGGAGAACGCATGAAGGCGTATCGTGCGCTCGTGGCCATCGCGTGCGTTGTGGGGGTGGGCTGTGAGCAGGCGAGCCAGGCGCTGCCGTTCGAGGTGGAGCCGGGCGACGCCGTGGCCCGGGTGATCGGCCCGGCGGGCGGCACGATCAGCACCCCCGCCGGCCTGTCGCTGCGGTTCGAGGCCGGGTCGCTGGCGGACTCGACGGAGATCGCGGTGGCCCGGTCGGAAGCGGCGCTTGCGTCGCCGATGGACGGGGCGCCGGTGGAGGGCAGCGCGTTCGACGTGGATCCGGTCGGCCTCGGGCTGGGCGTGCCGGCCACGTTGAGTCTCCGGGTCCCCGGACCCGCCATGGCGCTGATGGACCCGGTGCGGATCACGGGCGTCGTGGTGTCCGGCGCCGGGCCGACCTACCTGTCGGGCGCCACCCTGGACCTGGACCAGGGCATCCTCGAGACCCCGCTGCCGCGACTCGGCACGGTGGCCGCCCGCTTCTCGGACGACGCCGTGCCCATCGAGGCGGCCTCCTCGATCGAGATCATCGACGTGGTGGTGCCGGTGGGCTCGCCGCCGCCGGGAGCTACGACGGACACGCCGTCGGGTGGCGCGGGCGCGAGGGATGGCCCGATCGAGTCGTCGTCGATCGGGGCCCGGACCGCCGCGACGGCCCGTACTGCCGAGCTCACGATGGCGTGTGGCGGGGTCGACCAGCAGCCGTGCGCCGGCGGCGACGCCCTCATCGTGGCCATGAGCCAGGAGCTGTACGACGCCATCGGCGGGTGCGCGCTGTTCGTCGATCCGACGATCGCGATCGCGCTCACGCTGGAGGAGACCGGGGCGGGGGAGAAGCGGGCGGCCGGCAGAATCGAGGTGGCGGGGACGGTCCGTTACCGGACGGGTTCGGACGGGCCCGGGTGCGGCGGGCGGGGCGGCAGCGTTCATGCCGTGGAGGTGGCGGACAGGTACGTGCTGGGCGGCGAGGACGATCCGTGGACGGCGTTCGTGCACGACCCGGACGACGAGACCCTCACCTTCCAGCGCACCACCGTGGGCCCGGTCACGTTCGGATGCGTTTGCGGTGGCGACATCCTCGCGGCCGCCGATCTCACGATCGGGCAGGGCAGCTCGACCATCGGCCACGAAGGGCTGTCGGGCCGGGTGTCGTGGCTCGTCACGGTGTCGCGGTGAGGAGGGAAGTGGCGGTGGCCGGTGGCGTGAGTCGGTCCGGCGGCCCGCTCGGATCCGGCGTTGGCGCGCTGGCGTTGGCTCTGGCGCTGGCAGGGGCGGCCCCGGCGGCGGCCCAGCTCGGGCCGGGGCCCCGGGCGCTGGGGGTCGGTGGGGCCTTCATCGGCCTGGCCCGGGGCTACGAAGCCGTGGCCTGGAACCCGGCGAATCTGGCGCTCCCGGACCGGCCGGCCTTCTCGGTGGGTCTGGCCGGTGCCGAGGCGGGGGCCGCGTCGGTGGGCCCCGGTCTCCTCTCGTTCGGCATTCTGGACGACACCGATCCCGGGGCGGTGGAGGGGGCCGAGTTCCTGGGGAACGTACCGGCCGGGGGTGCGGCGCTGCGGGGCAGCGTCGCGGCGCCGTGGATCGCGGTCAGTGCCGGGCCCGTCGGCCTGGCCGTCACGACCACGGCGCTGGCCACGGCGGACATCGGTCGGGGGCTGGTCGAGCTCTATCTGGACGCGGCCGATGACGGTGTGCTGGACGGCTGGAACGTGGGGGGCTACCGGATCGGCGACAGCGGGTACCGGATCGCGACCTACACGGCGGTGACTGGCGGCGCGGCCGTGCCGCTGCGGATCGGCGAGTTCCCCGTGACCGTGGGGATCGGGCTGCGGGGGGTCCGGGCCCACGGGCTGGAGCGTGGACGGCTGTTCGAGCCCGCGGTGGACGGTGACCGGCTGACCATGACCGGGGTCGCGGTCCGCTCGGACGGCGGGGTCGGCATCGGCGTGGATCTGGGCGCCACGATCCGGCACGAGAGCGGGTTCCTCTTCGGGGTCGCGGTCGAGAACGTGTACCAGCGCATGACCTGGGACGAGGCCGTCGAGCTGCGGAACGGCGAGGTGACCAGCGCGGAGCTGGACGAGGTCGGACTCTTCGGGATCCGCGGCCGGCTCGACGTCGAGCCCTTCGACGATACCGCCGTGCCCCTCGAGGCGTACGTCGTGGCCGATGAGCTGTTCGACGGGGCCTACTTCCCGCGCACCGTGCGGGCCGGGGCGGCCTACCGGTGGCGGGGCGCACGGGCCGGGATCACCTACGGCTCCACCCTCGGCGGCGGCGACCTCCACGCCGGCTGGCCCGCCTGGCTGGCCGTCGGCTTCGAGCAGGAGCTCGTAGTCCTCGCCCTGCGGGCCGGCTGGGCCACCTCCTTCACCGGGAGCCACGCCATCACCGCGGGCACCACCCTCGGCGGCGACGACATCCGGTTCCACCTCGCCGGCGCCCGCGTCTTCGGGTCGGAGGCGACGCCCGGGACCGGGCTGGCCTTCACGATCGGCCTCTCGGTCACACGGCAGTAGGAGCCGAGCCGCACCCGCGCACCCGTCACCGCACGCGACGCTCTTGATCCCCGCGGTACGGGAATCGAATACCGTGCGCAGCCGCTCGGGTACCCGTGACCCGGCGGGTGAAGGCGCCGGCCGGACCGGACAGCCGACTCGTACGGCCGGCTCGTGCCATCGGACCCGGGGGGCCGTCCTCATTGACGTAGCCCGGCGGAGGAAGCACCCTGAACCAATCTTTCGATACAGTCGAGGAACCGGATCAGGGAGGCGCGAGTGGTGCTCGGGAAGCTCCGCGGGCGGGGCGGGATCCTGTCGCGACGGGAGCAGGAGCTGCGGGACCGGGAGTCGGAGCTGCTGGAACGCCTGGACGCCGCGCTGCGACCGTTCGAGGACGCGGGCGAGGACGACATCGGGCACCTCGCCCGGACCCGGTCGCAGCTCGACCAGCTCTTCCTGCTGGTCGTGGCCGGGGAGTTCAACAGCGGGAAGTCCAGCTTCATCAATGCGCTGATCGGCGAGCGGGTGCTGCCCGAGGGCGTGACCCCGACCACCGACCGGATCACGCTGCTGCGCTGGGCCGAGGAGGCCGACGAGAAGGCGGTCGAGCCCTTCGTGGTCCACCGGACCCACCCGGCGGAGCTGCTGCGGGAGCTGAATATCGTGGACACGCCGGGGACCAATGCCGTGATCCGTCGCCACGAGGAGCTGACCCGGGACTTCGTGCCCCGGTCGGACCTGGTCCTCTTCGTCACCTCCGCCGACCGCCCGTTCACCGAGACGGAGCGGGTCTTCCTGGAGCACATCCGGGAGTGGGGCAAGAAGGTGGTGATGGTGATCAACAAGATCGACATCCTGGAGGCGGCGCCCGAGCGGACGGAGGTCCGTGACTTCGTGCGGCGGAACGCGGCCGAGCTGCTGGGGCGGGAGCCGGAGGTCTTCGGCGTGTCGGCCCGGCAGGCGCTGCGGGCGCTGGAGGAGGACGACGAGTCGCTCTGGAGCGCCAGCGGCTTCGACGACATCCAGTCGTACCTGCTGGACACGCTGGACGCCGAGGAGCGGGTCCGGCTCAAGCTGCTCAACCCGCTGAACGTCGGGATCCGGCTGGCGGCGCGGTACAAGACGCTGGCGTTCGAGCGGCTGAAGACGCTGGCGGCGGACATCGAGGCGATCCAGGACATCGACCGGCAGCTCGCGTCGTACCACCAGGACATGCTGGCGGACCTGGACGGTCGGCTGGCGAAGATCGACACGCTCCTCCTCGAGATGGAACGGCGGGGCGCGGCGTTCTTCGAGGAGCACGTCCGGATCGGGCGGATCCGGTCGCTGATGGACAGCGATGCACTCCGGGTGGTCTTCGAGAGCAAGGTGATCGCCGAAACGCCGGAACGGATCGAGGAGGAGGCCACCCGGGTGGTCGACTGGATCGTCGAGAAGAACCTCGACGTCTGGCGGGAGGTCGAGCGCTACATCGACCGGCGCCAGGCCGAGGCGCCCGACGACGCGCCGAAGCAGGCCGGCCGGTTCCAGTACAACCGCCAGGCGCTGCTGGACTCGATCAGCCAGGCGGCGGACCGGGTCATCGGCGGGTACGACAGGGAGGAGGAGGCCCGGAAGATCGCGAACGAGGTCCAGGGGACGTTCACCGCCACGGCCATCGCCGAGGTGGGGGCGGTGGGACTGGGGGCGCTGGTGGCCACCCTCATCTCCGGCGCCGCCGCCGATGTCACGGGGACCGTGCTGGCCATCACGCTGGCGGTGGGTGGTTTCTACCTGATCCCGCGGAAGCGGCAGCAGGCCAAGCGCCGGTTCCAGGAGCGGATCCAGGCGCTCCGGGAGCAGCTCGCGGGGGCCCTCGAGCGACAGGCCCACAAGGAGATCGCGGGGGCCGCGGACACCATCGACGAGACCATGGCGCCGTACCGCCGGTTCGTGGAGAGCCAGAGGGAGTCGCTGGAAGGAGCCAGGGCGGAGCTGGCGGCCATCGAGTCGTCGCTCGAGCGGCTGAGGGGAGAGATCGAGAGGGCCTGAGGGGCGGGCTCGGGCTCGGCCTTTGGCCTCGCAAGAGGGCTTTGCAAGAGGGCTCGGCCTGGGGGCCTCGCAAGAGGGCTTCGCAAGGGGGTTCGGGGAGGGGCGCTGTTACCGGTTTCCGGTTTCCGATTTCCGGTTTCCGATCACCCATTACCCATTACCCGTTACCCATTACCCGTTACCTACTACGGATTGTACTTGAGCTCAAATGAGCTGAAGGGTATCAGGAAGTAGGAATCGACCTGG
>CAYMLW010000114.1:0-11717 GCA_964391035.1 uncultured Gemmatimonadaceae bacterium
CCGGTTTCGAGACGCCAGGATAATACGTGAGCGTATTTATGGCGGACTGTACTAGTTCAGCAGCGGCTCGATCATCTCGGCGAAGCTGGTGCGCGCCCGGTGCAGGCGGCTCTTCACCGTCCCGAGATTCACCCCGGTGATCTCGGCGATCTCCTCGTAGCTCTTCCCCTCGAGCTCACGCAGGCGGAACACGAGCTGGTGGTGCTCGGGCAGCCGGGACACCGTCTCCTCCACCTTCTCCTGCAGGTAGCGATTCCGGTACAGCTTGTCCGGCTTCATGTTCGAGTCCTCGAACTGGAGCGGCCGGTGATCCGGCTCCCAGTGCGTCGTCAGCTTCTGGAACAGTACCAGCGGGCTGCGAGACCGGTTGCGCAGCTCGTTCTTCGCCAGGTTCGAGCAGATCGTGTAGATCCACGTCGAGAACTTCTTCGACTGGTCGAACCGGTGCAGATGGCGCGTCACCCGCACAAACGCCTCCTGTACCAGATCCTCCGCCCGATCCCCGTCACCCGTCTTCCGCCGGATGAAGTGGACCAGCCGGTCACGATAGCGATTGTACAACTCGCTGAACGCCAGCGGGTGGCCATCCAGATGGGCGGCCACGAGCTCGCTGTCACTCATGTCGAGAAGCGACACGTTCTGCTGCGTCTCGGACGCAGAAATGGCCATCGACCCTCCCCTATGTTCGAGCCCCGGGACGCGCCCGGTGCCGGTCATCTCAGTAAACGAGCCCGGTTCCGGTCGGGAACCGGGCCAACACGTTCTTCCTTCAATCTAGATTGAAATATAATGGCCTCCCGGACGGTCCGCAAGGGCTTGTTTCGACGTTTGTTTAAGTATTGTAACTGCTTGTCATACAGTTGGTTACGTCTTGTTGTCCTGGCGCGGAGCCGGTCTGGCGGCGGCGGGGATCGGGAATGCGTCTCATTTTCAGCGATCGGTCCGGGACGGTGCCCGGCCCTCGCCGGGCCCGGGTCGGGGAGCCGGCTGCCCGGGGGGTTCTCCGGCGGTGCGACGGAGCGGGAGGTCTGCGCCGAGCCCGTCGGGTCGCCTATTCGATGTCCGGTTCGAGGGTCATCTGCATGACCCGGCCCTGGAGGCGCTTGTCGCGGCTCGAGACGGTGGACACGTCTTCGAGGCGTTCGGCCACTTCGTCGAGTACGCGCTGGCCGTTTTCTGGCCGTCGCATCTCTCGCCGTCGGAAGCGGACGGTGATGCGCACGTGCTTGCCCTTCTTCAGGAAGCGGCGGGCATTGCGCACCTTGAAGTCCATGTCGTGGTCGTCCGTCTTGGGGCGGAACTTGACCTCTTTGAGCTCGTAGGTGTGCTGCTTCTTCTTCGCTTCCTTGGCCGCCTTCTGCTGTTCGTACTGGTACTTGCCCCAGTCCATGATGCGGACGACGGGGGGTCGTGCGCGTGGGGCGACCTCGACGAGGTCGAGATCGGCTTCGGCCGCCCGTTCCCTGGCTTCCTCGAGGGGGACGATACCGACCTGTTCGCCTTCGGGGTCGATGAGGCGGATCGGGCTGATCCGTATCTGTTCATTCACACGGGTCTTGGTCCTGGCTATGAGATCCTCCCTGTGGGTTGCACGTGTGGATGGCCATACCCTGTCAACCTTCGTGCCGCGCCGCGAGTCATGGGGAGCACGAGAGGGCACCATCCTCCGGGGTGAAGGTGAGCCACCGGCGTCCGTCTGACAACCGCTGGTCCGTCACGGGAGAGCAGTGGACGGCGAGGGCGCCGTCGGTGATGGCGACGGCGGTGAACTCGCCAACGTCGAGGCGGAACTCCCGCGTCCCGTCGGGCACGGTGATGACGATGTCCATGGGCGGCTGGTCCGAGTGGATCTCGAGACGGTCGTCGTCGCCTCGCTCGACGGACAGCGGTCGCCCGGTCTGTACGCGGAACGGGCCTTCCTGGATCCGGACGCCGAGTGATCGAATGTTGGCCAGCGCCGGAAGCAGAATGACGCGGGGGGCCAGGGCCCGGGTGTAGGTGGTGTAGAGCGCGGGGTCGCCGGGCGACGGCGGAACCCAGACGGGCGCCGTGGGCCTGGCGCTCGGTCGCGTCCACCGGAAGGTGCGGGACCGGGTGCTGCCCGCCACGGACTCGGCAAAGGTGTGGCCTGGCAGGCGGACATCGACCCACACGTTCTCCGGCACGGACACCATGTAGTCGACGGGGCCCGCGCCGGCGGCGGTCAGGGTGAGCTCTTCGTTCTCGGCCAGGCCGGCGGCGGTGAACCCCTGTTCCGCGCGGCTGGCGACCCGGACGGCGCCGGGTCCGCCGCGGATGATCCGGAGCGTGCCTCCGGCATCGGCCTCGACCTGGATGGTGAGGCGGCTCCCCGCGAAGGGGAAACGATCCCGGGCCACCTGCCACTCCTGACCCGAGCCCGGCGCCGCGATCAGGAGGCCCAGGATGGCCAGACATTTGATCTTCATGAAGACTCCCGATGCTCTCGGGATGATAGTGCAAACCCCCGGCGCGTGTTCCGTGTCTCGGACCCGCTTCAGGGCAGGAGCGCGGCCGTACGGTGCCGGCAGAGCGATCCCGCGAAGGATGACGGCGCGACGCAGGGGCGTGGCGACGCGTCCCTCCGGTCCCTGCGGGTCGGGGCTTTGCCAACCCCCCGGTGCGCGGCTAGCTTCAGGGTCCCCAGTCCCACCCCGATGGAGCCCCGCATGACGCAATACACCGAGGAACAGCTGAAGCAGAAGGTCCAGGAAGGGTACATCCTGGAGTCGCCGGACGAGATGACGCCGGGGTACCGGAAGGCCCTGACCATTCAGCTCATGGTCCAGGGCGACACCGAGCTCATGAGCGCGCCCGCCTACTGGGGGGCCGCCCAGGACGCGCCGTCCACGAACACGATGGTGAGCGCGGTGGCGATCATCCAGGACGAGCTGGCCCACGCGAACATCGCCTACCGCCTCCTCGAGGACATGGGCCAGGACAAGGAGCATCTCCTGTACGGGCGGGAGCCCCACGAGTTCAAGCACCCGTACGGGTTCGACCAGCCGCTGGACAACTGGGCGGAGCTGGTCACGGCGAACGGCTTCTTCGACCGGGCCGGGATCACGCTCCTGGGGGACGTGCACCGGAACACGAGCTATGGCCCTCTGAAGCGGGCGCTGGTGAAGGTGGACATGGAGGAGACGTTCCACCTGCGGCACGGGGAGGTTTGGATGCGTCGCCTCGCGGCTGCGGGTGGCGAGGCGAAGGAGAAGCTGCAGCGGGCGGTGGACTGGATGTTTCCCATGACGCTGGAGTGGTTCGGTCTCCCGGACGAGCTGAAGCGGCACAGCGATCAGCTCGCCTACCGGCTCAAGGGGATGACCAACGACGAGCTGCGGCAGACCTGGATGTCGTCGACCGTGCCGCTGTGCGAGTCCATCGGGATCGACGTGCCGGCCCACTACGACGAGCAGAGGGAGCAGTTCGTCCTGGACTACCCCTTCCCGTGCCACTACGACGCCGAGGCGAAGCACTGGGACTTCGATGGCGGCGAGATCGATTGGGACGAGGTGTTCAAGCGGTGGAAGGGCCGCGGCCCGATGAACGAGCGCTACGTCGAGAGCGTCCGCAGGAGCCACGGCGACGTGAACCGCCTGTTGGCGGCGTGAGCACGACGTCCCAGCCGGGTGCGCCCGGGGCTCTGTCAGCCCCCGGCGTGCGCGGCCCGGCGCTGAACGCCGCGGTGGGTGCCCCACTCCTGGACCACATCACGGTACGCCCCGGGACCGAGTCCCACTGGCGCGCGCTGAAGGAGGTCCTGGACCCGGAGCTGCCGATCAGCGTGGTGGACATGGGCCTCATCTACGACATCGAGGCCGACCACGCGGCGCCGGGCCACCTGACCGTCACCATGACCTTCACGGCCACCGCCTGCCCGTGCATGGAGCTGATGCTCATGGATGTACGGGACCGGCTGCTCCAGGATGGCGGCGTGGCGGAGGTGTCGATCGACGTGGTCTGGGACCCGCCCTGGAACCGGTCGATGATCACGGAATCCGGACGCGTGACGCTCCGGAAGTACGGCGTCGTCTCCTGAACGGACAGGCAGCCATGATCTACGAGGTATTCGCGAGGAAGAACCGGGGTGAGCCGCTGAAGCACATCGGCAACCTGAATGCCCCGGATACCGAGTTGGCGAAGGTCTACGCGTTCAACACGTACGACGAAGAGCGGTGGTTCGACATGTACGTGGTGGCGCGGAACGACATGACCGAGGTTTTCACGGTGGACCGGGGCGAGCCGGTGGAGGCGGAATCGGAATGACGGCGGAGACGCAGGCCGGGTTCGACGACGCGACGCTGGAGACCGTCCGGGACCTGATCCTGGTCCTCGCCGACAGCAAGCGGCTCCTGGGGTACCGGTACGCCGAATGGATGCTCGGCGCCCCGGAGCTGGAGGCGAGCATCGCGTGCTCGTCCATGGCCCAGGACGAATGGGGCCATGCCCGGCTCCTGTATGCCCTGCTGAAGGGCTTCGATGACGACGTCGACGCCCTCGAGCACGGCCGGGAGCCGGACGCCTACCGGAACATGTCGATCCTGGACCGGCCTGCCGGGAGCTGGTCGGACACGGTGGCCCTGATGGTCCTCGCCGACGGCGCGCTGACCGTCCAGTTCGAGGCGCTCCGGACGTCGAGCCACGAGCCGCTCCGCCAGCGCGTGGCGAAGCTGCTGGAGGAGGAGCGGTTCCACGCCGCCCACGGCGCCGCATGGTTCAAGCGCCTGGCCGGCGGCACGGACGCTTCCCGGGCAGCACTGCGGGAGGCGGTCGAGGCGGCGCTCCCGGCGGTCCTGGCCTGGTTCGGTCCGGACTCGGGCCGGGCCCGGCAGCTCGAATCGGCTGGCGTGGTGAGGGCCTCGGGGTCGCAGCTGCGGGACGAGCTGCTGGACCGCGTGGGCCCCCTCCTCGACGAGATCGGAGCGGAGCGGAAGGCGGGCGAGGCGCCCGCAAACTTCGACGAGGTCCGTCGGCGGGTCGGCGCCGGAGGGCCGGACGAGGAGACCATCCGGAAGGTTCGGGGCGATCGGAACCGGGACTTCCTGATGGACTGATGAGCGATCCCTACGAGCTGCCGGAGCGCCCCGAGTGTCCCTTCTGTGACGGGAAGGAGACCGAGCTGCACTCGCCGTTCGGGACCGCCCTCTCCGTGGCGACCTACTGGTGCCGACGGTGTCGGACGGCGTTCGAGTGGGTGAAGTGGGACGCTAGTACTCTTCCAGCTCGACGTCCTCCAGGAAGTCCCGGAGCGGACCACTCGTCACCGTAGCGGCCTCCGCGAGGTCGAGGGCGATCCCCGGCCGCTGCATCCCGTTGACCAGGACGTGTCGCGCGGCCACCTCCACCACCCGCTCGTCGCTCCGGGACCTGGCGGCCTCGTAGTACTCCGTGTAGCGGGCGCTGACCCGCTGCTCGAAGAGCGGCAGCTGCACCCTGGGGATGGCGCGTTCCTCGAGGTCCGTGTACAGGGCCTGATGCATGGCGTCCAGGGTCGCCCTGGCCGGGTCGGGCTGACTGTTGAGCCCCTGCTGGCACGCCCGGGTGTGGAGCCACATGAAGAAGATCAGCGCCTCCTCGGGCTCTACCGTGGGCAGTGCGATGACCGTGGTCGGACCCTCGGGCTCCGCCTCCGGCGGGAGACCGCGGCGCTCCATGAAGTCCGTGAAGCTCTCCCACACCAGCTGAGCCAGGTTGTCGCCGAGCTCTCCGGCCGAAATCCGCATCGGGCCTCCGGGATCGAGTGTGCCGTCCAATACCAAACGGTGCGCGGCCGGTGTCAAGGTTGGTACGTCCGACATCACGCGGGGACGGCGGTCCAGCCGATGCCCACTTCGCCGCCCGTGGTGCCGTCCTCGACCGGGATCACGATGTCGAACTCCCGGTAGGTGTCGACGCGATCCCGCGTCTGCCTTCCGCCCGTGGTCGACAGTCCCTTGACCGTGACCGTACGCTCCTCGCCGTCCGGGGCGAGCAGCTTGAGGGACGATCCCGGCGACAGCATGGCGGGCTCGAAGGTCCCGTCCACGAGCTTGAGGCGGAGCATCCAGCCGCGAAGCGGGATACGGTAGGAATCGGATACGTTGAAGCGATAGTCGGCCATAATCGTCATCTCGCCGCCGGGCTGCCCCCGGCTGGTGCATTGCCTGTGGGCGGGCATGCCCGCCGTTCCCCGAGCGCTCTCCCGGCCCGCGGCCCGTCAGCGGGCACCGGTGTCGCGGCTGGAGGATAACGGGCGAGGTCGTCGTGGGTCCAGTGGGACATGCGTGGCGTCGTACTCGCAGTCGTACTCGGGAGTCTTGAGGCGCGAGGCTCGACTCCTGATCTTGCCGCATGGCTGACCACACCACAGGACCCGGATCACTGGAGCTGCCCGCGGAGACGATGCGGACGATGGGATACGCCGTCGTGGACCGGCTGGTCGACCGGCTGAGCGGGCTGGGCGAGGCGCGGACCTGGCGCGGGGCGACGCGGACCGAGATGGCGGCGCGGTTGGCGGAGGCGCCACCCGAGGGTGCGCCGTTCGAGGATCTCCTCGAGTTCCTCGAGGCGGCGGTGCTGCCGTACCGGGGCAGCGTGGACCACCCCCGTTTCATGGCGTTCGTGCCGAGCTGTCCGACCTGGCCGGGGATCCTCGGCGAGCTGCTGGCGGCGGGCCACAACGTGTTCCAGGGGACGTGGCTCGAGTCCGCCGGCCCGAGCGCACTGGAGCTCGAGGTGCTCGGCTGGTTCCGCGACTGGATCGGCTATACGCCGGCGTCGGCGGGACTGCTCATGAGCGGCGGATCCGCGGCCAACCTGACGGCCCTGGCGACCGCGCGGTCCGCCGGGCTCGGCGGGGACTGGGGCGACGCCGTGATCTACGTCTCCGGCGAGACCCACTCGTCGATCGTGCGTGCGGCCCGGATTCTCGGGTTCCGGGAGGACCGGGTCCGGGCCGTGGCCTCCGACGCCCGGCAGCGGCTGGACCCCCGTGCACTGGCGGAAGCCGTCGCGGAGGATCGCGGGGCCGGGCGCCGGCCTTTCCTGGTCGTGGCGAATGGCGGGGCCACGAGTACGGGCGCGGTGGACTCCCTCGACGCGCTGGCCTCCGTGTGCCAGGACGAGGAGCTCTGGCTCCATGTGGATGCCGCCTACGGCGGGTTCGCGGTGCTGACGGAGCGCGGTCGGATGCTCCTCGACGGGATCGGGCGGGCCGATTCGGTCACGCTGGATCCCCACAAGTGGCTCTTCCAGCCCTTCGAGGCCGGGTGCCTGCTGGTGCGGCGCGGCTGGGAGCTTGTCGACGCGTTCCACATCATGCCGGACTACCTGCAGGACACCGAAGTCCGGCGCGGCACGCTGCCCGATGACGGCGAAGTGAACTTCGCCGATCGCGGTCCTCAGCTCACCCGCGCGGCACGGGCGCTCAAGGTATGGCTGACGGTCCGGAGCTTCGGGGTGGACCGGATCCGGGGCGCGATCGCGGTGGGGATCCGGCTCGCGGAACGCGCGGAGTCGCGGATCCGGCAGTCCACCGTTCTGGAGGTGGTCACGCCGGCGGAGCTCGGCGTGGTCACATTCCGGAGCGGGGAGGGCGAGGCCGCGGACGCGGATCGGCTACGGCGGCTGTCGGAGAGCGGGGTCGGGATGATCTCGTCGACCCGGGTCCGGGGCGAGTACGCCCTGCGGCTCTGCATCCTGAACCATCGCACCCGGTGGCCGGATGTGGAGACAGTCATCCAGCGGCTGGAATCGAGCTGAGCCCGGCCCGGCGGGAAGCCTCGGCGTCGCGGGCGAGGTCATCGATCAGCGGGCGTGCCCTGCCGGCCTCCAGATCGGCCACCTGGGCGGCCCGGCCGCCCGCGGTGTCGACGAGCAGGGTGGCCAGCGCGAGACGGCGCTGGAACGGGGTCGTCTTCAGGTGCAGCGTCTGGATCTTTCGTTCCGGCACCAGCAGGCTCACGCGGGTGAACACCCCGGCCCGGACCAGGGTGTAGTCCCCCGGCCGGGCCCAGCCCCTGGCCCGATAGTCGGCGACGGCGTACAGCCAGGCCGGGAGGAGCAGGAGGCCCAGCCCGAACCAGCGGGGCCCGGCAAGGAGCCCGGCCGCGACCGCCGCCAGGAGGCAGGGGAGCGCGAGCCGCAGGAACGTGCGGCGGCGGGCGAGGGGAGAGACGGGCGCCAGCCCGACACCCTCCAGCCGGGCGTCCGGGAAGACCTCGCGGAGGAGCGGGCCGACCTCCCGGCGCCGGGCGATGGGGACGAACGCACGACCGGGATTCGTGGCCTGTCGCTGTGCGGGTCCGGAGCCGGCCGTCTCGATCTTCAACGTCACCAGACCCAGCGGTCGTCGCAGGAGCGACTGCTCGATCCGGATGGCCTGGACCCGCTCCAGTGGCACCGTGGACTGATGCCGGCCCAGGAGCCCGTATTCCCGGCGCAGCTCGGTCTCCGTCCGGGTCAGCGTGAAGCCGTGGTATCGGACGATGGAGACGCCGATGGAGAGGACCCAGCCGAGGACCAGGACAGCCACCGCGAAGCTCGTCCCCACGACGAGCACGCCGAGGGCGCCGAGCTCCGCGCCCCGGGCGAACGCCTGCTCGACCCAGAGCCCGAGCCGTTCGATGCCCCCCAGGTCGTCCATCAGCTCGACGCCCGTCGCGAGGCCGGCGGCCAGGAGTCCAGCCTCGTTCGACGTGGCGCCGGCAATGGCGAGATCGAAGAGCGAGAGCCGCAGCAGGCGACGCGGCTCCTCCGCCGGTCCCGCCGGAACGGCGTCGCCGTCCGGCTCCCCGGGCACCCCGGGCTCCGGCTCACGCGCGGCCTCGCGGCGCCGCATGAGCTCGGCCTGGAGCGATGCGGCATCGGGGCGGGCCAGGACGGCCAGGGAGGCCTCGGTCTCGCCCCCGCCGGAGGCGGTCTCGAGCCGGAGCCGGGCCATGCCGAAGAGTCGTTCCAGCCCGGACTGCTGGAGGTCGATGTTCTGGATCCGGGCGAGGGGGATCACGCGGCGCCGTTTGGACAGGACGCCGCTCTGGATGACCAGGTCGTCGCCGTCGAGGCGGTAGCGGAAGACCGACCACTGGGCGAACGCGATAGCGATGGAAGGGAGCACGAGGATCGCGGCGATCCACTGGAATGCGCTGGTGATGTCATCGCCCGCGGAGGCACCGCCGATGATGGCCGGCAGGAGGAGCTGCCGGGCGAGGGTGAGCGCCCGGGAGACGACGGTGAAGCCGTGGAGCCGCTGCCAGTCAGACGGCATCACCGACGCCGCTCAGGGCGGCCAGGCGGTCCCGGATGCCCTCGGCCTCGTCGGCGGCCAGGGCCGGGATGGTGAGGATCGCGCCGCGGGTGCCCGCGGTGAAGACCACGAGGGAGGCGAGTCCCAGCCAGCGATCGAGGGGCCCGTGGCGCGTGTCGACGTGCTGGATGCGGGCGTAGGGCACGATGCTCGTGGTGTGGAAGAGGACGCCGTGGCGGATCCGCAGGTGCTCGCCCTCGAGCCCGAACCGCCACCGTCGATACTGGAGCGGGGGCAGGATCGTTACGGCGGCGAGGGTCGTGACGGCAACGAGCCCGGCCAGGAGCCCGACGACGAGGGGCGGGCCCACGAACAGCCCGACACCGACGAGGGCGGCCGCGGCGGTGAGGCCCCGGGCCGCCAGCGTGATGCGCCACAGGCGGATGGCTTTCTCGTCGAGGCGTCGGAGCCCGGACCCCGGGCCGGCATCGTGCGGGGGGCGGATCGCCCCGTTGTCGACGTGAGTCGGCTGGTTCGTGGGCTCCTGCAGGACCACCTCCATCGGGCGGGGGTAGACAGCGCCCCGGGTGTGCATAGCTTGTGCTGGCAGCCGGGCCGTCGAAGGGGGCGCGCCGGTGAATATGCCGATCGCGTCCGGGCCCCCACAAGTCGGAACGAGGAGCGGAGATGGCGCAAATCGAGTGCGTGCGGTGTGGTGAGACGGGCGAGCAGCTGCCCAAGCCGCCCCTGCGGAACGAGCTGGGCGAGCGAATCCACGCGTCGATCGACCAGAAGTGCTGGCAGGAGTGGCTGCAATACCAGCAGGCGTTGATCAACCACTACGGGCTCGATGTCCGGAGCCGGGAGGCCCGTGAGTTCCTGACCCGGAACATGGAGGCGTACCTCTTCGAGACCGGGGAGCACGAGGACATCGACACCAGCCAGGAAGGCAACGTCAGCTGGTGATCGGAACACTGGATGGCTACCGGGGAATGATGGGGCTCGACGGGGACAACCTCAGCGGCGTACGGGACGGATGATGGGACGAGGAGCATGGGTGGTGGTGTGTTGCGCGGCGCTGGCGTCGTGGACTCCGGCATCGGGACAGCGGGCCGCGGCGGGCGGCGCCGCCGGATCGGACGACGGTCCCCGGGGCGCGGCGTTGCGGGCTTCCGAGCGCGCGGCGCCGATCCGTGTCGATGGCGTCCTGTCGGACGAGGGCTGGCGCGGTGTCGAGCCGATCACGCACTTCGTGCAGGGAGAGCCGGAGCAGGGGGCCTTGCCGGGCCGGCGGACGGAGGTCCGCGTCGTCTTCGATGACGAGGCCATCTACGTGGGCGCCCGGATGTCGGAAGACCCGTCCGACATCGCGCGTCAGCTCGTGCGCCGGGACCGGGCGGGCCAGGCGGACTACTTCGAGGTCCTGTTCGACCCCAACCGCGACCGGCGGACCGGGTACCGGTTCCGCCTGACGGCCGCCGGGGTGCAGAGCGACGCCTACCTCTTCGCGGACAGGGAGGAAGACGACTCCTGGGATGCGGTGTGGGAGTCCGACGTGTCGATCGACGAGGAAGGTTGGTCGGCGGAGATGCGCATTCCGTGGTCGCAGATCCGCTACGAGCCCGGGGACGCTCCCCAGACGTGGGGCATCAATTTCGTACGCTGGCGGGTGGCGGCCGGCGAGCGGACCTACCACGCGCTCGTGCCGCGGGACCGGTACGGCCGGGTCAGCTTCTTCCGACCCATGGCCGGTGTGCGCGTACCCACGCGTGCGCGCCGGATCGAGCTCCGGCCCTACGTCCTCGCCCGGGCCCACACCGGGCCCGCAGCGGAGGGCGACCCCTTCTTCGATGGCGTCGAACAGAGCGGGCAGGCCGGGTTCGACCTCCGCTACGGCCTCGGCAGCGCGTTCACCCTCGACGCCACCGTGAATCCGGACTTCGGCCAGGTCGAGCTCGACCCCGCCGTGATCAACCTCTCGGCGTTCGAGACCTTCTTCCCGGAGCGGCGACCCTTCTTCGTCGAGGACGCCCGTATCCTCGACTTCACTCTCTCCGGGCGCCGCAACATGCTGTTCTACAGTCGCCGGATCGGCCGGGAGCCGCAGGGCGGCGGGCCGGGCGGCGCCGACTATGTCGATGTCCCGGATCAGAGCACGATCACCGGCGCGGCCAAGCTCACCGGCCGGACGTCGGAGGGGCTGTCGGTGGGGACGCTGATGGCGATGTCGGCGCCGGAGCAGGGGCGGGCCTACGTCGAGGGCGGCGGGGACGGCATCGTCACGTTCCTGGCGGAGCCCCGGAGCTACTACGGCGTGGCCCGGGTCCAGCAGGACCTGCGGGAAGGGGCCACGACCGTGGGCGGGATCGTCACCGGGATGCGACGCGATCTGCCGGACGATGGCGCCTTCGCCTTCCTCCCGTCCGAGGCGTACAGCGCAGGCTTCGACTTCGAGCACATGTGGGGGGGGCGGGAG
>CAYMLW010000115.1:0-11698 GCA_964391035.1 uncultured Gemmatimonadaceae bacterium
TCCGATCTGCCTGACCACCAACGGGGTGCTTCTCGCCGACCATGCAGAGGATCTTCGAGCCTGCGGCGTGAGCCGCATCAACGTCAGCCTGGACCGGACCGTTTCTACCTTCAGCGTTCATCCACCACTCCGAGGACCGCCAGAGCCCCGTGCGCGCCATCCGCTTCCACTACCGGCCACTCCGGTACATGCTGACGCGGGCCGTCTCCGGCCGGCTGCCCGGTACCGGGGCCGGCCCACTGGGGTTCGTGCGGCTGGACGAGATCGAGCCGCCCGCGCTGCCCGGGCCCGACTGGGTCGTGCTCGAGCCCCGGCTGAGCGGCATCTGCGGCAGCGACCTCGGCGTCATCACCGCCCACGACTCCTTCGCCCTCGAGCCCTACAGCGCGTACCCCTTCACATTCGGTCACGAGATCGTCGCCACCGTCGCGGAGACCGGTCCGGCCGTGACCGGGTGGTCGGCCGGGGACCGCGTCATCGTGAACCCCATGCTGAGCTGTCGGCAGAAGGGGCTCGAGCCCTGCCCCGCCTGCGCCCGCGGCGACTACGGCGTATGCCGCCGGGCGACCGACGGCACCGGCCACATCGCCGGGTTCAGCCCCCTCACCGGCGGCGGCTGGGCCGACCGGCTCGTGGTCCACGAGAGCCAGCTCTGGCCCCAGGGTGATCTGCCCGACGAGGTCGCCCTGCTGACGGACCCCTTCGCGTCCGCCGCCAAGGGCGTCTTCCTCGAGCCGCCCGCCGCCGGGGACGTGGTCCTGGTCCTCGGCGCCGGCACCATCGGGCTCCTGACCGTCCGGGGACTGCGCGGCAGCGGCTGGGACGGAACCATCGCCGTGTCGGCCCGCTACCCCTTCCAGGCCCGGAAGGCCCGGCAGGCCGGCGCCGACGAGGTCCTGGAGTCCGGCGACGCCCTCTACCAGTGGGCGTCGTCGCTTCCCGGCGCCTCGCTGCACAGGCCCACCCTCGCGCCCCGACTGGTCGAGGGCGGGCCATCGGTGGTCTACGACAGCGTAGGGTCCCGGGCCACGCTCCGGGACGCCTTCGCCCTCACCCGCGAGGGCGGCCGGATCGTGGTCGCCGGCGCCGCCGCCGTCTCGAAGCTCGATCTCACGCGGCTCTGGCACCGCCAGCTCGGGGTCCGGGGCGTGATGGTCTACGGCCCGGTCGAGCACGATGGCCGACGCCTCGACATATTCGATGCCACCCTCGAGCTCATGCGGGCCGACGACCTGCGCGCGCTCGGGCTGGTCACACACCTGTTCGAACTGGAGGAGTACCGTGACGCCATCCGGGTCGCCCTCGGGAAGGACGCCCACGCCTGCATCAAAGTCGCGTTCCGTGTCCGCTGACTCCCTCGGCGGCTACACCCGCGACCCCTTCGGCGGGTACTTCGACGGTCGGGGCCCGGACGATCTCATCGAGCCGGGCTCCCTCCTCGACACCGACGGCGTACGCCAGTGGTTCCAGCTCTTCCACCAGGGCCTGCCCCATTCCCTCTACACCTACCAGCTCCCCCTGGAGCGGGCCCCCGGCCCCGAGTCCGCGGCCTTCGACGAGGAGTTCTTCATGTTCTCGTCGTACAGCTACCTCGGACTGATCGGCGACCCCCGCATCAATGCCGCCGTCGACCACGCCGTCGCCCGGTTCGGCACCTCGACCGGCGGCGTCCGGCTCCTCACCGGGACCCTCGAGATCCACCACGAGCTCGAGCGGGAGCTGGCCGACTTCCTCGGCGCCGAGGCCGCCGCCGTCTTCAGCTCCGGCTACGATGCCAATGTCGGCGTCATCACCTCCCTCTTCGGGCCCGGCGACTGGGCGATCCTCGACCGCTACGCCCACCAGAGCATCCAGGACGGCTGCCGCATGGCCGGGTGCGACGTGCGACCCTTCCGCCATAACGACATGGAGGACCTCGAGCGCCGCCTGCGCCAGGCCCGGAACCGGGGCGTCGACCGCGTGCTCGTGGCCGTCGACGGCGTCTTCAGCATGGACGGCGATCAGGCCCCGCTGGCCCGGCTCGTCGAGCTGAAGGAGAAGTACGACGCGTTCCTCCTGGTCGATGAGGCCCACGCCCTCGCCGCCATCGGCCAGCACGGACGGGGGACCTGCGAGGCCCAGGGCGTCGACCCCGCACGCGTCGACATCCTCACCGGCTCGCTGTCCAAGGGGATCCCCTCCTCCGGCGGGTTCGTCGCCGGGTCCCGGGCCCTCAAGATCTATGTCCAGCACGGCTCGGCCCCCTACATCTTCAGCGCCGCCCTCACCCCCGCCAATGCCGCCGCGGCCCTCGCGGGCGTCCGTACGCTGCGCGACGACCCGTCGCTCATGGAGCGGCTCCGCGCCAACTCCGCCCGCCTCCGGGAGGGCGTCGAGAGCCGGGGGCTGGACGCCGGGGCCAGCGCGTCGCCCGTGGTCCCCCTCATCCTCGGCGACGAGTGGCGCGCCTACCGCTGGGCCCGGGCCATGCTCGACGACGGCGTCTTCGTCTCCGCCGTGGTCTTCCCCGCCGTGGCCCGGGGCATGGCACGCCTCCGGCTGTGCGCCACTTCCGCCCACGAAGACCATCACTTCGACCGCCTCTTCGAGTCCATCGACCGGAGGATGGCCGAGGAAGACTGACGAAGTTCGACCGCTCGCTCCGCTCGCTTTCGAAGCCGTCGATCGCTCCGCTCCGGCGGCCCCGCTGGCGCGGGATTCGAACGCGGCCCGAGGCCGCGCGGCGCGCAGCGCCGATTCGACCCCTGCCTCACCGCACCCCCTGGTCCCGCCATCGGACTCCGCCTCGCCCGGCGCCTCGAATCCCGCAACGCGGGCTCCGGTCGAGCGCAGCGAGGACCGGAGTTCGAATCCCGCAACGCGGGCTCCGGCCGAGCGCAGCGAGGACCGGAGTTCGAATCCCGCAACGCGGGCTCCGGTCGAGCGCAGCGAGGACCGGAGTTCGAACCCCGCAACGCGGGGCCGCGCGCCCGACGTGGGGCGACCGTTCAGGTGCCGAGTGCCGCCAGCAGTGCCCGGGCCTTGGCGAGGGTCTCCTCGAACTCGCGGGCGGGATCGGAGTCGGCCACGATGCCGGCGCCGGCCTGGACGTGGGCCCGTCCTCCGGCGGCCACGAGCGTGCGGATCGCGATGGCGGTGTCCATGCTCCGCCCGCCGTACGCGAAGTAGCCGACGGCGCCGGCGTAGGGTCCCCGGCGGGCGGGCTCCAGCTCGTCGATGATCTCCATGGCCCGGACCTTGGGCGCGCCGGAGACCGTGCCCGCGGGGAAGGCGGCCCGGAAGGCGTCGAAGGCGTCGAGCCCGTCGCGCAGTCGTCCGGTGACGCGACTGACCATGTGGAGCACGTGGCTGTACCGCTCGATGCCCATGAGCTCCGGGACCTCGACGGTCCCGTATTCGGCGACCCGGCCCACGTCGTTGCGCCCGAGGTCGACGAGCATCAGGTGCTCGGCCCGTTCCTTGGGGTCCGCCAGGAGCTCCGCCTCGAGGGCCCGGTCCTCGGTCTCGGACGCGCCCCTCGGCCGTGTGCCCGCGATGGGCCGCACGGTCATGACACGGTCCTCGACCCGGACCAGGACTTCCGGCGAGGCTCCCACCACCGAGATCCCGTCCAGCTCGAGGAAGTACATGTACGGCGACGGGTTCAGCGACCGGAGCGCCCGGTACAGCCGGAACGGCGACACCGTCAGCTCCACGTCGAGCCGCTGGCTCAGCACCACCTGGAACGCGTCCCCCGCCCCGATGTAGGCCTTCACCTTCCGGACGGCGTCCTCGAATTCCCCTCTCGTGAAGCTGCTCGGGTACTCCTGCGCCGTGGGGGAAGCGGGCCACGTGGGAGAAGCGGGAGCGCCGGGTCCCCCGGGCTCCAGCGTCCACATGGGCCCGGGCCCCCGTCCCTCCGCTAGCCTCTCCAGCAGGGCGTCGATTCGGGCGAGGGCGGCGTCGTAGGCCTCCCGGAGGGCCACACGGCGCCCGTCCCCGGCGGCGGCACGGGCGGCTCCGGGCTCCGGACCTCTCGCGCCATCCTCGGCGACGCGTGGGGGCACCGGCACGGTGGCGATGATCTGGGCCCGGTCCACGACATTGTCGATGGCCACCACCAGGTCGGTGAAGGCGAGGACGGCGTCGGGGAGGCCGAGGTCATCGGCGGGCGGGCCGGGCAGCCGTTCGATGTGCCGGACCAGGTCGTACCCCAGGTATCCCACGGCGCCGCCGAAGAAGCGGGGGATGCCGGGCGGGACGATGGGGGTGGAGGCCCGGAGTCGTCGGGCCAGGTCCTCGATGGGATCGTCGACCACGACGGGCTCGCCCCACCCCTCGTCGGCGGTCCAGCGAGCGACCTCGTTGCCGTCCGCCCGCCAGGCCTCCCGCGGCGCGGTGCCGAGGAAGGTCCATCGGGCCCAGCGCTCGCCGCCGGTGACCGACTCGAGGAGGAACCCGAAAGGCGGCTCGAAGAGCTTGCCGAAGGCGGTGACGGCGGTCTCGGTGTCGAACGGGATCTCGCGGGAGACGGCCACGAGGTCCCCGTCGTCGGCGAGGCGCACGAAGGTGTCGAAGTCGGGTCGGATCATGGGCGGCGAATGTTGCGCGCGGGGATGCGGGTGTCAATGAACGGGCCACGACCGCGCCCAGCTCGATGGCCGACTGGCTCAACTGGAGGGTCGCATCCACGGTACCGCCGCCGGGCACCGTCATGGACACCGCCCGGGACGAGTACCCGATCGGCGTGGCCTGTACCTGCCGCTGACCGGCCGGGACCTGCTGGATGACGAAACGGCCATCCTGGTTGGCCAGCGCACCCCGGCTCGTTCCGAGTACCTGGAGCGGCCGGCCGACGCCCCCCCGGTGGCGGGAGACCCGCCGGCGCGAGAGATTGCACCCGAGCTCGCATCGTCACTCGAACACCGCGTTGGATGCGCGAGACCCGGATCTCCATCATCGGCGTCGACACCGGCGGCACGTTCACCGATGTCGTGGCCCTCGTCGACGGCGACCTCTCGATCCTCAAGGTTCCGTCGACACCCGACGACCCGGCGCGCGCCGTCCTCGACGGCATCCGACAGGTCGGGGCCGACCCCTTCGCCCTCGTCCACGGCTCCACGGTCGCCACGAACACGCTCCTCGAGCGGACGGGCGCCCGGGTCGCCCTCGTGACGAACCGGGGGTTCGAGGACGTGATCGAGATCGGTCGTCAGACCCGGCCCCAGCTCTACGCCCTCGTCGGACGCCGGCCCCCGCCGCTGGTGGCCCGGGAGGACCGCCACGGGATCGGCGGACGGCTCGGCCCCGACGGCGTGGAGGAGGCGCCCCTGGACCCGGCCGAGCTCGACGCCCTCCCCGACCGACTCGGCGGCGCCGAGTCCGTCGCGATCTGCCTCCTCCACAGCTACGCCGACCCCTCACGCGAGGAGCAGGTCGCCCGCGCCCTCGAGGCCCTCGGCGTGCCGGTCTCCGTATCGGCCCGGCTCCTGCCCGAGTACCGGGAGTACGAACGGACGGCCACCACCGTGGTCAATGCCTACGTGGCCCCGCGCATGGACCGGTACCTGGGCCGGATCGCCGAGGAGAGCGGTGCGGTCCGGACCCGGATCATGGGGTCCGGCGGCGGCGCGGTGCCCGTCGACCGGGCCAGGCGAGAGGCCGTGCATACCGTCCTCAGCGGGCCCGCCGGCGGCGTCATGGGCGCACTCCACGTCGCCCGGGAGTCCGGCATCGACCCCATCATCACCTTCGACATGGGCGGCACGTCCACCGACGTGTCCCTCTGCCCCGGTGCCCCGCTCCACACCCGCGAGTTCTCCATTGCCGGCGTCCCCGTGGCGGTGCCGGTCATCGACATTCACACGGTCGGCGCCGGCGGCGGCTCCATCGCGGCCGTCGACGCCGGCGGCGCCCTCCATGTCGGTCCCCGCAGCGCCGGCGCGGACCCCGGCCCCATCTGTTATGCACGGGGCGGCCGCGACCTGACCGTCACCGACGCCCATGTCTGGCTCGGCCGGCTCCGACCCGACCACTTCCTGGGCGGCGAAACCGCCCTCGACCGCGCCGCCATCGAGGCGCCCCTCGCGGCCCTGGCCGACCGCCTCGGCACCACACCCGACGCCGCGGCCGAGGGGATCATCGACGTGGCCGATACCGCCATGGAGGGCGCCCTCCGACTGATCAGCGTCGAGCGCGGCCACGACCCCGCCGACTTCGCACTGGTCCCCTTCGGCGGGGCGGCGGGCCTGCACGCCGTCGAGCTGGCGGGGCGCCTCGGGATCCGGCGACTGCTCATCCCCCCCGACCCGGGGGTCCTGTCCGCGTACGGCATGCTCGTCTCGCCAGTCCGGAAGGACGTCTCCAGGACCGTCCTGCTCGGCCCCGAGGACGCGGACCGGATCGCCGAGGCATTCGAATCCCTGGAGACGGACGCCCGCGCAGCGATGGAGGCGGAGGGCGTGGCGGCGGAGGACATCGAGATCCGTCGACTCGCCGATGTCCGCTATGCCGGCCAGAGCTACGAGCTCCGGATCCCGGCACGCGACTGGCACCGCGCCTTCCACCAGGTGCACGAGAGCCGGTACGGCTTCGCACGACCGGGCGCCGACCTCGAGCTCGTCACCGCCCGCGTCGAGGCACTGGGCCCCACGTCCGCCGCCCCCGGGCGACGGCAGCGGCGCACCGGCGCACCGGAAGGCGCGGCCGTGTCCGT
Organism: uncultured Gemmatimonadaceae bacterium; assembly: GCA_964391035.1. Classification (GTDB taxonomy): domain Bacteria; phylum Gemmatimonadota; class Gemmatimonadetes; order Longimicrobiales; family RSA9; genus JAWVYT01. The sequence continues at coordinate 6,695 of CAYMLW010000115.1, forward strand.
CCGCCACCGGGGCCGGCGACTCGACGCGGTGTCGGTCGATCGCGCGCGGCTCCAGCCTGGCGATGTCGTCACGGGGCCGGCCATCCTCCACGAGTACAGCGCCACGTTCTGGCTGCCCTCGGGCTGGGGCGCCGAGGCCCTCGAGTCGGGCAGCATCGACGTGCGGCGGGAATGACGGCCCGTGGACCGCTCACCGCCGTCGGGGAGTATAGAGGCGGCGGATCACAGGGAATGGAGAGTTGGCCATGAAGCTCGGCAGGAAAGCAATCCTCGCGGCTGCGGCCCTTGCGCTGGCTGCGGCACCCGTCCGCGGCCAGGGAGACGGCCTCGACGTTCGAGTCGTGCCCCGGGTCGGGCTCTACGAATCCCTCACCAGCCTGGCCGAGATCGAGGAGGCGGGTCGGACCGCGGCCGCGGAGCTGGGCGGCAGCCTGGCCATCGGCCTCTCGGCACAGGTCGACCTCGGCGTCATGCCCATCGGGATCCGCGGCACCGTGGATTACGCGACTGGCTCGAAGATCTACTGGGACGAGGACGGGTTGCGGACGGAGGAGGGGGAGGCGACGGTCCTCTCGGCGGCGGCCGACGTCCTCGTCCGGGTCCTGCCCCGGACCTTCATCCTCTCGCCCTACCTCTTCGCGGGGGGCGGGCTGAAACAGTACGAGTTCATGCTGTCACAGGACAGCAGCATCGAGGAGTTCCAGGACGAGAGCGACCCGACATTCCACTTCGGGCTGGGCCTCGACATCGGACTGGGCCCGCTGGCCCTGAACGCCGAGGTCGGCGACTACGTGAGCTGGTTCGAGCCGGACCCGACCCTCGAGGCCCGACCCCAGCACGACATCTTCGCCACCATCGGGGTCTCCATCGGCCTGATCTGATCACCCCGGACGGCCACCGGCGGACCGCGACGCCGGGCGGCTCGCCCACACGCGCCACCGGCCGATGCTTGTACGGCGGCGGCCGGCGTGGTTAGGTTTCCGCCTCGCCGATCCCCGACCTCTTGAAGGCTGGCACACGGATGAACGAATCCAGGACGACGCACCCCGCGTCGGCCCGCCCGCTCCCCGACAGGAACGACTACCGGCCGCCCTACCTGGCGGCGGGTATCGCCATGGCCGCCGTCTGGGTCCTCTACGCCATCACCCTCGCGCCGACCACCGCGTTCTGGGACACCAGCGAGTACATCGCCACCGCCCACATCATGGGCGTGCCCCACCCCCCCGGGAACCCGACATTCGTCGTCCTCGCCCGGGCCTGGGAGCTGCTCCTGGCGCCGTTCGGCCTCTCGGTGGCCGCTCGTATCAACCTCTTCAGCGCCACCATGGGCGCGCTGGCCCACGGGTTCTGGTTCCTGGTCGCCCACCGCATTGCCGGCTACCTCACCCCGGACCGGAGGCTCCGGCTCCTCGGCGCCGCTCTCGCCGTTCTGGTCAGCGCCACCGCGTTCACCGTGTGGAGCCAGTCCAACGTGAACGAGAAGGTGTACACCGTCTCCCTCTTCACCATCGCGCTGCTGAGCTGGCTCGCGTTCCTGTGGCGCGACAACATCGGCCAGGGTAAGGATGACAATCTCATCCTCCTGATGGTCTTCATCCTCGCCCTCAGCGTCGGCAACCACCTCATGGCGTTCCTGGCGGCGCCGGCCCTGGTCGTCTTCATTCTCCTGGTCGAGTCGAAGACCCTGACCAACTGGAAACTCTACGCTTTCGGCGCCGCCGTGGCCCTGCTGGGTCTCTCGATCCACCTGTTCCTGCCGCTCCGGGCCTCCCTCGACCCGATCATCAACGAGGCCGACCCGAGTACGTGGGCGGCACTGTGGGAGTCCCTCACCCGACAGCAGTACGACAAGCCCAGCGTCTTCGCCGACCCGACGGACCCGGACCTGCCCCGCGGGATCGGGCTGATCATCGCCCAGCTCGGCAACTACCTCCAGTACTTCGACTGGCAGTGGGCACGCACGCTGAACGCGGCGGAATCCCTCTTCGGCGGCCTCGGCAGCCCGGCCGGCGGGTTCCCGCTCCGACCCCTCTTCACCCTGGTCTTCGCCTCCCTCGGCGTCTACGGCGCCCTCGAGCACTACCGCAGGGACCGGACGAGCTGGTGGTACATGGCCATCCTCTTCGCCACCGTCTCGGTCGGACTGGTCGGGTACCTCAACTTCCGCTACGGCTACACCTACCCGCAGCCGGGTGGCGGCTGGAACCTGGAGCTGCACGAGGTCCGCGAGCGTGACTACTTCTTCATCGTCAGCTTCAGCATGTGGGGACTCTGGTCCGGGCTAGGCCTGTTCGCGCTCTGGCAGCGACTCGCCGGCGTCCTCGAATCGGCCTCCTCGCTCGCGACGGGGCGCGCCCGCTATGCCGTCGCCGCGCCCGTCCTTCTCTGGGCCCTCGTGCCCCTGGCCTTCAACTGGACCCGGGCCGATCGGTCCGATGACTACGCCGCCCGTGACTGGGCATACAACATGCTCATGAGCACCGAGCCCTACGCGGTGCTGTTCACCAACGGGGACAACGACACCTTCCCCCTCTGGTACGTCCAGGAGGTCGAGGGCATCCGGCGCGACGTGACGGTCATCGTCATGAGCTACCTGAACACGCCCTGGTACGCCAGGCAGCTGAAGCAGCTCACCGAGCCCTGCGAGCCGGGACAGGACCCCCTCGAGGACCCCACCCGCATCACCTGCCAGCGGCCGTTCCAGCCCGAGATGGACGCGCAGCTCTACGGACCGCCAGGACCCATGGGCGACACCGGCGCCGTCGCCATCCAGGGGATCGCCCCCACGGAGGGGTGGCGGCCACCCTCCCGCGGCATCCTCAACATGTCCCACGGGCGGATCGACTCGATCCCTTCGCTGTACGCGTCCAACCCGTACAACTTCCTGATCGAGGACCCGATCCGGATCCAGGCGGGAGATCTTGCCTTCACCCTGCCGGGCAACCGGATCCTGCTGCCGGCCGATGTGTTCCTGCTGAACATCATCCAGACGGCCCTGGGCGACCGCCCGGTCTACTTCGCGACCACCACACAGGCGTACGACCGGATCGGGCTCCGCGACCACCTGGTCCGCCACGGCGTGGCCCTCAAGGTTTCCGAAGAGCCCATCGAGCCCAATACCGGGGACGGCATCTACGCCATGCCGGAGACCCTCGGCATCCCCGGCGACTACGTCGACCTGCCCCGCACCGACGCCCTCCTCTGGGATGTCTTCGTCCACCGGGGCGGGATACCGGACGAGTGGGAGTTCTGGCCGGAGCCATCGACCCGCAACATCCCGCTCTACTACCTGTACGCCCACTACTCCGCCTACGCCGCACACATGGTCCTCGGCGAGGAAGAAGAGGCGGCCCGGCACCTGGACCGGGTCGAGGCGTGGCAGAGCCTGGCCCAGCAGTAGCGGACGACACCAGGCCCGCCCTCGGCGCCGCCATGGTGGTCGGGGCGGCCTGCCTCTGGGGCAGCCTCGGCCTCTTCGGGCGCATCGCCTTCGACTACGGCGCCTCGCCCCTCCAGGTGGGCTCCGTGCGCGCCGCCCTCGCCTTCCTCGGCGTCCTGCCCCTCGCCCTGGCCAGACCCCACACGCTCCGGGTGGCCGCCCGTGACCTCCCGCTCCTCATCCTCTACGGCGCCGTCGGCGTCGGCTTCTTCTACTACATCTACCTCGTCGCCATCGAGCGACTCCCCATTGCCGTCGCCGCGTCCCTCCTCTACACGGCCCCGGCCTTCGTCGTAGCCTTCGCGTGGGGCATGCGCTGGGAGCCGATCCGGCCGGCCCGGCTCGTCCCGCTCCTTCTGGTCCTGACCGGCGCGTTCCTCGTCACCGGCGCCTTCCGGGCCCTGCCTCGCGTGGATCCCGGGGGCATTGCCGCGGGCGTGGCGAGCGGCGTCGCCTACGCGTTCTACACGGTCCTCGGCAAGCGCATCCGACGCCGGCACGACGTGCTGACCACCATTGCCTACGCTTACGGGGTCGGCGCCGTGGTCCTCGCCATGGTCTCGCCTCCATGGACCGTCCTCGCCGAGCACCCCGGGGCCACCGGCGTCCTGGTCCTTCTCGGCCTCGGGCCCACGCTCCTGGCCGCCGTCCTCTTCTACGCCGGGATCCGACACATAGACGCCAGCACCGCCAGCATGCTCGCCACCATCGAGCCCGTCATCGCCGCCCTCATCGGCCTCGTCTGGCTCGCCGAGCCCCTGCCGCTGGCCACCGTGGTCGGGACCGCCCTCATCCTCTCCGCCGCCATCATGCTCCGCCCACGCCCCCGCTGACCCCTCGAGCGCCAGTACCACGACGACCACGCGTTCGCCGTCACACCCGCTTCGCCGCGGCGCTCCCCGGATAGCCCTCGACGAGCCGGGATCGGGCAGCGTCCAGAGCGGCGCGATCGCCGTCCTTGACGTACCGGACGTTGCCCGCCCAGTAGAGCGCCTCCGGGGCCGCTGCCGAGTCGGGATACCGCTCGACCGCCCGTTCCAGCAGCTCGATGGCCTCCTCGAAGCGTCCACGCCGCAGCCCCACGAGCGCCTCCCCGAGGTCGAGCTGGGCCAGGAGCTCGTCCGGCGGGATGAGCCCGGGCCACCGGGACAGCACGCGCCCGTTCGGGTCGAGGAAGAGGAGCGTGGGCGTCCAGAAGGGGCGGTACCGCCGCGAGGCCTCCCGGTCCCGCCCCAGGAGCTGCTTCACGGGGACGAACCGCTCCTCGATCGCCGTCGCCACCCGCCCGTCGGCCAACGTCTCGGCCTCCAGCCGAGCACATTCCGGTCACGGATCCGTCGCGAAGTACAGGAGCACCGCCCTCCGCGTCCCTCGGGCCCGCTCCAGCCCCGCCTCCAGATCCACCCCCCACCCAATCTCCATTCTCCCCTCCTCCCCCAACACCCACCAGCTTCCACCCCGACCCTCGACCCTCGCCAGCCTGCCCATTCAGCCACCAAAAATGTGCCACGCACCGTTCCACTTTCTGAGTGTGTTAACAAAATTCCCAGCTTGCCTCGTCTACC
>CAYMLW010000116.1:0-11637 GCA_964391035.1 uncultured Gemmatimonadaceae bacterium
ATGAGGTTGAGGACGTTCATCATATCGGCCCGGATCCGGACGGTGCCGAACGGCGTCGTGAAGCCCTGGCTCACGCGCAGGTCGAGCCGATCGGACCAGGGCGTCCGGCAGGCGTTCCGGGCCACAATGGCCCCCTTCGACTCCTCGAGGCACGGCTCCCGGGCGGCCAGTTGGAAGAGGAGCGAGCGACTGGTGAGGCCGTCGCTGTCCACGTCGGACGGGATGGCCGGCATGTAGAGCAGGTCGTTGTAGGCGTTCTCCACGGCGCCGGGGCCCGGGTAGCCGTCTCCGTTCATGTCGGTGCCGTACACGTAGCTGTAGGGCAGGCCGGACTGGCCCACGTACATCAGGGTGAGGTCGAGCCCGTCGCCCCAGTCGGCCACGCGGCTCCATGCCGACGCCACGACCCGATGGGTCCGGGCGAACGACGACAGCTGGGCTTCCGGCTCCCCGGGGTGGCCCCGGACGGGCGTGAGGCCGTAGTTCAGCGCGGCGTTCGGGTAGAGCAGGCTCCGGGTGTCGACGGCCCGGGTGTAGGTGTAGGCGAGCCGCAGGTCGAGGCGATCGGAGAACCGGCGCTGGAGCTGTGCGGCGACGGCGAGGGCGGCGTTCCGGTCCCCGTTGCCGACCCGCATGATCCGGCCGTAGTCCTCCCACCTCCGTCCCGGCTCCAGCGGTCCGAAGACGGTGGGCACGAGGCGCGGGTCGCCGAAGGTCGGTCGCACACCGGTGTGTCCGGAGTAGCCGAGGTCGCTGGTCAGGGCGCCCTGCTTGGCGGCCACGAGGTTCAGGTCCTCGAGGGCGACCTGCCGGAGTGCCCGGGTGAAGACGCCTTCGACGGTGGCGACCAGCCCCCACGGCAGCTCCTGGTCGACGGCGAGAGAGGCCCGCACGTCCTGGGGGAAGTGGAAGTCTTCGGCGAAGAAGGTGATGTCCCGGACGGCCGGGCCGGACCCATCGGCGCACTGTGTCGGAGTCGTTTCGGGGTCGAATGCGGGTGCGGCCTGGTCCTGGCAGCGGAGGAGCGCGGTGTGGAGACCGGTGCCGGCATAGGCGTCGGCGATCCAGGCCAGCGGCGGGAGGCCGTTGAAGACCCCGATGCCGCCCCGGACCTGCGTGCGCCACTCGCCCGCTGGGCTCCAGTTGAAGCCGACCCGCGGGGCCAGGAGCGGTGCCGATACCGGGAGCTGATCGGATCGGATGCCGGTGTCGATCTCGAGGGTCCGGTTGTAGGCGGGCTTCATGAGGGCCACCGGCCAGTCGATCCGGAGACCGAGCGTGACGGACAGGTGGTCGCCGATCGACCACTCGTCCTGTCCGTACACCCCGAGCTGGAGCATCGAGAACGACACGTCGGGGTCCGCGCCGTCCAGCAGGACCAGCCGCTCGTACATCCAGGGGTCGCCGCGCTCCACGGCGTCGATGCCCCGGAACCTCCAGATCCCCCGGGAGCTCGGGAGGAACCGACGCCGGATCCCGAACCACGCCCCCTCGACGCCGACGGTGAACAGGTGGTCGCCCCGGGCGTGGTTCAGGTGGTCGGTGAGCTGAACGACGGTCTGGTCCAGCTCATTGGCATGAGCCAGTGGATCGCCGCCCGCCCGCACATTGCGGAGCATGAGGACCGAGTCCTCGAACGCCAGGACGCGGGTCTCGACCAGCGGCTGGGGCGTGGTGCGAGTCGCATCGCCCGTGTGCTGGACGTTCAGCGTCAGCTCGTTGGTGGTCCGGTCCCCGATCCGTGACGTGAGACGGCTCACGATGCCGTGGGTCCGGCTCTCGATCCGGGAGCCGTTGGACTCGAGGCCATAGTAGTCGAAGCCCAGGCGGTTCGGGGCCACGTCCTGTTCCGCCGAGATGAAGTTGTAGCGCACGGACAGGCCGTGGTGCTCGGCGAGGGGGACGTCGATCCGGGCGAAGAGGTTGCCCAGGGGGTTCTCGAGAGCGTACGGGTCGTAGGAGCCGGGCTCGAGGCCCGCGTCCTCCAGGACGCCGAGGAGCCGGTCCACGCTGTCCTCCACGAGCCCGACCCGGTACCGGTCCGCCACGCCCAGGTGGAACCCCGGCATGGGCCGGCTCCGCCGCTCGAACTCGCCGGCCATGAAGAGGCGCGCCTCCCCGATCGGGCCGCCCACGGTGAACCCGCCCGACGCCGTGCTGAACTCCTCCGTCGCGCCCCGGCCATAGGTCCGGACCACGTCGCTGTCATCCGCCGTCCGGCTGAACGTGTCGTCCCGATAGTAGGCGAACGCCGAGCCCTGCCACAGCTCGCCGCCGCTCCGGGTCGTGGCGTTCAGCAGCGCGCCCGTGAAGCCCGACTGGCGCACGTCGTACGGCGCCACCACCACGGCGTACTGCCGGATGGCGTCCAGGGGCAGCGCCCGGGCATTCGCCTGGCCGCCCGGCACCCCGCTGGGCGAGAGCCCGAAGACGTCCTGGCTCACGGCGCCGTCCACGCGCAGCGAGTTGAAGCGGCTGTTCTGGCCCGCGGCCGAGATCCGGTCTCCCTCGACGGAGACCATCGGCGACAGCGCCGCCAGCGCCACGATATCGCGCTCGACCGTCGGCGCCGTGGCCACCGCCCGCTCCTCCAGGACCGTCGCCGCGCCCGTCCGCGTCCCGCTGAACAGCGGGTCCGCGGCCGTGGTCACCTCCAGCCGGGGGAGCTCCACGGGCTGGGGCGTGAGGACGAGGTCCATGCGGCGGCTCTCCCCCGAGGCCAACCGGATCCGCGACCGCCGGAGCGTGGCATGGCCGAGCTGCTCGGCCGTCAATACGTACGGTCCGCCGGACGGGAGGCCGACCATGACGTAGCGGCCCAGATCGTCGGTGACGGTTCCGGCCACCCGCCGGTCCTGCGCATCCAGCAGGATCAGCTCGACGCCCTGGATCCCGACCCCTGCCGAGTCCCGCACCTCGCCGCGGAGCACCGCCGAGCCCGAGCTCTGGGCCGCGGCCGGGGCCGGCACCGCGAGTGCCGCGGCCAGGAGCGGCACGACCAGCCTCGAGACCAGGGCACCCGGGAGGCTGACCGGCAGGCGGGACGGACGGGGAGTGTCCGGGCCGGCGGCGGCACACCTGTCAGGAATCGGCAAGCGGCTCCTCATGAACGGGAACGGGGGTGAACGTTGAACGTAATCGGCGGGCCCACGCGGGTCCACGAGGCCCCGAGGCTCCGGGATCGCGAGAACCCGGCAGGCCGCCTCCGGGTCGGGCCGTGCGGACCCGGGACGTCCATCCGACCCGGGCCCTTCCAGCGGCTCTAGCCCTCGTCCTCCTCCTCGGGCGCCTCCTCCGGGATCATCTCCTCCCGTACCGGCTCGAGGTCCCGGGCCTCCAGGAGCTGGTTGAAGCCGGCCAGGTCCTCGTCCAGGATCTGGTCGAGGCGATCGAGCTGGACCTGGAGCGCCTCCGACAGCATATCGAAGACCTCATAGCTCTGGGCGGTGGGCCGCCCGCCCGCGTTCTGGACCACGCCCAGGAGCGCACCGATCCGGTTGTTCAGCTTAATCGGGTAGTTGAGCGGGTCCTGGTTGCTCCGGTTCCGGACCTGGTAGATCTCGCCCTCGACCGCGTCCAGCGCCGCCCGCAGCGTCTCCGCGCGGCTCGCCAGCCCGGCATCATCGGGCCGGGCCTCGAGCCGCTCCTCGATCTGGTTCTCGATCCCGCGGATCAGCCGGACCGCATTGTTGGCATCCGTGAGCCGGTCGCGGATCCGGATGGACAGCCGGAACTGCTCCTCGAGGTCGACCCGCGTCACGTCGGGCCGGCGTGGGTCCTTCACGACGGTGAACCGGCGCTCCAGCACCCGGCCGTCCGCCGTCATCCGGACCCGGTATTCGCCGGGAGGCGCGACCGGGCCGAGGCGCGTGCTCGCGGCCCACAGGATCATGTCCGGGAACTCCGTCGCGCCCTCGTACCGCAGGTTCCAGTTGAAGGAATGGAGCCCCGCCTCCATGGGGATCTCCGGCGCGCCCGCCGCCCACCACCGGTCCTCGTCTTCGTCCTCCTCTTCCGTCGCCGGCTCCGCCTCCCAGCTCTGGATCACGTCGCCGTCATCGTTCAGGATCTCGACCTTCAGATCGTCCACGGGCTCGTTCAGCAGGTAGGCCACCCGCAAACCGCCGGTCACACCGAGGACCGGGTCCGTCGGCTGGAAGAGGTGGACGCGTGCGCCCGCGATGTCGTCGGTCAGCTGACGCAGCGGGTCGATGTCGTCCATGATCCAGAAGCTGCGGCCGTGGGTGCCGATGACCAGGTCGTGGTCCTCGACCACCAGGTCGCTCACCTGGACCACCGGCAGGTTCCGGGACAGCGACTGCCAGCGCCCGCCGTCGTCCCAGCTCACCCACACGCCCTTCTCCGTGGCCGCGTACAGCATGCCCGGCCGGACCGGGTCCTCCCGGATGGCGCGCATGAAGTGGCCCACGGGGATGGCCCCCGAGATGTCCGTCCACGTCGCGCCGCAGTCGGTGGTCCGGTACGCGTAGACGCCGAAGTCGCCCAGGAGGTAGCGATTCCCCGCGACGTAGGCGGTGCAGGCATCGTGGGGCGACGCCTCGACCATGCTGACCCGGGTCTGCTCCGGCATCATCGGCGGCGTCACGTCCGTCCAGGCACCGGCGTCGGTGCCGCCGCCCTTGCGGGTGATGTGGACCAGCCCGTCATCGGAGCCGGCCCAGATCAGGCCCGGCTCGACCGGCGACGGCGCCAGCGAGAAGACCGTCGCGTACGTCTCGACGCCCGTCTGGTCCAGCGTGATGGGCCCACCGCTCGGCCCCATGGTGGAGTCGGCCGCCGCGGTCAGGTCCGGGCTGATCCGCTCCCAGCTCCGACCCTCGTCGGTGGTCCTCCACACGTGCTGCGACGTGGCGTAGAGCACGCCCGGGTCGTGGGGATCGAAGACGATCGGGAACGTCCACTGGAACCGCTCGGCGATGTCCTCGCTCGACCAGCCCATGGGGTTGTCCGGCCAGACGTTCACCATCCGGCTCGTCCCCGTCTCCCGGTCGTAGCGATTCAGGTAGCCGCCGTAGCTGCCGCCGTACGTGATGTTCGGGTGCTCCGGGTGCGGCGCGATGTACCCGCTCTCGCCGCCCGCCACCCGGTAGTAGTCGCCCCCGTGGCTGGGCATGCAGACCGTCGAGTTGTCCTGCTGCGCGCCGCACACGTGGTACGGGATGTCGTTGGTGGTGATGACGTGGTAGAACTGGGCCGTGGCGTAGTCCTGGTCCGTCCACGTCTCGCCGCCGTTGAAGCTGACGTTCGCGCCGCCGTCATTGGCGTTGATCATCCGCTGGTTGTCGCCCGGCGCGATCCACAGGTCGTGGTTGTCGCCGTGGGGCACGCGGATGCTCCGCGGGAACGTCTCGCCGCCATCCTCCGACCTGTAGAACGCCGTGTTCAGGACGTAGACGACGTCCCTCTCCTGGGGGTCGGCGTAGATCCGGGTGTAGTAGAACGCCCGCTGGCGCAGCTTCCGCTCGTCGTTCACCCGCTCCCACGTCTCGCCCCGGTCATCGCTGCGGAAGACGCCGCCCTCGTCGGCCTCGACAACGGCGTACACCCGCTGCCCGTCCACAGGCGACACCGCGACGCCGACCTTCCCCAGCACGCCGTCGGGCATCCCGGGCGCGTCGCTCAGCTCCTGCCACGTGTCGCCGCCGTCCGTGGTCCGGTACAGCCCGCTGCCCGGGCCGCCGCTCTTCAGGCCCCACGGCTTCCGCCACACGTCCCACATCCCGGCAAAGACGGTGTTCGGGTCGTTCGGGTCGAGGACCAGGTCCGCCGCGCCCGTGTTCTCGTCCACGAACAGCACCCGCTCCCACGTCTCCCCGCCGTCGGTGGTCTTGTAGACGCCCCGCTCCGGGTTCGGGTCCCCGTAGTGGCCCAGCGCCGCCACCCAGACCGTGTTGCAGTCGGCAGGGTCGATCCGGACCCGGCCGATGTTGCGGGCCGCCTCCAACCCCACGTGCTCCCAGGTCTTGCCGGCATCCGTGCTCCGGTACACGCCGTCCCCCGGCTGCACGTTCCCCCGCAGCTGGACCTCGCCCATCCCGATCCAGACCACGTCCGGGTCGAGATCGCACACGTCCACCGCGCCAACACTCGCGCTCTCGACCTGCCCGTCGGTCACCGGCCGCCACGTGGTGCCGCCGTCCGTGGTCTTCCACAGACCGCCCCCCGTCGCCCCGAAGTAGTACTCCATCTGCCGGGCATCACTGCCGACCGCGGCGATGGAACGGCCACCCCGCTCCGGCCCCAGGTTCCGCCACGTGAACGGCTCCAGCAGATCGGCGTCGTACTGTCCCGGCGCCGGGTCCTGGGCCACCATTACGGCCGGCGCACAGCCGGAGACCGTGAGAACGAGAATCGCCGACCACGCCACGAATCGGGCGAGGCCACTTCGGACGGGAATGCCGCGACGCATCCGTGCCTTCCTTGTGCAGGGTGGGTGGGTAGGCAAGGTAGTGTGGGGCGACCCCACGGGGTGGGGCAAGAGGGGAGAGGCATGGAGAGGCCCTCTCCCTTCGACGCCCTCGACACCCTCTCCCCTCTCCCTCGGACCATCGCCTTCGCCTGCGCCTTCGACCTCCACCCTCTCCCGTCGACGACCTTCTCGCCTCGAAAGCCTCTCACCTCATCCCCCCCGCCAGCGGGAGGCGAGATCGGCTGATGGAATCCAGGGGCGAGGGGGAGTCGACTTCTACCCCTCGAGCCCCCGTCACGCCCGCCCCCCGTCCGGGAGGGCCCGGGCCACGCGAGCTCCAGAATGTCGCACTCGAGGCGCCGGGTCGAGCTTCGCAGTCGCCGTGACGTAGTACTCCTGCAGGACCCGCAGGCTGACACGACCCGCACCCCCCGTACCCCCCGTACCCCACAGGTGCGCCAGCCACGCCGCCGCCGCGGCCTGCTTCCGGAGCTCTGTCGAGTCACGGAAATGGACCAGCACGTTCGTGTCGACAGAGACCCGCTCAGCCACCGGGTCCCCCCCCGGTCATGCCACGCCTCCTGGGACGGCAGTGGCCCTCCGTATCCTTCCTCTGCCGCCTCGGCCCCCGCGTCGGACAACGCGGACGCCATGTCGAGGAAGTCGGGGCTCATCCGTTCGTCCCTCCTTGAAGGCCCGGGCCTGCGGGGTCAGAAGCCAGACCATCCGCATGCGCTCCGCGGGGATGGTGCTCCCCTGAACACGCGCGTCGCCCGGGTGTAGACGGGGGAGGCCGGTGCCGATTGGCCCGGGAAACGACACGAGCAGTCACAACCGAGGATCCAATGCTGGAATTCACCGATACAGCCCGGGAGATGGTCCTCCAGTTCGCGGAGGGGATGGAGGATCCGAAGCTCCGGGTGGCCATGCACGGCAGCCCCTTCGCGCCCCAGTACGAGTTCGCGCTGGTCGAGGAGGAGCCCGGCGCCACGGACCGGTTGATCGAGCGGGACGGCTTCAAGATCCTGGTGGACGAGGCGAGCGCCGCCCGGATGGACGGCTCCATCGTCGACTGGGTCGAGGGCGAGGCCGGCACGGGCTTCGAGGTCCGGAACCCGAACGTCCGGAAGCTCGGCGAGGTCGAGCCGCAGGGCGAGCTGGCGGAGAGGGTCAAACAGGTCATCGAGGAGCGGGTGAACCCCGGCGTCGCCTCCCACGGCGGCCACATCGCGCTCGTCGATGTGGAGGGCAACGATATCTACCTCGAGCTCGGCGGCGGGTGCCAGGGGTGCGGCATGGCCCGGGTCACCCTCAAGCAGGGCGTCGAGAAGATGCTCAGAGAAGCCATCCCCGACCTCGGCCAGGTCCACGACATCACCGACCACGCCGCCGGAGCGAACCCCTACTACCACTGAGGTCCAGCGGAACGGTCGGGTCGAGGAACACCTGTTCGCGCCCGCGGCGGCTGTAGCTGTGGCCGGGGCGCTGCTGGGGCTGGCGGCGTAGCGTGAGCAAGCAGGCGGTACGGCGGTGGTGCCGGCCGCATCGGCACCGGTGGAATCCGGGACGGACCGGGCTCCCCGATCTGCGTGTCCGGGATCGATGCGTAGTGGAGCGGCCCGATCTGGTCCGGAAGGTGCCAGCGCCGTTCCCCACCGTTTATCTTGTAGCCATGTTCATGCGACTGCTCGCTCTCTTCGTCCTGCTCCCGATCGTGGAGCTGGCTCTCCTCATCCAGGTCGGCCAGGCGATCGGCCTCTTCTGGACCCTCGCCATCGTCGTCGCCACCGGGTTCCTCGGCGCCACCCTCGCCCGACGCCAGGGACTGCGCGCCTGGCTGGCCATCCAGGACCAGCTCCGGCAGGGCGCCATGCCCGGCAACGTCCTCGTCGATGGACTCCTCATCCTCATCGGCGGAATCGTCCTCCTGACGCCGGGGCTCCTGACCGACCTGGCCGGCTTCGCCCTCCTGGTCCCGGCCACACGCATGGCGCTGAAGCGGTCTCTGCAGGCCCGGTTCCGACAGGCCATCGAGCGGAACGAGGCCAGCTTCACCGTCATCGTGCCGTAGCCGCCGGCAGGGCGGACCGGCGTATTGTGGAACGCCGCTTGCGCCGCTCCATGAAGCAATGACGAGTTCATAGTGACAGCCCTGCCATAGGAAGGAGAACTGGATTCATGCGCTACAAGAAGCTGCTTGCCCTGCTGATCGCCCCGGCATTCGCCTTCGGCCTCGCCGCCTGCGATGTCGACCAGACGGAAGAGGGCGAGCTGCCGGACGTCGAGGTGGAAGGGGGTGAGATGCCCGGGTACGATGTCGAGACCCCGGACGTGGAGGTCACCGAGGACACCGTGACCGTGCCGGACGTGGACGTCGAGATGCCGGAAGACACCGGCGGCATGAGCCCGGAGGGCGGCATGGCCGACGACGGCGGGATGACCAACGCAGGCGCTACGGACCGGACCGGCAACGACTCCCGCTAGAGCCGGGACCGGCCACGACATGGACCGAGGGACCCGGCACATTACGGGTCCCTCGTCGATTACGGGTCCTGCTCCACGACCACATGGGGCAGGACCCGCTCGACATCCTGCCGCGCGACCAACGCCGTGCCGCGGGCCAGGAGCACGGCGGTGCCGGCCGCCACGGCCCGCCGCAGTCGCGTCTCCGTGTCCGCCGGATCGGTGAGCAGGAACGCCGCCAGGAAGGCGTCCCCCGCACCCACGGCGGTCCCCTCGGCGGCCTCACGGGCCAGCGGGTCGGGCAGCTCCGGCCGGGCCCACCAGGCCCCGTCCGGCGTCACGGCCACCGCGCCCCGATCGCCGAGGGTGATGGAGACCGGGCACGACGCCGAGGCCACCAGAGCCCGGCCGGCCGCCACGGCGTCGCCCGCGGTGTCCACGGGACGTCCGGCCAGACGGGCGGCCTCCATGTCGTTCGGGACGAGCAGGTCGGCGTAGGAAGTCGCCGCGGCCAGCGCCGGACCGTCGCAGTCGGGGATGAACCGGGCGCCATGCCCGTGGGCCAGCTCGCCGACGGCGGCGTAGAAGTCCGGCGGCATGCCGGGGGGCAGGCTGCCGCAGGCCACGACCCATCGAGCGACGCCCGTTCCCGTGGGAGCCGGTTCGTCCCCGGTACCGTCGGTCGCCCGGTCCCTCGCGTCGAGGGCATCGGCGAGGACGGCGAGGAGCGCATCGGCCTCCGCGTCCGTGACGGCCGGCCCCCGGGGGTTGAGCAGGAGGGACCGCCCGGTCGCCGCCTCCCGGACGCCGACGAAGATCCGGGTCTCGCCGGCCACGGGCACGGCCCGGACCGGCGTGCCCTCTTCCGCCAGGAGGTGCTCGAGGTCCCGGCCGGTGGCCCCGCCGAGGAGCGCGCAGGCCAGGGCGGGCGCGTCGGGATCGAGGGCCCGGACCGCACGGACCACGTTGATGCCCTGGCCGCCCGGCCGGCGCCGCGGCTGGGGGATCCGGTTGGCATCGTCCCACACCAGCCGATCGGCCCGGAAGAGGACGTCCAGGGACGGGTTCGGTGTAACCGTGAGGATCACGGCGTGGCTCGGGTGACCTGGCTGGAGGTGAGGCTCATCACCCCGCGTCCAGGATCGGTCTCAGTCGGCCGGCGTAGGCAGCGCTTTCCGGATCGCCCGTGACGAGGTCGATCCCATCCGGGCCGTCGATCCCCAGCCCGATCTCGACCGCTCGGGACACCTGCTCCTGCTCGAAGATGGGCCGGCCCATGATCGCGTCATTGGCGCCGAGCTCCTTGAGGACGGCCAGTCCCACGGCATCGACGGCCACCCGGTCGTGTCCGGCGATCACCACGTCGCCCCGCTTCAGCTCGCCGCTCGACGGACCGCCATCGGTGAACGCGTCCACGCCGTCCAGGACGACCAGGTCGGGCCGGTAGCCGGCATTGAGCTCGGCGATCATCCGCCGCATGTCCGGCGACCGGTGCATACCCCGCCGGATCGACTTCGGCGTGAGCCCGACCGACAGCTTGAGCGACATGGTGAACACGCCGCCGTACTGGTGGGTCTTGAGGCACGCCGCGGAGACGTTGTACTCGGCGTCGACCACCAGCCGGGGCAGCCAGAACCCGTCCGGCCAGTGCGTGCCCATCGGGCCGAACCTGACCCACGCGTCGTCGTCGATCTCGTCGTAGTTCACCACATCGAACCGGAGGTCAGCCGCGAGGTCGAATACGCCCTTGTCCTCCATGACCCGGTGCGTGTTGGTCGGGCCGCTCGACTCGCCCACCGTGACACTCCGGGCGCCCCGTTCGTGCAGCTCCGTCACCACCTGCGAGAGGATGTCCGGGTGTGTCGAGGCCGGCGCCGGGTCCGCGCTGTTGAAGTTCGGTTTCAGGACCACTTGCCGGCCCTCGATCCCGGGCGGATCCAGGAGCTCCAGGGCACGGTGCACCCCGTCCTTCCGGTCCGACGTCCGGACCAGGGCCACCCGGGTGGATCGTGGACCGGGCGACGGCCCATCGAGGCCGAGCAGCGGCATGGCGACCAGGCCGAGACCGGTGGTACGGACGAAGTGACGTCGATCAATGCGTGTGCTCACGGGCGCCTCTCGGGGCGGGAGGTCCGCGGGCGGGGCCGCCTGAACGATGGCCTGACCGGGGCATGGGGGGCAAGTGCCCGCGGCCGGAGCCGGGGCCGGGTCGTCTCTGGGCGGCGCCGGACTCAGCCGGCGGGCTGAAGCGTCATCTCCAGGAACAGCGTCCGGACGCCCGGTTGCCTTGCCCACCGGGTTTCCTGCATCTTCGGTGTCCTGACTCCGTGCGATGACCCCTGCCGGCCAGCCATGCATTCCGAGATCCAGAACAAGTCCGTCGAGAAGCGTCCGTCGAAGCTCCGTTTCGAGGGCCGCGTCCTGTTCCTGGTCGATGATGCCGAGCTGATCCGCCGTCAGCTCGGCGGCGGGGACCTCGAGCTGACCCCCGGGCTGCGGGCGAAGCTCCGGGACCAGATCTCCACCGACGAGATCACCCCCGCCTACATCTGCTACTTCTACGACGAGACGCTGGGCGAATTCCCGTACCTCGGGCTCCGCGCCGAGGACCCGGAGAGCGGCGAGCGCGTCGCCCCCGTGGAGCGGGGCGCCGTGAAGAACGGCGGCTTCGTCTGCTCCGTGGCGGGCAGGCGCCGGGGCAAGGGCTCGAGCCGCGAGCAGAGCCCGTACGCCGAGCTCATGGC
>CAYMLW010000117.1:0-11588 GCA_964391035.1 uncultured Gemmatimonadaceae bacterium
GACTGAATACGCCGCGACCGGCCGCTCAGCCCGGTTAAAATATTTTCCCAGCCCATTTCTTCGCGACCTTGCCATTCACCCACACTGCGTTCTCGTCGTACGTCTCGCTCAGCAGCCGGTTGTTCGTCGTGCGCCCGAAGGTGTGCTGGGGAGCCCGGCCGAAGAGCAGCCGGTAGTAGCCGGGCGGCGGCTCCTCGAGCTCGCCGTCGTGCCAGGTCGGCATCGGGTCGAACCCCAGTGAGGCGAGGCGCTGCGAGTACAGCTCGATCTTGCCCGAGTCCGTGTAGAACGCCGGGGCCACGCCTTCCTCGAAGTAGATCGGCTTCCGCTCGTCGACGACCACGCCATCCGTCCTCGCCCGCTCCACGTCGAGCCCCGCGGCCCGGAGCCGGGCGTCCACGTACTCCCGGGCATCCGTCCAGTCGAAGTGGTCACCCACACCGAGCCGGTTCGCCAGCTCCTTCGCGATCCACCACCCCGGCCGGCTCTCGTACATCGGACTCACCGCCGCCTGGCGCAGCCCCACGTAGCCCTGCCGGTACCACGGCGCGTTGATGTCATCGTCCCGCTCGAGGTACGTCGACTCCGGCAGCACCACGTCGCTCCAGCCCACCATCTCCACGGGCAGCACCTCGATGGTGACCACGAAGTCCAGCGCCTCCAGCGCCCGCTTGGTCTCCTCGGGGTTCGGCAGCGTGGTCGGCAGGTTCGAGCCGTACACCATCCAGCCCTGGATGGCCGGGTCCTCCCGGACGTGCCCGGGGATCGACGCGTCGCACACGCCCTTGGCCAGCACCGCGTCCGCCAGCGGGTAGTCGTTCGGCGCCGGCCGGTCGGCGGCGCCGTTCGTCTCCGGGTGATGGTTCGGATCCAGGTCCGGCACCCCGATATTCTGGGGGATGTAGAAGCCGCCCCGCCGGCCCCACGAGCCCACCAGCGCGTTCAGCATCCCGATGGCCCGCGACCGCTGCGTGTCGTCGCCGTACCAGGTCACGTGGCGGCCCGGATGGATCAGGGACGCCGGCCGCGAGGCGGCGATGGTGCGCGCGGTCTTCCGGATCAGGTCCGGCTCGATCCCCGTCCGCGGGTACGCCCACTCCGGGCTCAGCGGCTGCACGTGGTCCTTCAGCTGGTCGAAGCCGACGGCGTAGTTCTCGACGTACGCCCGGTCGTAGAGACCCTCGCCGATGATCACGTGCATCCAGGCCAGGAGCAGGGCCAGGTCCGTGCCCGGCTTGATCGGCAGCCAGTACTTCGCCTTCGACGCCGCCACCGAGTGGCGCGGGTCCACCACGATCACGTCCGCGCCGTTTCGGATGGCCGTGGCGAACTCCTGGACCTGGGTGTTGTGCATGTTCTCGCCCAGGTGGCTGCCGATCAGCGTCAGGCACCGCGTGTTCTCGATGTCCGTGGTCTCCGGCGACCCCACGCCCATCCCGAACACCGTCGTGAACCCCACCTCCCGCGGGCCCCGACACTGGGCGTAGCTCGGGGCCGTGACGTTGGGGGAGCCGTACGCCTTGAACAGGTGCTTGAACCAGCTCCCACCGAACCCGTGGCTGAACAGCGCCAGCGCCTCCGGCCCGTACGCCTGGCGGATCTTCTCGAAGCCCTCCGCCACCTCGTCCAGCGCCGTCTCCCAGCTCACCGCCTCGAATCGGTCACCCCCCCGGGCGCCGACACGGACCAGCGGCCGCTTCAGACGGTCCGGATCGTACAGGAGACCCGTCCCACCCGCGCCCCGGGGACACAGGTGGCCCCGGCTCAACGGGTCCTTCGGGTTGCCCTCCAGCTTCGTGACCCGACCCTCCTTCACGTGCGCCATAACGCCGCACTTCCAGAAGCACAGCTCGCAGTTCGTCGGCACCACGTAGTCGCCAGCCGTGCCGGGGTCCCGCAGCGACGGCGAATCCAGCCCGTACCAGTCGCCCGCCAGACCCCCCAGGACCCCGGCACCCACCACGCCATAGCTGCCGACCCGGATGAACTCCCGTCGCTTCATCACGCCTCCCCGCCCACCGGGCCGACGCTGCCTGAGCCGTTGCGCCCGCCAGAGACCGAGCCGGAAGCCCCGCCCGGGTGCATCCAGTCGCATACCGCGTCCAGCAGATGACGCGGCAGCGCCGTCGCCTCCAGCAACACCTCCGCCCCCCGACGACTCCCCCGCACCAGATCCCGCGCACGCAGCGTCCCCAGGTGCCGCGCAACCGTCGACTGCGGCCACCCCAGCTCCTCCACCAGCTCGTGCTGCGTCGTCCCCTCCCGCTCCGCAAGCAGGCACGTCAGCCGCAGACGATCCGGGTGCGACAACGCCTTGAACACCTGCGACGCCTTCCTCAGCTCTTCCGCGCTCGGCTGTGGCCTCATCTCGGCCCCTCCCCCGGCTCCCGCGTCTCGTTTCCGGTTACCCGGATATCCGCATGCTCGGATAGGCAAGCCACGGGCCCAGACAGGACCAATCTCGTAACACGTTACGACCGAATGTTTTATGGGCACTCCTGCCACACCCCGCTTCGCGGTGCCACAACAGATTGTTACAACGTAATGAAACGCATTAGAACGATGTGTTCATGGCAGGGCCTCGTGCGGGTAGCCGGGCAGCCGTCAGCCTGCAGTGGAGGACCGGGGTTCACGGCGGGGGCCGGCGGACCGGTGCTTCCGCCGGCTCACCGGGCTCGTCGCTCAGCGGAGTCCGCGGCGGGACCCGGCGGTCCGGCGTATCGCCGGCTCGCCGTGTCCCTGCCTGAGAGTGGAGGCCTCCGAGACCGCTCCACCGCCGCGCCCCTCTCCACGCTCCACGCTCGGTCGGCGGCGGCGAGGTCGGCCGTCGCGTCGGGATCGCGGCCTTGGGACGGATCCCCTCCACCCCACCCCCCGTCGCGGCGCCGGGATCATGGATCCGGCAGAGGCCTTTCCTGCGGTCGAGGGCGGCGGGCTCGGCAGCCGAGGGCGGCGGGCTCGGCAGCCGAGGGCGGCGGGCTCAGCAGCCGAGTGCGGGGTTGTAGGGTTCGAAGAGGCCGAGGGGGTTGTCCTCCCAGACCCAGGCGTGGAGGTCGTAGTGGGGGAAGGGGAGGCCGTGGCGCAGGTCTTCGGGCCGGTGGTCGGCGAACTCCTTGCCCTGGAGGGTGGGCGGGCCGCTGTTGGCGGCGTCCCAGGGTTCGGCCATGACCATGTACTCGACGCCGACGAGGCGCATGTCATCGCCTTCCGGAATGTAGAGGAGCAGCTCGGGCCGGGTCGCTTCGACGACCGCGTCGATCAGGGGGAACTTGGCGTAGTGGAATCCCATGGCGCCGTCGCCGTTCTCGACGCAGGGTGAAGCCTGCTCGTAGCCGGCGGCGAGGGCCTGGTCGATCTGGGTGAACGAGCGGGTCGCGTCCCGGACCTGTGCGATGAACTCGGCGTATTGCGAGTCGTCGTCACCGGTGGGGCTGTCGTCGCAGCCGGTCAGGACGAGAGCGGCGAGGGCCAGGGCGAGGAGTGAGAGGGTGGTTCGCATGATGACCTCCTTGCTGAGAGTCTCGGTGCATCCTTCACCCATCCCTGCGCGGAAACGGTGGACGAGGGGCAGTTCCGGCGTGTCCGGCGTTCGCCGGGCGCTCTGCGTATGGCCGGCGTTCCGGCGAGTATCCTAGTCGTCGAGGAACCGGAGGAGCGCGGCTCGGGTCCGGTCGAGTGCCCGGAGCAGGGTGATGGGATCGTGTCCACTGCCGGGATAGAGGTAGCTCTCGAAGTCGGGGGGTGTCCGGCCGAGGTCCGTCATGGCGCGGATGAGCGCCTCGGCCTGGGCGACGGGCACGACCCGGTCGGCGGTGCCGTGGTGGAGCTGCGTCTCGGGGAGCCGGTGGGCGAAGAGGACGGGGGAGCGCCGGATCAGCTCGAGGCGGGCCTCGGCCAGTGAGGTCTCCCCCCGCCTCAGCGGCTGGATGACCTGGGTGTCGAGGTCCGAGACACCGGGGAGGTCGGCGAGGGAGCCGGTCAGGGCGTCCGCGACAATGTCCTCGACCCATTCGCTGAGCATGTCGGTGGGCCCGAAGAACTCGATGACCTGGTCGATCGAAGGATCCCGGATCCCCATCAGCAGGACCACCCCACCGCCGCGGCTGAAGCCCACGGCGGTCAGGCGCTCGGGATCGGCGGCGGGAACGACCTCCGGGACGGCCTGGATGAAGGAGAAGGCGTCGTCGACATCCCGGTCCCACGGGCTCGGCTCCCCCTCGGACCGGTAGACCCGGGCGCCGTCGAACGGCTCGCTCCGGAAGGCTGGCGCGACGAGGACGAAGCGGGCCGCGAGGTCGCCGAGGGCGGTGGAGACGATGTCCATCTCCAAGACGCTGGTACCGCCATCGCCGCCGTGGGCGACCAGGAGAACGGGGAGACTCCCGGGCGGCGCGTCGTTCACCGCCTGGATCCCGCCGTAGTGCCGGTTCCCGTCGCTCACGATCGAGACCACCCGCAGCGTGCCCGGTCGGCCGTCGAGCCTCCGGCGGTGCTCCTCTTCCACCCGGACCTCTGCGAAGGCGGGCCTGCGGGCGTCCCATGCCCGGAGCACGGCTGCCATCTCGTGGCTCCCGGCGGGCGCGAACAGAGTCGTGAGGTTGACGCCCTCGACAATGCGGTCGTCGGGTCCCGTCCCGTCGTCGCCGCAGGCGGCGAGACCGAGGGCTACGGCCAGGAGGAGGACGGGGCCGCGGAGTCCTGACAGGCGGTTCGTGGGCATGGCGGCAGCCGCTACAGCCGGTACTGCTTCATCTTGCGCCAGAGCGTCGTGCGGCTGATCCCGAGGAGGCGAGCCGCGTCCTGGCGGTTGTAGCGGGCGCGGGCGAGGGCATCGAGGATGTCCCGGGCCTCGGCGGCCTCGGAGGGCGAGAGGTCGGCGGGGAGCCGGTGATGCGGCTCGTGGCCGGGGGCGAGCCGGCCGGCGTCGCCCGGAGCGGGCGCTCCCGATCCGGCCCCGATCGGCCGGGGATCGATGCCGGGCCGGTAGTCGGCGGCGTCGGCGTCCGGCGGATCGGGAGCCCCGCCTCCTTCGATGCCCGCGGCCCGGACCTCGACGGGCAGGTGCTTCAGGTGGATCGTCTGGCCCTCGCAGACGGTGGTGGCGAACTCGAGGGCGTTCTCGAGCTCCCGGACATTGCCGGGCCACGCGTAGCGGAGGAGGGCATCCATGGCGCTCGGAGCGAGCCGGAGGGCCCGGCCGCGAGTGTCGCCGATCCGGTGGAGGAGGTGGCGCGTGATGGCCTCGATATCCTCCCGCCGCTCTCGCAGCGGAGGGATCTCGATGGGCACGACCCGCAACCGGTAATAGAGATCCTCCCGGAACCGATGCTCCCGGACCGCCCGGGCCAGGTTCTCGTTCGTGGCGGCGACCACGCGCACGTCCACCTCCCGGGTCCTGGCGTCCCCCACACGCTCGAACGCCTCCTCCTGGAGGGCCCGCAGGATCTTCGCCTGGAGCGGCGGGCTCATGTCCCCGATCTCGTCCAGGAAGAGCGTGCCGCCGTCGGCCAGCTCGAAACGCCCCACCCGATCCCGGATCGCGCCCGTGAACGCGCCTCGGACATGGCCGAACAGCTCGCTCTCCAGCAGCTCCGACGGCAGCGCCGCACAGTTCACCGCCACGAACGCACCCTTCGACCGGTGCGACGTCTCGTGGATCGCCCGCGCCACCAGCTCCTTCCCCGTCCCGCTCTCCCCCGTGATCAGGACCGTCGCGTCATGGTCCCGGAGCTGCTCCAGCAGACGGAAGACCCGCTGCATCGCCGATGACCGCGCCACGATCCCGCCATACGACGGCACCGGCGCCTCGTCCTCCGCCTCCGCCCGCATCATCAGCACCACGCACGACCCCGCCTCGCCGTGCCCCCGGAACTTCCCCACCGTCAACGACACCGCCTGCCGCTCACCCGATCCTGTCCGCAAAAACGCACGCAGCCCCTCGCGACGACGACCCGTCCGCATCACCTCCCGGATCACCCCGGCCGACCCCGTCAGCTCCGCCCCCACCAACTCCGACAACGGCCGCCCCAGCAGCTCCGCCCCCGACCGGCCCACCGTCTCCGGCAGACTCGTCGAGAACTCCACCACACGGAGCTCCGGGTCCGCCACGATGTACGCACGACCCAGCGCACCCAGCAGCTCGTCCACCGGCCGCCAGTACGCCTCGCCGAGACGGTCGCCCCAGCCTCCGTCTTTCGCCTCCCCGGCGGTCCCGGCGGTCCCGGCGGGTCCGGCGGGTCCGGCGGGTCCGGCGGGTCCGGCGGGTCCGGCGGGTCCGGCGTTCTTCGCGTCTTCCGACATCGGCCACTTCCCTCTACCACCACACAGTGGAACAGATCGTTGAAACATAGTGGCACGGAGACGGGCAGGGTACTTCTACTTCACCCGAACATCTACTGCTCACACAGAGGCACGAAGGGACCGAGCCACCGAGGGACTGCTGGCTCGCGTTGGGCCGGGCGCGCGGTGGAATCGCGGGGCCGGGTCGGGCATCGTTCTCCGGGTCGGGTCAGGGAGCGATCCCGGACCGGGCGGCGTTGGGGGCCCAGCAACGTTCCGGGTCT
The DNA here is from genome assembly GCA_964391035.1 of uncultured Gemmatimonadaceae bacterium. Lineage (GTDB taxonomy): Bacteria > Gemmatimonadota > Gemmatimonadetes > Longimicrobiales > RSA9 > JAWVYT01. The sequence goes on from CAYMLW010000117.1 coordinate 6,564, forward strand.
AGCGCTAACGCGTTTACGCGACCGGCGCCCTCGTCCATGCTCTCGAAGATCACGTCGCCGCCCCGTTTGAGGGCGCTGGTCCGACGGGCGTGATCCACCAGGACCTGGCGCATCGCGCGGGCGGCGGCCGCGAAGAAATACGCCCGACCCTTCCGGGTCACGCGGGTGGCGTCGACGAGCTTCACGTAGGCCTCGTGGACCAGCGCCGTGGTCTGCAGGGTTCGCTCCCCGCGCTCCCGCGCCAGCTGGGCATGGGCCATCTGTCTCAGCTCGTCGTAGATGAGCGGGACCAGGCGATCCAGCGTCGGGGGTCCGGGGTCCGGGTCCTCCAACAGCGTCGTGGTGCGGGCCCGCAGAAGGGCTACGTCAGCATCCACGGACAACTCCTGTCTGCTGTTCCTCGTTCCCGTACATGGTAGCCCTGCCGCGCCCCGGCCCGCTACCGCCCGACCGTCTCCTCGACCCCGACGGTCTCCGTGCGCCCCATCATCTCCGCGAGGGCGCGCTCGGCCAGGGCGGTGATGGTGAGCGATGGATTCACGCCGGGATTGGCGGACAGGGTCGAGCCGTCGATCACGTAGAGGCCGGGATAGTTCCAGACCTGGTGGTCGGGCCCGATGACGCCGGTCTCGGGGGAGTCGCCCATGACACAGCCACCGAGGAGGTGCGCGGTGGTGGGCGTTCCCCGGAGCGTCTCGAGGATCAGGCTGATGGGGTAGCCGTCGGCATCGGCGGCGATCCGCTCTCCGATCCGCGTCGCCTGGGGGATCGACGCGGTGGGCGCCGTACCGCGCGTGACGCGGGTGGTGACCCCGCGGCCACGCCGGAGCTGGAGTCGGAGGTGGCTGTCGTTGGTCGACATGTAGAGGAGGATCAGCGTGTGGCGCGCCCAGTCCCGTACGAAGAGGGTGCGGAGCGTCCGGATCGGGTGCCGCAGGACGCGGCGGGCGGCGGCGGCGAGACGGCTCAGCGTGGTGTCCCCGGGCGAATGGGGCCCCGCGATCAGGCGGAGCGCGCCGGAGCCTGCCGGATAGCGTACCGGCTCGAGGGTCGAGCCATCGCTGACCTGGAAGATCGAGCTGATGGACACTCCCTCGGACATCTCCTTGTCCGGCGCGACGATCCCCAGGAGCACCTCGGAGTTCGTCCGGATGTAGCCGCCGAGGACCGGGGACAGGTCCGGGAGCGCGTCGTCGCGCTCGCGCATCCGGAGGAGGAGCGGGACGGTGCCGAGCACGCCCCCGGCCACCACTACCCGCGGGGCCCGGTAGCGGCGGCGGCGGCGAGGCCACGGCCGGCGGCCCTCCCTCACCTCGACGATGTAGCCACCGTCGACGCTCCGGATGGCCATGACCTCGCTCTCGGTCCGGATCTCGAGCCCCTCGCGCTCGGCCAGCCACAGGTAGTTCCGGTCCAGGCTGTTCTTCGCGCCGTAGCGACAGCCGACGAAGCAGCCGCCACAGCCCACGCAGCCCGCCCGTTCCGGGCCTCGCCCGTCGAAGTACGGATCCGACACCCCCTCGCCTTCCTGTCCGGGCTCCCCGAAGTACACGCTGACCCGGGTCGGCCGGTGCTCGTCCGGGCGGCCCATGGACGCCGCGACCCGGGCCACCAGCTCGTCGGGATAGGTCCGGTGCGGCACCTCGGCGGCGCCGAGCATCCGGAGCGCGGTCCGGTAGTGGGGCCCCAGCTCCCTGCGCCAGTCGGCCAGGTGGGACCAGGAGGACGCGTCGAAGAAGTCGTCGAGAGGCTCCTGGAGCACGCCGCCGTAGACCAGCGAGCCGCCGCCCACACCGATCCCTGACAGGGCGGTGATATGACGGAGGAAGGACATCCGGAACGGCCCGCGCAGGCCGAGGGAGGGAGCCCAGAACCAGCGCCGGAGGTTCCAGGTGGTGCGGGCGAAGTCGTCGTCGCCGAAACGATGGCCCTTCTCGAGCATGAGGACGCGCTCGCCCGCCTCGACCAGACGGAGCCCGGCCACGCTCCCGCCGAAGCCGGAGCCGATGACGATCGTGTCCCACGCTTCCCGCATCTTCCTCCTCCGCGAGCGGCCAACGGGTAGGAGTCCTCCCCACAACCCCGGTCGCGGGGGTTTCCCCACAGCAGCGTTCGGATCGAGCCGTAGTATAGGGGTATTCACCCCGCGCTCGCGATGCGTGTCATCCCCCCGTACTCGCGAGGCACAGGGCGCCTCGCCGTGAAAGGAGCACCGGCCGTGGACGCGAACCGGGAACCTGCTGACGGTTCCACCCTCCTGAAGGCTCTCTTCTACCTGATCTCACTCCTGGTCCTGGGTGCGCTGGGCTACACCGGCTGGATCGTAGCCACGACCTGGAACCGGGTCGGGGTTTGAGAGGAGGCACACCATGACGAACAGACAGGCCGCGTGGTCCTTCTTCGTCGCGACCGGCGTCTTCGCCGCGGTCTTCATCGGACTCACGCTGCACAGCCATACGCAGTTCGACGACCTGACGAATGCCGACGCCATCACGGAGGACGTGCTGGCGGGCAAGCATGTCTGGCACGCGAAGAACTGTGTGAACTGCCACACGCTCATGGGCGAGGGGGCGTACTACGCGCCGGACCTGACGGAGATCACGCTGCACCGGGGCAGCGCCTACCTCACGGAGTTCATGAAGGACCCGGGGCGGTTCTACTCCGAGGAGCAGCACGGTCGACTGATGACGAACCCGGATCTCACGGAGGACGAGATCCGACAGGTCATCGCGTTCCTGGACTGGATCGCCGGGATCGAGAACTTCGACTGGCCACCCCGCCCGATCCTGGTGTCCGGCAGCGCGCTCCCCGGATCCTACGGACCGGAGCGCCCCGGTGCCGCGGCGTCGGACGACCCGGTGGCCGTGGGCGAGCAGGTCTTCCGTGCGACGCCGCCCGGCTGCTTCACCTGCCATTCCACGGCGCCCGGCGTGACGCTGGCCGGTCCATCCGTGGCGGGGCTGGGCCAGCGGGCGGCGGACGCGCTGGAGCGCCCCGACTACGCCGGGGACGCGGACACGGCGGAGGACTACATCCGGGAGTCCATCCTCGAGCCGAGCGTCCATATCGCGGAGGGGGCACCGACGTTCTCCGCGAACGGCCAGTCGGTCATGCCGAACAACTACGACGAGACGCTCACGCCCGAGGAGATCGAGAGCCTGGTGGCGTATCTCGGCTCGCTGCGCTGACGAAGGGAGACCGATCATGAAGTACCGCACACAGGCCGTCGCGTACTGGTATTTCGCCGTCGCGCTCCTCCTCTTCGCGCTGCAGCTGGTGTTCGGCTTCCTCTCGGCAGTCAAGTACCTGGGCCCGGACCCGCTCCGGGAGGTCCTCCCCTTCGACGTCAGCAAGACACTGCACACCAACCTGCTGATCGTCTGGCTGATCGCCGGGTTCCTGGGCTCGGCCTTCTACGTGGTCCCCGAAGAGTCCGGGACCGAGCTGCACAGCCCGAAGCTGGCGTACTGGACCCTCGGGCTCCTGACGGTGACGGGCGTCACCGCGGTCGTAGGGTACCTCTTCGGCTGGACGGCGGGCAACAAGCTCCTGGAACAGCCGCTGCCCATCAAGATCGCCCTGGTGGTGGTCATGCTGCTGTTCGCCTACAACATCATCCGGACCATGGCGAAGGGGGAGAAGATCACGGCCACGGCGGGGATCCTGGTGGCCGGGATCCTGGGCGCCGCGCTCCTGTACCTGCCCTCCCTGCTCGAGTACACGAACTACACGATCGCCACCTTCTACCGCTGGTGGACCATCCACCTCTGGGTCGAGGGCGTGTTCGAGCTGATCCAGGGCGGCCTGCTGGCCTTCCTGCTCGTCCGGCTCACCGGGATCGAGCGGGAGCGGATCGAGAAGTGGCTCTACATCGTGGTCGCCCTGACATTCGCCACCGGGCTCATCGGCACCGCCCACCACTACTTCTGGATCGGCGTGCCGGACTACTGGCTCCCGCTGGGTGGGCTCTTCAGCGCGCTGGAGCCGCTCCCCTTCCTGGGGATGGCCATCATGGCGTACGTCGGGCTCCGCCACATGACGACCGCGCCCGACAACCGGATCGCGCTGCACTGGGCCATCGGGAGCGCCATGGTCGCGCTCATCGGCGCCGGCCTCCTGGGCCTGGCCCACACCTGGCCGGCGGTGAACAGGTGGACCCACGGCACCCTGATCACTCCGATGCACGGCCACCTCGCCTTCTTCGGGGCCTACGGCATGATCGTGCTCGCCATGATCACCTACTCCCTCCCCCACATCACCGGGAACCCGGAGGCGGAGCGACGCAATGGCGGGATCGGCGTCTGGGCCTTCTGGCTCCAGGTCGGCGGGATGACGGGGATGACCATGGCCTTCGCGGCGGCCGGTGTGGCCCAGGTCTACATGGAGCGGATCCTGGGGATCGGGTACCTGGATGCCCAGGAGAAGATCCAGGTCCACATCCAGATGCTCGTGGCGACCGCCCTGATCTTCACGGTCGGGGTGTTCCTCTTCCTCTGGGACTTCTTCGTGCTGAACCCGCGGCGGGAGGTGGCACTGCCCGCTCGAGAGGAGGTCGAGGCGCCGGCGCCCGTGGACTGACGGGCGCCGGGCCTGCCCGGGGTCTCCTCCTACGACGTCGCTTCTGCCCCGACCCGGGTCGGTCCGGCGAGGGGCGCGCCGGAGCCCCGGGGACGATAGAGGAGGACGGGGAGCCGGGCGCTGCCCACGACGCTCTCCGCCACGCTGCCCATGATCAGGCGACGAAGACCGCCGCGGCCGTGCGTCGCCATGGCCACCACGTCGACGTCCCCCCGCCTCGCCTCCTGGACGATCCCGGCCGGCGCATTGCCCATCTCGACCACCCGGACGTCCACGGAGCCGAACCCGTCCGGGATCCGGGAACGGACGTCGCGGAGGAACCGCTCCGCCGAGTCGGCGGACCGGTCACCGGAGCGCAGCAGCCCGGCCAGTCCGGAGCGGGTCGTGACGACCTCGAGCAGGGAGAGCCGGGCGTTCGCGGCCTCCGCGAACTCGAGGGCGGGATCG
>CAYMLW010000118.1:0-11470 GCA_964391035.1 uncultured Gemmatimonadaceae bacterium
CACGGAGCGTGCGGTAGCCCAGGAAGTCCAGCCCCTTGCCGGTGAGGTTGAACTCGACCTGGCGGGCCGCGTCCGCGGCGTCGTCGACCTTCCCCTCGCCCTGCATCTCCTGGAACGACGACGGCACCCCTTGCTCCCCGTCCAGCGTGAGGTACCCCTCCTCCACGAGCCGTTCGACCAGCTCGTCCAGCAGGTCCGCGATCTGCTGCCGCACCTCCTCCGACCCCTCGCCCTCACCCCGCAGCTCCTCCAGCATCTCCGGCGTGAGCTGGCCGCTCTCCATCAGCGCCCGCAGCAGCGCCTCTTTCAGCGCCTCGAGCGACCGGTCGCCATCCGCCGGCTCCTCCCACGACCACCACGGCTGGTCCTCCGGCCCACCGGCGAATCCCGCCTGCAGGAGGAAGTCACTGAGCTGCTCCAGCAGCGACTCGAGGTTCAGCGCGTCGAGCCAGCTGCCCTTGTACTTGCTGTAGGTGGTGAAACGCATCGACTCATTCCGGATAGGGGCTCCTTCGAACCTCGCAGGATCGGGGCCCGCGCGCGAGCTTCGACCGCTCGCCCTTCGGGCTCGCCCTCGATCCGCGTCGGTCGCTCCGCTCCCTCGCGGACCCTGGCGGGATTCGACGCGGCCGGAGGCCGCGCGGCGCACTGCGCCGATTCGAGTGGCGACCCGCCGGGCGGCCGACCGGTCGCCTGCGTCCTCTGCCTGACCGGCGATTTCGAATCCGGCGGAGCCGGGCCGCGCGAGCGCAGCGACGCGCGGATCGAATCCCGCGAAGCGGGTCCGCCGGAGCGCGGCGACCGGCGGATCGAATCCCGCGCCAGCGGGTCCCCGAGGCGAGCGGAGCGAGCCGACGGGGATCGAGGATCCTCTATCGGACGCCCACCACCCGCCGGACCATCTCCTCATCGTCCGGGAACTGCCCCGCCGCCACCAGCCGCGGGATCAGAGCCCGCCAGTTCTCGTCCTGGGCGAACGCCCGCCGGAACAGCGGCAGCGACTCCTCGACCCGGCCCAGGCTGACCAGCGTCACGGCATGCCAGAAGACCATCTCGCCGTTGGTCGCGGCGTCGGGGACCATGGCCTGGGCGGCGGAGTACTCGGCCAGGGCGGCCTCGACATCGCCCTCCGTCAGCGCCTCATCGCCGGCGTTCATGTGGGCGTAGCCCCGTCCCAGCGTCACCAGACGACGCAGCTCCTTCACGGGCTCCGGGTGGTCCTCCACCCGCAGCTCCAGCACCCGGCCCTCCCACGGGTTCTCGACGGGCTCCCCACCGACGACCAGGAGCGCCGCCGACTGTTTTCCCCGGACGTCGCCGCCCTCGGCCTGCGCCGCCTCCAACGCGGCCATCAGCCGCTCCGTGAGGTCGCCCTGCGACGCCTCGAACGCCCGGGCCATCGCGTCCGGCACCGTCTCGCGCAGCATGAGGTTGGCCTGGACGGAGTAGCCGGTGCCGGTCCGGTGGCCGGCCGCTTCAATGGCCCCCTCCCCCGTATGGACGGCCACGTTCCCGTCGGCATCCACCATGGCCACCTGCCGGACCTCGGGATGGGCGTCCGCGGCCAGCAGCGCGGCCAGTGCCTGCCCCGCGGTCTTGCCCGCGGCCATGAGCCGCAGCCCGAGGGGGCCGTACGACGGGTCCGCGAACGACTGGGTCGCGACCGCGCCGATCCCGGGCTCGGCCCAGGTCACGATCGAGCCGACGGAGAACCAGTGGGATTGCACCGCGACCCCGAGCTCTCCGGAGTCGGGGTCGCGCGCAACGATCGAGTAGGTGTGGACCGGTCGGCCCATGCGCGGGCCAGGGTCATGGACCCCCGGCGGCGCGTCCTCGGTGTCGATCCGGGCGGAGGCCTGGCCGTCCCCACCCTGGGCACGCTCGCGGGGGACGGGCCGGTAGATCCAGGTGTAGGCGAACGGCTCCTCGAGCTTCTCGCTGTAGCTGATGGACTCCAGCTCCAGCATGCCGTCCTCCCGGAGCGTGTAGATCATCTGCTTCTCGCCGTCATCCGACAGGAAGTACATGTCGATGACACCGGGCGACACCTCCGCCTTCACCTGGACGACCTCGCCGTCCGCGCGCGTGTAGGGGATGTACTCGCCGTTCATCAGCGTGGCGACCCACGGCTCGTTTTCGCGCAGCGAGACCCAGAGACTGTCTCCCGAATAGCGGATGTCGATCCGGTCAATGGGCTGATTGGCGCCCCTCAACCGCCGCTTCGCGATGCCGCGGATGGCGAAGAACATGTGATCTACAGCGTCGTCGAGCTTGTCCTCGATGCGGTCGCTCCCCTCGGGCACGAACTCATAGACCCCGCCGGGGATCGGGTGTTCGGGCTCCTGGCCCGCGACCGGTGCGGCCAGGAGAAGAGCGACGAGAACGAGCAGGAGTCGTCGTGGCGACACGATGGCCTCGTTGGTACGGGTGAAACGCAGCGCATGGTTGAGACATACGCGGCGTTGCCGTGGGAGGTTCCGGCTGTGGCGCCTCCCACGGGCCCGGCTCCGTGGGGGCGGCACGGGCCCGACGGCGATCCGTCAGGATGGCGACGCTGACGCGACCCGGCAACCCTCGTGCACATCCGCTATATTGTCTCGCGTCGGTCGTGGCCGGCGCTTCATTGACAACCAGGGTGAGGACACGATGGACGGATTCGAGGAGCTCGGGCTCGGCCCGGAGATGCTGGCGGGCGCGGAGTCGCTCGGCTGGACGGTGCCGGCGGGCATCCAGGAGGACGCGCTGCCGGTGATCCGCAGGGGCAACAACGTGGTGCTGCACGCGTCGACCGGGAGCGGCGCGACGGGCGCCTGGGGCCTCGGCGTCCTCGATCGCCTCGCGGGCACCGGGACCGAGCCGGGCGCGACCTCGCCCCGGGCCCTGGTCCTCGCCGATGACCCGGACACCGCCAGCCGCGTCTCCAAGTCGCTGGCCCGCCTGGGGCTGCCGGCCGGTCTCGCCGCCCGATCCGAGGGTCCCGGTTGGACCGAACGCGACGTCGATGTCCTCGTCCTCACCCCTGCCGCCGCGGCGGCCGCGGTCCGCGCCTCCGCCCTCAAGCTCGACGGTCTCCACGCCATCGTCGTACGCGACCTCGACACGGTCCTGGAGACGGGCCAGCGCGAGGACCTCGAGACGGTGATCGACATCGTCCCGGGCAACGCCCAGCGCGTGGTGGTCACCGGCCGCTTCACCGACCGCGTCGACAGCTTCATCGAGCGCCACGTGCGCCGGGCCATGACGGTGCCGCCCAGAGGTGAAACGGGCCAGGCCTCGGGGCCCCGCCTCCGATACCGGATCGCCGCCGAGCACGACAGGGCCGCCGCCGTGGTGGAGCTGCTGGACGGTGACGCCCCCGAAGTCGCCGTAATCTGTCGGACGGTCGAGCGCGCCGGCCGGCTGGAGCGGGATCTCGAGGCCCGGGGCGCGGCCGAGGGCGGTACCCGGGTCCGGGTCCTGCCCCGGGAAGAGGCGGACCGGCGGTCCACGAAGGCCACGGCCATCTCCGCCGACGTCCCCTTCGATGCCGGGTCCCTCGCCGCCGTCCACGCCCGCGGTGGGGCCGTCCTCGTCACGGCCAGGGAGCGGGCGCACCTGCACCGGATCGCCGCCCGGGCCGGCTTCGCCCTCGATGCGCTCCCCGATCCCGGCCCGCGACCCGGCGCACCCGAACGGATCCGGGAACGCATCAGGGCCACCGTCCGCGGCGAGGACCTCACGGCGGAACTCGCGCTCATCGCTCCGCTCCTCGATGAGGTCCCCGCCGCCGAGGTCGCAGCCGCCGCCATGCGACTGGCCCGGACGAGCGCCGAGGCCGCTCCCCCGGAGGCCGCTCACGCCGCCCCCGCCCGGACCAGCGCGCCCCCGCCCGACGGCGCGCCCACCTGGACGCATCTGTTCATGGGCATCGGCACGCGCGACGGTGTCGGCCCGGGCGACATCGTGGGAGCCATGACCGGCGAGGCGGGCATCAGCGGCGACCAGGTCGGCAAGATCGACATCCGGGAGTCTCACACCACGGTCGAGGTCGCGACGCCCGTGGCCCGGCAGGTAATCGAGGCGCTCAACGGTCGCACGCTCAAGGGCCGGAGCCTGCGGGTCGACTACGACCGGAAGGGTCGCGCCTCCGGATCCGGCGGGCGAGCCGGCTCGAAGGGCGGGACCCGTCGGCCCGGCCGGTCCGGCTCCCATCGCCCCCGCGGTAGAGGCGAGTAGGCCACCGCCACCGTCCCCTCCGTGACCGGAGACATTCTGCTCGCGCCGGCCTCACCCCATCCCCCGGCCCCGGCCGAGGAAGCGCGACGGCTCTCGACGCGCGCCGGGTAAGGTGACCGGCGCACGCGCGAAGGGCCCGGCGTGCGCGCGCACGCCGGGCCCCCAGGGCTACCCCTCCGTCCTCGAGCCCCGGCGGGGCATGCCTCGCCGGGGCCGGGCCAGCTACTTCTTGACCGCGTCCTTCAACGCCTTGCCCGGCCGGAACGTCGGGCTCGTGGTCGGGCCGATCTTGATCGCCTCACCCGTCCGCGGGTTCCGACCCGTCCGGGCCTTCCGTTGCCGGGTTTCGAAGGTCCCGAACCCGGTGATCTGCACCCGGTCGCCAGCCATGAGTGTGCGGGTCACGATCCCGTCTTTGGTACCGAAGATCGCGTCGATGGTTCGCTGGGCATCCGCCTTGGTCGTGTCGGTCTCCCTTGCCAGGGCCTCGACAAGCTCGGACTTGTTCATCGGTGTTGCTCCTCGAAAGGTATGGAGTCGGGTGCGGCTCTGCGCGTTGCAGTCTTGCAAGGAGAGGGTTCGGGAGTAACCTTCGTACGGCGCCCGGCCGCCGGCTCGGTTAGAGTAGGCCAGCCCCCGGAACGCGTCAAGGAACCCGATGATGCCAGTGAAGCGGATGGTGGACACCTTCGTGCGGAGGTCACGGAACCGCCCGGATTCCGACCCGTCGACCTGCCCCTCGCGCACGAGATCCATTACGGCGTGGCGGGAGGCCCCCACCGCTCCGGGTCTAGCGGCTCGCCCTCGCTCGGTTCACGGATCGTGTGGGCGCCGCCTTCGCGGCCGCCCTCAGAGCCGCCCGTTGCGAGCGAGGGATGGGATGCCGCGGAAGGAGTCGCACACCCGCCGGGTCCGGCGGAAGCGGATCGAGTCGGGGCCCGGGAGGAGATTCGGAAAGGGGTAGGGCGTTTCCCGCCGCAAAAGGTAGCTCCGGTCCAGGACCCCGCGGCCGGATGCGGGTCCGGTTCCGCCGTCCGCGGCGGGGGCGGGACCCGTACAACCGACGGCCCTGGGCTCCTGCATGGGCACTCCGTTCAGGGGGATTCACACGCTCGTGTAGCGTGGGACGAGCGTTGAAAGAATACCGCTGGCTCCACGACAGAGCAAACCATGGTGGAGTCCGGGCCCATGGCTCCCGGGCGCACGGCCCCTCGTCAGCGTCCTGGCAGACCCCGAGGGCGGACCATGGCCTCGGGCGAAAGGACCCGATCCAGCTCGTCCCGGGTCATCCAGCCCTTCTCCAGCACCAGCTCGTAGACGCCGCGATCGCTCCGGAACGCTTCCCGGGCCACCGCCGTGGCCTTTTCGTACCCGATGTACGGGACCAGGGCCGTGACGATGCCGATGCTCTTCTGCAGCCCGTCGGATCCTCGGCCGGTCCGCCTCGATCCCCACCACCGTCCGCTCCCGGAGGACGATGCACGCCTGGATCAGCATGTCCACGGACTGGAAGATGTTGAACGCGATGACGGGCTCGAAGACGTTGAGCTGGAGCTGACCGCCCTCCGCGGCGAGAGTCACGGTAAGGTCGTTGCCGATGACCTGGAACGCCACCTGGTTCACCACCTCGGGGATCACCGGGTTGACCTTGCCGGGCATGATGCTCGAGCCCGGCTGCATGGGCGGGAGCCGGATCTCGCCCAGCCCGGCCCGGGGCCCGCTTCTCAGGAGTCGCAGATCGTTGCAGATCTTCGACAGCTTGACCGCCAGCCGCTTCAGCGTGCTGGAGAGGTGGACGAACGCCCCGGTGTCCTGGGTGGCCTCCACCAGGTCCGGACTGGTCTCCAGGTCGATGCCCGTGATCCGCGACAGCGCGGCCCGCACCTCGTCCGCGTACCGCAGGTCCGTGTTGATCCCCGTCCCGATGGCCGTGGCGCCCATGTTGATCTCGCGGATCAGTCGCGACGCGGCTCTCAGCCGCTCGACCTCCTCGCCCAGCGTGATCCCGAACGCCTTGAACTCCTGGCCCAGCGTCATGGGCACGGCGTCCTGGAGCTGGGTCCGGCCGATCTTGACGATGTCGGAGAACTCGTCGCCCTTCTCCAGGAAGGCGTCGCGGAGCGCGGCCACCGCCTGTTCGAGGTCCCGGAGCGACCATACCGACGCCACCTTCAACGCCGTGGGATAGGCGTCGTTGGTCGACTGGGAGAGGTTCACGTGGTTGTTGGGGTGGACGGCGTCGTAATCGCCCCGGACCCGGCCCAGGAGCTCCAGTGCCCGGTTGGCGATCACCTCGTTGGTGTTCATGTTGGTCGATGTCCCCGCCCCGCCCTGGATAAGGTCCACCACGAACTCGCCGTGGAGCCGGCCGTCCCGGATCTCCCGGGCCGCCCGGATGATGGCATCGGCAATGTCGTCGTCCAGCAGCCCGAGCTCCCGATTGGCCTCCGCCGCCGCCTCCTTCACCGCGGCCAGCCCGTTGATGAGCTGTGGATACTGGGAGACGGGGATGCCGGTGATCGGGAAGTTCTCCACCGCCCGAAGCGTCTGGATCCCGTAGTAGTTCCGGTCCGGCAGCTCGCGGTCGCCGAGGAGGTCGTGCTCCCGCCGGGTCGCCCCGGACCGGTACGCCGCCTCGCCCCCGGCCTTCCGTCCGGCCGCTGTGACCCGCTCGGTGATGATCCGGACCGCGCCGCTCACCAGCCGCGAGTGTAGCTCGGGTCGGTCGCGCGCCACACCCGCCAGCACTTCCCGGGAAACCTCGAACACTTCGAGGGGCTCCCGGACGTAAGCGGACGCCGAGTGCGGGTACTCGTCGAGCAAGCTGCCCTCGCCGTACGAGTCCCCGGGACCCAGTGTGGCAAGGACCAGCGGACGGCCCCGTTGACCGGTCCGTATCTCCAGCTGCCCTTTGAGGATGACGCCGAATGAACGGCGCGGCTGGCTCTCGTGGAAGATGTAGGTGTTGGGCAGGTATCCGGTCACCCGACCCCGGTCGATCAGGTACTTCCGCTCGTCCGGGTCCAGCTCGCGAGTGAGCGGGTTGCTCCGGAGCAGCTGCAGCAGTGTCGTGTCCATTCCGGTCGAGCCCTCGGTGTCGTCGCGTGGGCCGACGCCACCAGGGCGGAGCCGGCTGACGAACGAACGCTGCACCGCCCCGTTGCCGGTGTCAACCGGCGGTGGAGTGCGATGCGGCGTTCGGGGGCGTGGGCTCCGGACCGGCCATCAGCGGAAGTCGTCGGGATGCGGTGGCATCCAGATGTCCACGGTGTCGACCAGACGCACGGGCTCCGAAACGAAGTTCATGCGACCACCCAGTCCGTCCTCCGCCACCACGGTCAGGTCCACGCCCCGGGGCGGGGTTGCGAGCAGACAGACAGACTCCCCGACCGCCGTGATCGCCGCCTCGTTATGACCGGTCTCCAGAAGAGGCATCGGGTTGAACGCCAGCGTGGACGACTCCGATCCTCCGAGCTGGAGATCGATCAGCCAGGGCGTTCCGTTCACGGCCACACTCAATTCCGTCTCGTGGCCGGGACAGAGCCCGTCGAGTTCGGTGGAGAACGACCCGCTGAAGCGTGGCGGGTCGTACGACTCCAGGTGCTCGTCCCGGACCCAGTCGACGGGCGCGTCCGGATCCGTCGCATCCAGCGTTTCGAACAGGACCGCCGGATCCGGCTTCGCGCCGTCGTTCCGGAGTCGTACGTCCTGGCCCGTGGCGTCGGTGAGGTCGACCCAGGGAATCGAGTAGAGGCCGAGCCAGGAGGAGATGGCGCTTCCGATGTCTCGGGAGCTCATGTGCCAGGCCGTGAGGTCCAGCTCCACGTCCCAGCTCCCCTGCGGCGAGCCGGGCACGCCGTCCACCGCGTAATGGTCGGCAGCCCAGTCCACGGCCAGGGTTGGGTCCCCGGGTATGCCGTCCCCCGTGTCGAGACCCACCCCTCCGGCCAGCGCCGGATCCTCGATCACGTCCCATGCGATCAGGAGCTTCATGGTCGCCGCGAACGGGGCCGTGAACGGCACGAGCACCGGGTTGATGAGCCCCGCGTAGCTCGCGAGGTCGCCTGCCGTGAACGTGAAGAGTCGCGGATTGGCCGCCGCCGTCACCCGCCAGAGGTAGCCGTCTCCACCCGACTCCAGTACCTGAGCCAGGTCCGGGATGCTCTTGTACACGTTGGCGAAGATCTGGACCAGGAAGTCCGTGACCAGATCCTTCGGGCCCTCCGGCATCTGGGTGGCGAACGGCACGAGTATGTCGATGGCCCCCTCGGTGATCCCGTCAATGACGCGGTTCTTCGGACGCAGCCGCAGCCACCAGAGCGCCGGAAACGGACGGCCCAGTCGGGTCTGGCCCGCCTGTGTGATGCCGACTTCGGCCTCCGCCGCGGTGTGTACCACGACGCCGGTGATCTCCGTCGGGACCATCGTGTTGATGAGGGCCCGGACGGCCGCGAGGCCGACGTTTACTCCGGCCGGGAGCGCCACCGCCGGACCGCCCAGCGCCGCCACGATGGTCGCCACGTCCAGGACGGGGCCCAGGGCGGCGATCTCGGCTTCCAGCAGGTCGGCATAGTAGAACGCGGCGTGCGGCAGATGGGGCCACTCGTCGGGATCGACCTGAAGAGCCCGGCCTTCCGACGGGGCGTTCCCCGCGCTGATATCCAGCCCGGCCATCCCATCCAGCACATCCAGGATCCCCGTATTCGCGAGCAACGCTTGAAGCTGCGCCTGATCTCGGGATCCGAGGGAGCGGTAGTCTCGAGCCATGCTTTCGCCCAGTGCCGGTCCCACGTCCCGGGCCACGAGCTCGACGGCCTCCAGCCCTTCAGGGCCCAGGGTATCGAAGAGGGGCCGGCCCCCAGCGTCCGTAGTCCGGAAGAGCCGGGTGATCACGCGACCCAAGCCGTCGAATGCCGCCTCGATCGTGGCCGTCATCTCCTCCGCCGAACGGTCCGGGTCGACCTCCACGACCTCGACGTCCAGCAGGTTCGAACGCGCCCCCGTGGAGTCTCCGATGGCCAGCGTATGGCTGCCCGCCGCGAACATGGGGACATGGATGTTCAGACGGGTCCGGCTGTCCCATACCGTGGTCGAACGGGTGGGGTGCACGAGCGGCACCGGAAAACCGTCCCCGGTCCCGGAGTCTACCCACAGCATCGCCTCGAAGGGTGATGCCCCGGCCAGGTCGAAGTCGATGGTGATCTCCTCGCCCGGCTCCACGCCCGCCATAGTGTCGGGCGTGCTCAGCGTCCAGTCCGCCTCCGGAGCGCCGCCGGTGTCGGTCAGCCCGGCGACATCGCAGCCGGAGAGCGTCGTGGTCAGGGCAAGGGCCAGGCCCAGTGCGGCGATGCGAGAGGCGCCGCCCGGAATGGTGCGAGAACGAGGGTCCATGCCAGGTTCTGTGGGATCGGTACAACAGGGGGGTTCGCTTCAGGGTAACAGGCCGGGACCCGCCGATGCAAAACCATCGGCACACCCCTCGCGAAAACGCGGCCCGTCCCGGAGAAACGGGCCGCGTGGCACGGGCGTAGGGGTGGGGAGGGCTGCGCCCAGATCGCCGATCCGGCTAGAAGCGGACCCCCAGCTCGCTCCGCGCGCCGGTGCCGCTGTCCACCAGCGCCAGCGTCCAGTTGTACGGATCCGGACCCTCGGGGTCCTGGCTCTCGTTCGTCCGGGCGTACTTGACCAGGCCGCCCGGGACATCGTCCGTCAGCCACCAGTCCCAGGTCCCGGAGCCCATGCCGCCGTAGCGCACGTGCTCCGTACGGTACGATCCGGCCGGCACGTTCACCGTCTCGGTGCCGACCACCGCGCCTTGGACGCTCTCCTGCGTCAGTCGACGCGGCTCCGCGTACCCGTAGGTGCCTTCCTCCACCGGCATCTCCTTGGCCTCTTCCTCGCCCGGCATCTTGCCACGCATCCGGACGAACTCACCGGTCTCCCGGTCGAAGAGCGCTTCCACGGTGATGCTGTCCCGGCCCTCCTCCTCGGCGGCCGAGATGTACTTGACCCGCCACCACTCTTTGCCGTCGTCCTGGCGGTGCAGGAACGCGCGCTCCATCACATCCGGCCGGCCATCCGACTCGGAGTCGACCATCTGCCAGCGGGTCCACTCGCCCACTTCGTAGTCCATGCCGGCGAAGGTGTAGGAGCCGGAGTGGAAGGCCATGGTGAACAGGTAGTTCATGTAGATCTGGGTCAGCGCGGGTGTCCAGACGGATGGCAGCTGGGCCGCGATGGCCGCCCCTGCCGCCTCCCCGACCCTCTGACCGACAGCGTTTCCGACCCCCTGACCGGCCGAATGGATGGCGCTGTCCAGGGCGGCGCTGCACCCCGCCACCGTGAGGGTCAGAACGAACAGTATCGGCCGCAACGACGACTTCATGTCGACCTCCGAGAGATTCTCTGCGTGGATTGGTCGGGCCACCGACTGATTCGGCAGCCGCAATGACCACACTACCACCGCGTCCGGTCCGGTTCAAGAGTCGGGTCCCGGCCCACCGCCCGATCGACGGCCCGTCCCGGGACCCCTCGCGCCCGCCCGGGGCAGGAAGTGGACGATGCCCGTGGGCCCCGTTACTTTGGGCCCTTCTGTTCCTGCAACCCAGAGATCCGCATGACCAAGGACCGGACCGGCGAGTTCGCCGACGAGGCAGCGGCCCAGGTCGGCGGCGCGCCGACGCCCGCCGGCATCGCTGCGGCCGACGACACGAGCTTCTTCGGCCACCCCCGTGGGCTGGCGACCCTCTTCTTCACCGAGATGTGGGAGCGGTTCAGCTACTACGGGATCCGTGGCCTGCTCATCCTCTTCATGACGGCGGCCGTGTCGACCGGCGGCCTGGGGTTCGACGTGCCGAAGGCGGCGGCCATCTACGGGCTGTTCACCGGCTTCGTCTATCTCCTCGCACTGCCCGGCGGCTGGGTAGCAGACAAGGTCATGGGCCAGCGTCAGGCGGTGATCTGGGGTGGCGTCCTCATCGCGGCCGGGAACTTCATGCTCGCGACGCCGGGCCTCACCACCTTCTACCTCGGGCTGGTGGGCATCATCCTCGGGACAGGGCTCCTGAAGCCGAACGTCAGCACCATCGTCGGCGAGCTCTACCCGGCGGACCAGCCGGCCCGGCGCGATGGCGGCTTCACGATCTTCTACATGGGGATCAACATCGGGGCGCTGGTGGCGCCGATCATCGTCGGGTTCTTGGGCGAGTCCATCAACTGGCACCTCGGGTTCGCCGCCTCCGGTGTCGGGATGCTG
>CAYMLW010000119.1:0-11367 GCA_964391035.1 uncultured Gemmatimonadaceae bacterium
GGCGAGGGCGGCACCGGCGCCGGAAGCGCACACGCCCACCATGGGAGGAAGCTATGCGACGGCGAGGACCGGAAGCGGACCATTGCCGATGCTGCGACGTCATGAGGGAAGAGTTGAGTCATGCCCTCATGGAGGCGATCTACGAGCTCGAGGTACTGCCCGGGGAGGAGGACGGGGCGCTCGTCGGAATCTACGCCGTGATCGACGATCTGCAGGCGGCGATCCGCCATGCAGAGTCCACGGACCTCGCCTGGAGCGCCTGAGACCCGGATCGTTCGGCCCGAGACCGGCAAGACTGAGCCGGGGGCGCACCCGGTCCGGGCGGGCTCCCCGTGCACCCACCCTGGCCACCCTCGTTCCCCCTCCCCTGCCCCCGGGCCACCCGGGTCCGCCCCGGTCCCACTCCGGCATGCTACACTCCGGCATACTCCGGTATTGGGCATACTCCAGCCTTGCATTTCTGTTTACGGCATCAAATATTGTGGGTAGGCAGACATTGTGTGGGCACAGGGTTCGGCGACGCAGGCGGGAACGCGAAACAGGAACAGGGCCTCTCCGGGCCATCCCGAGGGTAGCAGGATCGCCCCGGGAACGTCACCTGCCGGACCGGAAGGCTCCGGAGAGGCCCATCCTGAGGAGGGATACAATGGGATTCGTGCTATGCGTGCTGATCGGCTGCCTGCTCCTGGGAAGCCAGTGGCTCCTGGCCCGGCACCATGACCGGAGCCACAGGGAGGTCTGACGAGACGAGAGGTCGGTCCAGGCGGTCGCGGGCGGGAGTATAGCCACTGAGGACCGCGAGCTCCGGCACGAACCCATGTGCGGGGCCCGGGCGCGGAAGCGTCCGGGCCCGTTTCTTTGTCGTTTCCGTCCGTTGCTTCGTCGCATTATGAGATCAATTTCCTACTCTTGTTCTCTTGACATGTGACAACAATCACACTAAGCTCCGGTTCGGGTCGAGGGTTGGGCCTCGAGCCGTGCCACATTTTGATCACAACGGGGGGACGGAATGGAAGGCGTTGCATTCTTCATCGGTCTGGTCGTGATGTTGCTCGCGGCCGAGCGGGCCATCGCCCGTTGGCCGTAGCAGCCCATAGATATCAGCAGTACCCATCTCCAGGCGGCCCCCGCCCCGTCCACGGTCGGCGATCAGGGGCCGCCTTCTTGTGCCCGGGCGATAGGTCGTTCGAGTGTCCGGAATCGGACACCGTACGCCCCGGAACCGGTCGGCCCCGACCGGGCACAATATCTCGTAAGCCATTGCGAAACAATCAGATATAGCGATGTGTCGGTCCGGCACGAGGTTCGCTTCAGGAGAGGGCGGGACACTGATCCGATTCTGAACGGGAGTGGCTGTGTCGATACCGAAACGGGCCGGAGCCGGCGTGTGGCCATTGCGCCGGGGTCTGTCGCTGGCGCTGGTCGCGGCAGCCCTGGCTGCACCCGTGCCGGAGTGCGGTGCGCAGGAAGTGGCGGAGCTGACGCTGGAGCGGGCCCTGGAGCTGGCGAAGCGGAACAACCCCACGTTCCTGTCGACCCGGAACAACGAGTCGGTGGCCGCGTGGCAGCTCCGGGAGGCGTACGGCACCCTGCTGCCGCGGGCGAACGTGAGTGGCGGGATGCGGTACGAGGACAGCGGTGCGGCGCTGTTCGGGAGCTTCACGGCGGCGGACATCGGCTTCACGGAGACGCCGGCCTACTATTTCTCGAGCTATTCGGCAACGGCGTCGCTGAGTCTGAGTCCCCAGACCTGGTTCAACCTGTCGCAGCAGCGGGCGAACCGGCGGGCGGTCACGGCCGAGATCGACGCGGCCGGGGCGGTGTTGGAGGCGGGAGTGAAGCGGGCGTACCTGGCGGTGCTGCGCGCCCGTGACCAGGCCCTCCTGCGGGAGCAGGAGCTGGAGCGAGCGGAGGAGAATCTCACCCTCGCTCGCTCGCGGGCTGACGCGGGCGTGGCGATCCCGTTGGACGCGAAGCAGGCGACGATCGAGCGAGGCCGGGCCCAGGTCCAGCTACTGACGGCCCGCAGCGATCACGGGCGGACCAAGCTCCAGCTCGTCCAGCAGCTCGGCGTCGAGATCGGCGACGACTTCGTCCTGACCACGAGCTTCGACGTATTCGAGCCGCGGTGGAGCCGGGAGTCGTTGATGGAGATGGCGATGGCGACGCACCCCACGCTGACGTCGCTGGCAGCGACGGCGGGTGCGCAGCGAGCGGCGGCGCGGACGGCGTGGTCGTCGTACCTGCCGACGCTAACGGCGAGCGCGAACCTGTCCGGGTTCACCCGTCAGGTGGGCAACGACGATTTCCTGCTGGAGCAGCAGAAGGGCGCGTACGAGAACGCCCTGTCGTCGTGCCAGGACTGGAATGATCTGAACTCCCGGCTGGCCGATCCCTACCCGGCACGGGATTGCTCTGGGTACCGGCTGACGGATACGCGCGTGGACTCGCTCCGGAACGTGGTGGTTGCCAGCAACCGCGCGTTCCCCTTCGATTTCGAGCAGCAGCCGCTGTCGTTGAGCCTGAGCATGTCCGTGCCGGTGTTCACCGGGTTCGAACGCCAGCGACAGGTGGCCCAGGCGGAGGCGGCCGCCGACGACGTGGAGCACCGGATCCGTGCCGAGCGGCTCCGCCTCCGGGCGGAGGTCGGTGCGGCCGATCTGCGCCTCAACACGGCGTACCAGGCGGTGCAGATCGAGGCGGCGAACCAGGAGCTCGCCGTGGAGCAGCTCGAGCAGGCCCGTGAGCGGTATCGGGTCGGCCTCGACGCGTTCATCGTGCTGACGGAGGCTGAAACGCTTCGCTCGCAGGCCGATCAGGCGTATCTTGCCGCGGTCTACACCTTCCACGAGGCGCTGGCCGATCTGGAAGCGGCGGTCGGTCAGCCGCTGCGGCCCGAAGGGCGGTAGGCACCATGATCACAGCGTCGCGTCGGAGCGAGGGATGAGCATGCCGGCAGAGAGGCAGACCCCGGGTTCGAAGCCGGAGGGCGAAGAGCCCGTCCGCAGGATCATGATGGACGTCCCGCGGGACCAGAAGGGTCGCAACCGGAAGCGGTGGATCATCGGCGTGGCCGGTGCCCTGGTCCTGGTCGCAGTCAGCGTGGCGCTGGCCCGGCTGGAGCCGGCCGCGCCGGCCGTGGACCGGGACGTCGTGTTCACGGGCACCGTGGAGCGGGGCACGATGATCCGCCAGGTCCGCGGCCCGGGGACCCTGACGCCGGAACACGTCCGCTGGGTCTCGGCGGTGACGGCCGGCCGGGTCGAGCGCCGGCTGGTGGAACCGGGGGCGACGGTCCAGGCCGGCACGGTGATCATGGAACTGTCGAATCCCGATGTCCAACTCCAGGCCCTCGAGGCGGAGCGCCAGCTCGCGGCGGCCCAGGCGGGGGTGGTGGGGCTGCGCACGAGCCTCCTGTCTCAGCGGCTGACCCAGGCGGAGACGGTCGCCCAGCTCCGGTCCCAGTTCCAGCAGGCGCAGCGAACATATCAGAGCAACATGGAGCTGGCGGAGAACGAGCTCATCGCCATCAATGAACTCCAGCAGTCCCGGGACCAGCTCGAGGAGCTGGAGGAGCGGCTGACCATCGCACAGGAGCGGCTGGCACTGGTGGAACGAAACATGGACCGGCAGCTGGCCGTACAGGAGTCCCAGGTGGAGCGGCTGCAGCGAATCGTGGACTTCCAGCAGGCCCGCCTGGCCTCGATGAACGTGGAGGCCGGCACCGACGGCGTGCTGCAGGAGCTGAATTTCGAGCCGGGACAGTGGGTGCAGCCCGGGGCGACGCTGGCGAAGGTGGTCCAGCCGGGTCGCCTGAAGGCCGTGCTCCGGATCCCGGAGGTCCAGGCCAAGGACGTGACGGTGGGCCAGCCAGCGAGCATCGACATCCGGAGCGGCAAGATCCCCGGCCACGTGCGGCGGATCGACCCGGCAGCCCAGGGCGGCTCGGTCACGGTGGATGTCGCCCTCGACGTGGAGGAGCTGCCCCGCGGGGCGCGGCCGGACGTGAGCGTGGATGGCACCATCGAGGTCGCGCGCCTGGACGACGTGCTGCACATGCCGCGGCCGCATATCGGCCAGGCGAACAGCTCGGTCGGCCTCTTCAAGCTCGTCGAGGACGACGAGGCCGTCCGGATCACGGTCCAGCTGGGGCAGACGTCGGTCAACGAGGTGGAGGTGCGGAGCGGGCTCGAGGCGGGCGACGAGGTGATCCTGTCGGACATGTCCGCCTGGGACGCCTACGACCGCGTGCGGCTGAAGTAACAACAACAACCAGCACCCTGGAACAACCCCGAGACTTGAAGCTTGGAACTTGACACTTGACCCCTATCCCCCCGAGTGGAGTGAGCAATGGCGACGCAGATGGAGCCGATGATCAAGCTGGAAGGCGTAACGAAGGTCTTCTACACCGAGGAGGTGGAGACTCACGCTCTCGACGACGTACACCTCGACATCCGCCCGGGTGAGTACGTGGCCATCGCGGGCCCGTCGGGCTGCGGGAAGACCACGCTGCTCAGCATCCTGGGGCTCCTGGACTCGCCCACGAGCGGCGAGTACGTCCTGGACGGGCGGCCCGTGGCGAACCTGACGGCGAGCCAGCGGGCGCACATCCGGAACCGGGCCATCGGGTTCATCTTCCAGGCCTTCAACCTGATCGGCGACCTCAACGTCTACGAGAACGTCGAGTTGCCGTTGACGTACCGGGGCATGCCGGGCAAGGAGCGGAAGCAGCGGGTGGAGGAGGCGCTGGAGCGGGTCGGTATGGCGCACCGGATGAAGCACTACCCGTCACAGCTTTCGGGCGGTCAGCAGCAGCGGGTGGCGGTGGCCCGGGCCATCGTGGGCGACCCTCTCATGCTGCTGGCCGACGAGCCCACGGGGAACCTGGACTCGGCGAACGGCGAGGCCGTCATGGGGCTGATGGGGGAGCTGCACGAGTCGGGCGCCACGATCGTGATGGTGACCCACGACCCGCGCTATGCCCAGCACGCCGAGCGTTCGATCCACCTCTTCGACGGCCGCGTGGTCGAGGACGAGGACCGGCGGGAGGCCCACGAGCTCGAGGAAGCCGGGTTCGAGGTCTGAGCGGATGTCGCTGATCCAGCTCCGGAACCTCGAGCGGTTCTTCGAGACGAAGGCCGGCCGGACCTACGTGCTCCGCCAGATCAAGCTGGACATCGAGGCGGGCGAGTTCGTCACCGTCATGGGGCCGTCGGGGGCCGGCAAGTCCACGCTGCTGAGCATTCTCGGCATGCTGGATCACGACTGGGGCGGCGAGTACTGGCTCCTGGACTCGCCGGTCCACGAGCTGAAGCCTCGCCAGCGCATGGAGCTGAACAAGCAGCACATCGGGTTCGTCTTCCAGCAGTACCACCTGATCGACGACCTGACGGTGGAGGAGAACCTGGAGATCCCGCTCAGCTACCGGAACGTGAAACGGAGCGAGCGGCAGGCGCTGGTGGCGGACGTGCTGGACCGGTTCGGGATCGTCGCCAAGAAGGACCTCTTCCCCAGCCAGCTCTCGGGGGGACACCAGCAGCTGGTCGGGGTGGCCCGCGCCATCGTCGCCGAGCCGAAGCTCATCCTGGCCGATGAGCCTACGGGCAGCCTCCACTCCAGGCAGAGTCAGGAGATCATGGAGCTGTTCCAGCGGCTCAACCAGGAGGGCACGACCATCATCCAGGTCACCCACTCCGACGAGATGGCCGCGTACGGCGAGCGGATCGTCAATCTGCTCGACGGGTGGATCGTGGGACGGGAGGAGATGGCGGCGGCGTACTGATCCCCACCCCGCCCCCGGTCCCGGGACGCTCGCTGTTCGGACTTCTGAAGGGCCGCGCTTCGTGGACGGGGTTCCGAACAGAGAGCGCCCAGCGCGAACGGCCGAACAGCCCCGGAGGCGCGGCCGAACAGCGAGACCGAAGGCCGAGCGACCGAGCGAGGCGAGCCACCGGCCATTAGCTTCATAACACCATGCCGAACCTGCTCATCGCCGACGACCAACCGGATGTCCTCCAGGCGCTGCGCCTGCTCCTGAAGGGCGAGGGCTTCCGCCTGGTGACGACGGCGTCACCGGAGGAGATCCTCGAGGCGGTGGAGCAGGAGGACTTCGACGCCGTCCTCATGGACCTGAACTACGCCCGGGACACGACATCGGGCCGTGAGGGGCTGGATGTCCTCTCGAAGTTGCGGGCCCTCGACCACACGCTTCCGGTGATCGTCATGACGGCGTGGGGCAGCGTGGACGGCGCCGTGGAAGCCATGCGACTGGGCGCCCGGGACTACATCGAGAAACCCTGGGATAACGCCCGTCTCCTGAGCATGCTCCGGACCCAGATCGAGCTGGCCAAGACGGTCCGGGAGAACCAGAATCTGGAGGGTGAGAACCGGCGACTCCGCAAGGAGGGCCTGCCGGAGTTCGTGGCCACGGCCCGGTCCATGCAGCCGGTAGTCCGGATCATGGAGCGGGTCGGCCCCTCCGACGCCAATGTCCTGGTCACCGGCGAGCACGGCACGGGCAAGGAGGTGGTGGCCCGATGGCTGCACGCGGCGTCGCGCCGCTCGGAGCGGTCGCTGATCGCGGTGAACGCCGGCGGCTTCAGCGAGACGCTGTTCGAGAGCGAGCTGTTCGGCCACGTGAAGGGCGCCTTCACGGACGCCAAGTCGGACCGGATCGGTTGCTTCGAGCTGGCCGATGGCGGCACGCTCTTCCTGGACGAAATCGCCAACATCACGCCGAAGCAGCAGGCCAAGCTTCTACGGGTACTGGAGTCGGGCGAGGTGCAGCGGGTGGGGTCGTCGAAGACGCGGCAGGTGGATGTCCGGGTCGTCTCGGCGACGAACGCGGACCTGGACAAGGCCATCGCGGGGGGCGAGTTCCGGGAGGATCTGCTCTACCGGCTGAACACGGTGGAGATCCGGCTCCCGCCGCTCCGGGACCGACGGGAGGACATCCCGGTGCTGGCGGCCCGTTTCCTGGAACGCCACGCCGAACACTACGGCAAGGAGCTGACGGGCTTCGACAAGCCGGCCATGCAGGCGCTGCTGGACCACCCGTGGCCGGGCAATGTCCGGGAGCTCGAGCACGTGGTCGAGCGGGCGGTCCTCATGGGCCGGAGCACCCACGTCGAGGAAGTCGACCTCAACCTGCGGATGCCCGCCGAGACGCTGGACCGACTGGACAAGATGACCCTGGACGACGCCGAGCGCGTCCTGATCCGGAAGGCGCTGGACCGCTACGAAGGCAACGTGAGCCGCGCCGCCGATGCGCTCGGCCTGAGCCGCAGCGCCCTCTACCGGAGACTCGAGAAACACGACCTATGAGGGACCGGGCCGACCCCCGGCCGACGCCATGAGCCCCGACCTCCCAACGGGCCGCTTCTCCCACGAACGCCGCGTCCTCCTGCTCGCCGTCTTCGTGGGACTCCCCGGGTCCGCGACCGCGATCATCCTTCTCTGGACCGGCGCCTTCGCGCCCCGACTCCAGTGGACCCTGACCATCCTCCTCCTCGTCCTCTGGCTCGGCTCCGCGGCCGTGCTCAGGGAGTGGGTCACCCGGCCGCTCCAGACGCTGTCGAACCTCCTCAGCGCGTTCCGGGAAGGCGACTTCTCGATCCGCGCCCGTCGCGCTCAGCCCGACGACGCCCTCGGCCTCGCCCTCCTCGAGATCAACACCCTCGGCTCCACCCTCCGGGCCCAGCGCCTGGGAGCGGTGGAGGCCAGCGCCCTGCTGCGCAAGGTCATGGCCGAGATCGAGGTCGCCGTCTTCGCGTTCGATGGCGATAGCCTCCTCAAGCTCGTGAACCGCGCCGGCGAGCGGCTCCTGGGCCGCCCCGCCGAGCGGCTCCTGGACCATTCCGCCGAGGAACTCGGCCTCAGCGAGACCCTCGAGGGCCCCACCCCCCGCACCATCGATTCCCGCTACCCCGGCGGCACGGGGCGCTGGGAGCTGCGCCGGACCACGTTCCGGCAGGAGGGCCTGCGCCATCACCTGGTCGTGCTCGCGGACCTCAGCCGCGCGCTCCGGGAAGAGGAGCGCCAGGCGTGGAAGCGGCTGGTCCGGGTGCTGGGACACGAGATCAACAACTCGCTGGCCCCGATCCTGTCGCTCACCGAGAGCCTCCAGGCCATCATCGAGCGCGACCCGCCCCCGGACGACGCCGACGAGGACGTCCGGCAGGGGCTGGGCGTCATCGCGGCCAGAGCCAAGGCCTTGAACCGCTTCATGGCCTCCTACGCCCAGCTCGCCCGCCTCCCCCCGCCCGAGCTCGAGCCCATGGAGATCCGGCCGTGGATCGAGCGCGTGGCCGAACTCGAGACCCGGCTCCCGGTCGACATCGACGGCGGTCCCGACATGGTCATCGCCGCCGACGGGGACCAGCTCGATCAGCTCCTCATCAATCTCGTCACCAACGCCGTCGACGCCGCCCTCGAGACCGATGGCGGCGTCTCCATCGGCTGGCGTCGACGCCCCGACGCGGTCGAGGTCACCGTCCGGGACGAGGGCCCCGGCATCGGCGACAGCACGAATCTCTTCGTCCCCTTCTTCACCACCAAGCCGGGCGGCTCCGGCATCGGCCTCGCCCTCAGCCGCCAGATCGCCGAAGCCCACGGCGGCTCCCTCACCCTCGAGAACCGCCGCGACCACCAGGGCACCGTTGCTCGCCTCACGGTCCCCGTCAGAGGGTAATCGGGGATCCACCACGCCTTCCATCCTTCGCCCCTCGACCCTCGGATCTTCGCTCTCAGGTCTCAGGTCTTAGGTCTCAGGTCTTAGATCTCAGGTCTTAGATCTCAGGTCCTGGACGTCGTTGTCCCATGTTCTTCACTCGCTGTACGTTTCCCCTCATGAGTACTTTGAGCTCCCAGGCCAGGATGAAGCTGGACGCGCTCCGGACGGTCATGGACCGGATCCGGCACCTCCATGCCATGGTGGAACGGCATGTGACGTCCCGGGATCCGAAGGAAGCGGAGGCGCTGGGGATGCCGCTGAAGCGCGAGCTCGGACGGTTCAAGCGGGACCTCACGGCGCAGGGATTCGACGCCCTGGCACTCCAGGCCGGCGACCTGCAGATGCTGGCGGGGCGGAGCGCTTCCCCGCGCCACAAGGCCCGGATGCTCCGTGAAGGGATCGCGAACCTCCGCTCCCTGGCCGAGCAGGAGCAGCGGAAGATCCTGACGGCCGAGCAGTCGGACGCGCCGCCGCGGCACTCCGAACCGACCGAAACTCCGGGCGATTGAGCGTCGACCCCACCCCGACCGGTCGACGCTGACACGTCCCCATTGCCTGTAACCCCGAGCCTGCCATGGAAAACCTCGTCCACCCGGGCGGTGCCCGCAGCTCCTCCCGCCGAGTCCGTTTACCGGGGCGTTGGAGGCTACGCGGGGCCGTCAGCCGTCAGCCGCCAGCCTCGAAGCCGTCAGCCGTCAGCCGCCAGCCGCCAGCCGCCAGCCGTCAGCCGTCAGCCGCCAGCCGCCAGCCTCGACGCCCGGAACAGCGGATCCGCCTCCTGGAGCAGCTTGCCCAGGAGGCGGGCCGGGTAATCGGGGTGGTCGTCGATGAAGCTGCGGACGATGGCGGCTGCCTCGGCCGAGGCGTGGCCGCCGAGGGTGGCTGCGAGCCAGCGGGTTGGAAAGAAGATGTCGCCGGTGTCCTTGACCTCCCGGAGCAGGTCGAGGCCGGGACGGATGAACGCCCGCGACGCGTCGGCCCGGAGCGGGTGGTGCAGCAGGCCGAGCCCGGTGACGACCCATTCTTCCCGGGCACGGTTCTCCCGCAGCGCCAGCGACTCGAACCAGCGCCGCCGGACCGCCGGATCGGGCGATGCGGCCTGGCGGATGAAGGCGAACCGTGCCCGTCGGTCCGGGTCGTCGATCCGGGCCTGCTGAGCGTCCAGGACCTCCTCGGCTCCGGGTGCATCGCGAACGGCCAGCGCGAGGGCGAGCCGGGTCCGGTCGCGCTCCGACAGGGGCAGGCCGGGCACGTTGTCCTCGCCCTGCCACAGCGCCCGCATCCGGTCCACCGCCCGTCCCGTCGTCGCCATGCGGCGCCAGGCGTTGAAGTAGGCCGCCCGGGCCGAAGCGCCCTCCACGGCCACCATGCGGCCTTCGAGCAGCGCTTCGAGGGTCGGCGCGAGCGCGGCCCGGGCTTCGGCCCCCAGGAACCGCCAGTAGATCTCACCGAGGTCGCCGAGGATCGCCTGGGCTACGAGCTCGTCCGACTCCATGCGGACGGCCCGCATCCCCAGCGCCATCGACGCGCCGGGATCCACGAGCCCTTCCAGCATCAGCTCGTGCAGGTCGAGCCAGCCGGCAGCCCGGGCCAGAGGCTCCGCGAGCTCGGGGAGCGACTCGAGGAGACGCGCACGGCTGGTCGGGTCGAGGAGGAACAGCCCGTAGCCGAGCCCGTCGGCGTTGGGCAGCACCGCGCCGTCCGCACCGCCCAGCTCGACCTCGACAGCCGATCCCGCGAGGGTCACGTCTTCGGCGTCCACGGCGTGGAGGACCAGCGGCCGACCGAGCGTGCCCGGCTCCCGATCCGGCTCACTGGTGTCGGCAGCGGCGCTGGCGGCCATCGCCAGCCGGGCCACCCGGGTCCGTTGGGGCCACACCCTCCCCTGCCCCGCCGGGTCGCGGGGCCGGAGCCGCACGACGGACCGACCCGACTGGCCGTCCCACTCGACCTCGAACCACGGCCGACCGGGCTCCTCGATCCAGGCCCGGCTCCACGCCGGCACATCCAACTCGGTCACCCGGTCGATCTCGGCGACGAGCGCCGGCCAGCCGGCATTGCCGAACCGGTGGGCATCGAGGTAGCGCCGCAGCGCCGTCCGGAGCGCGTCTTCACCCGTGAGGCGCTCGAGCTGGCGCATGACGATCGGGGCCTTCTGGTAGATGATCGCGCCGTAGAGCGAACCGGCGTCCTCCAGGTTCTCCAGCGGCTGCCGGATCGGGTTGGCCCCCGGCGTCCGGTCCACGGAGTAGGCCGCCGGGTAGTGGGCCAGGAGGAACCGGAGCTCGTGGTCGATGTCGGGGAAGGACGGGTTGACGATCTTGGCCGCCATGAAGTTGGCGAAGACCTCCTTCATCCAGACGTCGTCGAACCAGCGCATGGTGACCAGGTCGCCGAACCACATGTGGGCGGTCTCGTGGGCAATCACGCTCGCCCGGCCCAGCTCCTGGTTCCGGGTCGCGCTCTCGTCGAGGAACAGGCTCGACGCCCGGTAGAGGATCGCTCCGGGGTGCTCCATCCCGTTATACTGGAACGACGGGATGGCCACCACGTCGAACTTGCCGAACGGGTACGGGATCCCCGTGTACTCCTCGAGCCAGGCCAGGGCGTGGCCATGGAGATCGAAGATGGCGTCC
>CAYMLW010000120.1:0-9626 GCA_964391035.1 uncultured Gemmatimonadaceae bacterium
GGCCGGCGGCTTCCCGATCAGCTCGAACCGCCGCGATACCCGCTCGAGCCGGTCAAGGTCGGCGCCCAGCTCCCGGGCCAGCCGTTCGTCCGTCACCAGCTCGCGCCGCTCCGCCGCCGGGAGCTGGAGCATCTCGTGCCAGCCCTTCAGCGATGTCAGCGGCGTGCCCATCTGGTGCGCCAGCTCCCGGGCCATCGCGCTCCACATCCGCTCCCGCTCCGCCCGCAGCGCGCCCCGGACCACTACGTAGCCCACCAGCAGAAGCAGCACGGCCCCGGCCACCTGGAGCGTGGCCGACCAGCGGAGCCGGGCAATGACCGGCGGCGAGCCGAAGTGGATCGAGCCCAGCTCGGCCCCCTCGATCGGCGGCGTCTGCTCGTCCAGCACCTCCACGTACTCCAGCACCCGCCCGCGACCTTCGGCCGTGGTCAGGTCGGCCTCGAACGGCAGGTTCACCACCGCCGCGGGCATGCCCTCCGCGTTCAGCGCCACGATCGGCACGCCCAGCTCCGTCAGCTCCGTCTGGATGTCGGCCAACGCCTGGAGCGCCCCGTCCGGCTCCGTCGCCAGCAGTCCCTCCTGCACAAGCGCGTACATCCGCTTGTGCACCTCGGATTCAGCGCGGAACGCCCGGACGAGCTGCTCCGTGTAGAGCAGGTAGGATCCCAACACGGCGATGGCCAGTAGCGCCACCGCCACCGGCCACTGGCGTGCGTTCATGTGGCCTCACGTGATGTGGTCGACGCCCACGTAGTCGACCAGGACAGCCGGCACCCGAACGGTACCGTCGGGTTGCTGGTACGTCTCCAGCAGGGCGACCATGGTGCGGGCGATCCCCAGCCCCGACCCGTTCAGGGTGTGCACGTATTCCGGTTTCGCGCCCGGCTCGGGGCGGTACCGGATATCGGCCCGGCGGGCCTGGTAGTCGGTGTAGGTGGAGCAGCTCGAGACCTCGAGCCAGCGCTCGACGCCCGGCGACCAGACCTCGAGGTCGTACGTCCGGGCATTGCCGAACCCGAGGTCGCCGCCCGCCAGCAGCAGCACGCGGTAGCGCAACCCCAGCGCCTGGAGCACGGCCTCCGCGTGCCCCGTCAGCTCCTGGAGCGCCGCCTCGCTCGCCTCCGGCCGCTCGAACCGCATCATCTCGACCTTGTCGAACTGGTGAACCCGCAGCAGCCCCCGGGTGTCCTTCCCATGGGCGCCCGCCTCCCGCCGGAAGCACGGCGTGTAGCCGGCGTAGTGGATGGGCAGCGCGTCCGGCGCCAGGATCTCGCCCGCGTGCAGGTTGGTCAGCGGGAGCTCGGCGGTCGGGATCAGGAAGAGGTCGTCCTCCTCGGCGTGGTACATGTCCTCCCCGAACTTCGGCAGGTGTCCCGTCCCGGTGGCCGCCTCCCGGTTCACCAGCAGCGGCGGCCACACCTCCGTGTAGCCGTGCATCCCGGTGTGCAGGTCCACCATGAAGTTGATCAGCGCCCGCTCCAGCCGCGCGCCGTGGCCGATGTACAGTGGGAACCCGCTCCCGGAGATCTTCGCGCCACGAGGCAGGTCCAGGATCCCCAGCGACTCCGCCACGTCCCAGTGGGCCCGGCGCTCCCAGTCGCCGTCCAGCGGCTCGCCCTCGTCCCACTCCCGGAGCACGACATTCGCCGACTCGTCTCCCGCCGGCACGTCCTCGGCCGGCAGGTTCGGGATCTCGAGCAGCGCCTCGTGGATCGACGCCTCGACTTCGCCCAGCCGGTCCTCCAGCGCCGACAGCTCGTCGCCCAGCTCTCGCATCTCCCGGATCACCGCCTGCGCCTCCTCCGTCTTCCCCTCCCGCTTCAGCTCGCCGACCCGGGGCGACACCTCGTTCCGCCGCGCCCGCATGTCGTCGACCCGGCCCACCAGCGTCCGGCGCTCCTCGTCCAAGGCCAGCACCCGGTCCACCGCCTCGTCCAGCCCCGAGCCCCGGACGGCCAGGCGGTCCTTCACGTAGTCCGACGCTTCACGGATCCGCTTCAACTCCAGCACGGTCAGAGATCTTCTTCGTCGACGTCGGTCAGTGTCCGGTCGTTGCACAGGTTGTTGCGCAGGAACCGGAACTCCAGGATCCCGTCCGGGTCCAGCGCCAGAACGTCGACCTTCGCGTACCGGCTGCAGGCGCCCTGGCTCCGGCTCCGGACCACGTACAGCCCGCCCTCCCGGAGCGCGACCGCCTCGTCCGTCACGTAGTCCCCGCTCGGCGCTTCCTCCAGCCCTTCGAACGTGGTCCCCGTCACCTCCCGCACGCCCGGCTGGATGTCGAACGTCTCGAACATCCCCGCCGGCAGCAGCACGAATGCCCCGCCGAGCTCGGAGAACGCCACATCGAAGTTGCGGTAGTCCCCGGACACGGGCTGCTCGATGACCACCGACTGGGGGAAGATGAAGTCGAACCCGGACTGGAGCCCGATGTACTCGGGACGGGCCAGCGAGTACAGCTCCACGGTGTCGCCGACCGGGAACATGGGCGGCTCGTAGCCTTCGCACCCGACCTGGGGCAGCAGCGAGGCCATCAGGAGCAGTACGAGGCCGGGTCCGGCCAGCATGGAATGTCGCTTCATAAGACGGCCAAGCGTAAGCCGAGGATCTCGGCTATGTCAAGTTGGGATGCGGGTTTTCGGCTTGACACGCCTCGCCCCGCAATCGCATGTTTGCGCCTCCGTACACACCCGCGCGCTCAAGGGTCCGGACAGGCGGCTGAGCACGAATCTCGCACACCGTCGGCCTCACGTCGAGGTCGCGACCCCCACAATCGGATGACCATCGCCACAAGCACCGAGCGCAAGACCATCCTCGTCGCCGACGACGAGCCGTATATCGGGCGCATCATCCAGATGAAGCTCGAGACGGGGCCCTACCGCGTCGAGCTCGTCCATGACGGGCGGGCCGCCCTCGAGCGGCTCCGGTCCGACGATGGGTTCGACCTCGTCCTGCTCGACATCATGATGCCCCACGCCAATGGGCTGGAGGTCCTCCAGGAGCTCCGCAGCCTGCCCCACCGCGCCGCCACGCCCGTCATCATGCTGACCGCCAAGGGGCAGGCCGCCGACCGGGAACGCGCCGAGGCATACGGGGCCACCGACTTCCTGACCAAACCCTTCAGCCCGAAAAAGCTACTTGCACGCATCGAAGAGCTCTTCGACTCCTGACCGCACCTGGGCCGTGATCCTGGCCGGGGGCATCGGCTCGCGATTCTGGCCGGCCTCCACGCCGGCCCGGCCCAAGCAGATCCTGCCCCTGGCGAGCGACCGGCCGCTCATCGCCGACACAGTCGAGCGGATCCGACCCCTCGTGCCCCTCGATCGCGTCCGCGTCCTGACCGGCGAGGCTCTCGTGGACCCCATACGGGAGGCCGTGGACGACCTCGAGGCCGGCCACTTCCTGGTCGAGCCCCGGGCCCGGGGCACCGCACCCGTCCTGGTCTGGGCCGCACACACCCTCGGCCGCCAGGACCCCCACGCCATCATGGTCTCGCTCCACGCCGACCACGTGATCCGTCCCGAGCCCGCGTTCCGTGACCTCGTCGCTTCGGCCGCCCGGGCCGCAGAAAGGCACGACCGCCTCTTCACCATCGGGGTGCGGCCCACCCGTCCCGAGACCGGCTACGGCTACATCCGCCGCGGCGACCCGCTGGACGACACAGGCGCCTTCGTGGTCCGCCGGTTCGTCGAGAAGCCCGACATCGAACGGGCTCGCGGCTACGTCGATGCCGGCGACTACCTCTGGAACAGCGGCATCTTCGTCTGGCGTGTGGCCCGGCTCCTGGACGAGGTCCGGGAGCACACGCCGGAGCTGGCCGCGCTCCTCGAGCACCTCGATCGCGGTGATGCCGACGTCTTCTTCGACGCCGCACCGAACCTGTCCGTCGACCGCGGCGTCCTCGAGCGCAGCGCCCGGGTCGGCGTCGTCGAGGCCACCTTCGACTGGGACGACGTCGGCACCTGGGACGCCGTCGGCCGGTCCCGCCCCGCCGACGAGCACGGCAATGTGGTCTGGGGCCCGGCCCGGCTCCAGGACACGGAGCGCTGCGTGGTCTGGAACGAGACCGACGCCCCCGTGGTGGCCTTCGGCGCCCGCGACCTGGTCATTGTACGCCGCGACGGCGTCACGCTGGTCCTGCCCCGGGACCGGGCGGCCGACCTCAAGGACCTGCTGGCCGACCTGCCCGCCGAGCTGCGCAGGGAGGTGTCGTGAGCCGCGCCCTCGTCCTCTTCGATGACGCCGCCGCCCGGGACTGGAGGCCGTTCACCCTGACCCGCCCCGCCGGCGAGCTGCTCTTCGGCACGGCCACGCTCCGGGCCCGCGCCGAGCACGCCCTCGACGCCGGCTGCCTCGGCCACATCGCCGCCGACCACCTCCGCGATTACGACGAGCCGTGGGCCGCGCCCGTCCTCGAGCCCGGCCGCCTCCCCATGGATCGCGCCCGCGTCTTCCTCCGCTCCCGGTTCGTCCCCGAGCCCGTGGCGCTGCCCCACGGCACCGCCCTGCTCGTGACCGCGGCCGCGGGGGGGGCGGCCGGGGGGCCGGACCCGACCGGCGACCACCCCCGGGCCGCCCCCGACGATGACCGGAGCGGGGGCCGGGTCGTCGGATTGGCCCTCGAGGCCGGCGACGACGTGCCGTCGCATGATTTCTTCCTGGACCCCGACATCCACGCCCCGGACCTCCCGCGCGTCGAGATTCCGGGGACGCTCCTCCATCACGTCTGGGAGCTGGTCACCGGCAACGCCGAGCGCATCCGCCGCGACCTCGAAGGCGCCGACCACGCCGCCATCGCGCGGGACGTCCATCACCTCGGTCACGGACCCGTCTCCGTGGGTGAGGACGTCCAGATCGCACCGGGCGTGGTCCTCGACACCGGGAACGGCCCGATCCGGCTCGACGACGGCGTCACCATCCAGCCCTTCACCCGCCTCGTCGGCCCGGCCTACGTGGGACACGGCAGCACGCTCCTGGGCGGGCCCTTCGAGGCCGTCTCCATCGGCCCCGTCTGCAAGGTCCACGGCGAGGTCGAGGAGACCGTGGTCCTGGGCTACAGCAACAAGGCCCACGACGGGTTCCTCGGCCACGCCTACCTCGGCATGTGGGTCAACCTGGGGGCCCTGACCACCAACAGCGACCTCAAGAACAACTACGGCCCGATCCGGGTCTGGACACCCGCCGGCGAGGTCCGCACGGGCCAGCGGAAGATCGGCTGCTTCCTCGGCGATCACGTCAAGACGGCCATCGGCACCCTCCTCAACACCGGCACCGTCATCGGCGCCGGCGCCAACGTGTTCGGCGGGATGCCGCCCAGGTACCTGCCGCCATTCAGCTGGGGCGCCGCAGAGACCGCCTACGGACGGGACCGCTTCCTCGAGGCCGCCGCCACCGTGATGGGACGCCGTGATGTCGAGCTGAACGACCGCCAGGAGGCCCTCCTCCGCCGGGCGTGGGACCTCGCTCGCGGAGAATCCGGGCCCGGTTGACGGCGCCCGCACGCCCGTTGACTTTGGTGCCATGAAGGTCACCGTCCTGGGCAGCGGAAGCCGTGGCAACGCCATCCTCGTCGACAGCGGGGATACCCGGCTTCTGGTCGACGCCGGCTTCAGCGGCAAGGACCTCGCCCGGCGCATGAAAGCCGTCGATGTCGACCCGGACTCCATCACCGGGATCGTCATCACCCACGACCACGGCGACCATACCCGCGGCATGGGCATCTATGCCCGCCGGCACGGCACACCACTCCACCTCACACCCGCCACCCGCAAGGCCTGCAGCAAGCTGCTCAACGGGAAGGAGCGCGTCCTCGAATACCACTCCGCTCTGCCCCTCGAGATCGGCTCGCTCCGGGTCCACCCTTTCCTCACGGTCCACGACGCCGTCGACCCTGTGGCCGTCACCGTCACGGACAGCCGGACCGGCTCCAAGCTCGGCATCGCCACCGACCTCGGCCGCCCCACCACCAGCGTGCGCGCGGCTCTCGCCGGCAGCCACCTCCTGGTCCTCGAGGCCAACCACGACCACACCCGGCTCTGGGAAGGGCCTTACCCCTGGTCCGTGAAGCAGCGCATCGCCTCCAGCCGCGGCCACCTCTCCAACACCGCCGCCGCCGCCCTCGCCACCGAGCTCTTCCACGACCACCTCGCCGCCGTGATCCTCGCCCACCTCAGCGACTCCTGCAACGACCCCGCCATGGCATACGACACCGTCGGCCCGGCCCTCGTCCGGAAGGGGTTCCGCGGCCACCTCGTGGTCGCCAATCAGGACGACCCCGGCGAGCCCATCGACGTCGAACGGCTCCGCCGGCTCACGGAGCCACGGCAGTTGGATCTCTTCTGACGCTGCGCAGGGAACTCGCGGGGAGAGGGACCTGGAGGGGGACCTGGGGACGGCGGGCACGCCGGAACCGCTCACACAGAGCCACAGAGGGACGGAGTCACGGAGTTACGCCCCCGGTTCTCCCCCACCGGCCCGTCATCGCACTGCACGCAGCCCGGACCCCGATCTCCCACGCAACGTCCGATTTCCGATTTCCGGTTTCCGATTTCCGGTTTCCGATTTCCGGTTTCCGATTTCCGGTTTCCGATTTCCGGTTTCCGGTCTCCGATTTCCGGCTTTCGTAGATCCGTCAGATGGTCGCCCGCCACTGCCGAAAGCTTCCCTGCCCCCGGCCACCGCGATCGCGATGGCACCAGCGCCACCCTCGGCCGCGCCCGGAATCGTGAAGGAATCGCCACGCCGCCGGCCCTGCCCGGGAACATGAGAGGGACCGCCCGGTAGCCGGCCGTGCCCGGGATTACGAAAGCGACCGCCCCATGGTCGGCCGTGCCCGGGGCCGTGAAGAGAAGGCCCGGTCGCCAGCCGTGCCGGCCCCGTGGCCACCGCCGGAAACGACGCCCCTCCGTGCTCTTTGCGCCTCTGTGTGAAGAGCGGTCCTCCGTGCCTCCCCCGCCCTCTGTGCCTCAGATCCCGAAGAGCCGCAGCACGTCGTTCGCGAGGGCCCAGACCATGATCCCGACCACCAGCACGAGCCCGACCTGGCTCAGGCGCATCCGCTGCTCGACGGTCAGTGCCCGGCCGCGAATCCCCTCCACCGTCAGGAACATGAGCTGGCCGCCATCCAGGATCGGGATCGGCAGCAGGTTCAGGATGGCCAGGTTGATCGAGAACAGCGCCATGAAGTTCAGGTACGCGTCGAACCCGATCTCCACCATCTGTTCGCTGATCTGGTAGATGAGGATCGGGCCGCCCACGTCCCGGGCCGACGCCTCGCCGGTGAAGAGCCCGACCAGGTAGTCGATGATCAGGCGCGTGAAGCGCCAGGTCTCCGTGCCCCCGTACACCACCGCGCGGGCCGGACCCAGTCGCTCTCGCGGGTAGGCCATGTTGAAGCCGTACGTGGCGCGGCCCACCCCGATCCGGCCCACGGTCACCCCGGCCTCCATCGTCTCCGGCTCCGGCGCGACCACGAGCCGGACCCGCTCGCCATCCCGATCGACGACGATCGGCACGGCCTCCCCGGCCCGGGTCTCCACCTCCTGCACCATCTCCTGCCAGCCGGCCACGGGCACACCGGCCACCTCGAGGATCGCGTCGCCCGTCTGCAGCCCGGCCGCGGCCGCGGGCGAGCCCTCCACCACGGTGCCCACCTCGGCCGGGATCGCGAGACGCGGCTCGAGCGAGGTCGCAAGGCGGGCCCGCGCCGTGTCGCCTTCCGGCGCAGGGACCGTGATGGCTGGTGCGGACTCGAACTCGAACCGGACCGAGTCCGCGGCGGAGACGAGCGCCCGCTCCACGTCCGACCAGTCCTCGACCAACGCGCCGTTCACCGCCACCACCCGCGCGCCGACCGGCACGTCCAGCAGCGCCCGGGTCTCCGGCGTCAGCTGCTGCTCCAGGACATCGCCCACTACCGGCTCCGGCGCCCGCCGGACGCCCCAGGCCATCCCGATCACGGCGAACAGGAACCAGGCGAAGAGCACGTTCATGATCACGCCGGCGGAGATCACCATTGCTCGGGCGGGCAGCGACTTCGACTCGAAGTCCCGACCGCTCGCCCGGGCCGTGCCGGCGTCGTGCTCCCCGCCCTCCAGCGCCTCCATGTCGTCCATGCCCGCCATCCGGACGTACCCGCCCAGCGGCAGCCACGCGATCACGTACTCCGTCTCGCCCCGGGTGAACCCCACCATCTTGGGTCCCAGCCCGATGGAGAATCGCGGCACCTCGATGTCCACCCACTTGGCCGTCACGAAGTGGCCGAGCTCGTGGACGAAGATCAGCACGCCCAGGATGACGATGGTGGCGATGATCGGAATCACGACAGCTCCTCGATGACCTCACCGGCGCGCGCCCGGGCTTCCCGGTCGGCGTCCCGGACCGCGGCCAGGGAGTCGAGCGGGCCCGACCCGCACGCTCCGAGCGCGCGCTCGACCACTCGCGGAATCTGTACGAACGACAGCGATCCGTCCAGGAAGGCCGCGACCGCCACCTCGTTCGCCGCATTGAACACGGCCGGCGCCGTGCCGCCCGCCCGGCCCGCCGCCACGCCCAGCCCGAAAGCCGGGAACCGGGTCCCGTCGATGGGCTCGAACGTGAGCGGGCCCGCGACCACCGGGTCGAAGCGTTTCACGCCGCTGTCCGGCAGCCGGCCGGGGTGCGTAAGCGCGTACAGGATCGGCAGCTCCATGGTCGGGAACCCCATCTGCGAGAGCACCGACCCGTCCTCGAACTCGACCATCGAATGGATGATCGACTGGGGGTGGACCACCGCCTCCACCCGGTCGTACGGAAGCCCGAAAAGGTGATGCGCCTCGATCACCTCCAGCGCCTTGTTGACCAGGGTGGCCGAGTCCACCGTGATCTTCGCGCCCATGTCCCACGTAGGGTGCCGGAGCGCGTCCTCCGGGCCCATTCGGGCCAGCTCCTCTCGGGTCCGGTCCCGGAACGCGCCGCCCGATGCCGTCAGGATCAGCCGACGGATCGCCGACCCGTCGCCTGCGGGGAGGCACTGGAGGATCGCGCTGTGCTCGCTGTCCACCGGGATCAGCTCGCCGCCCCCCTCCTCCAGCGCCCGGGTCACCAGCTCGCCGCCCGCGACCAGCGACTCCTTGTTCGCCAACGCGAGCCGCTTCCCGGCCCGCAGCGCCGCCAGCGTAGCCTCGAGGCCTGCTGCGCCGACCACCGCGTTCACGACCACGTCCACCGCCGGGTGCGTCGCCGCCTCGATCAACGATTTCGGGCCCCGTCGCCATTCCGGCGAGGCCGCCTCGCCGTCCGTCAAGACCACCAGCGCCGGGTCGAACCGGCGCGACTGCTCGCCCAGCAGCTCCGCATTGCGCCGGGCCGCGAGCGCCACCACCTCGAACCGGTCCCCGTGCCGGCTCAACACCCGCAACGTGCTCCGGCCGATCGAGCCGGTGCAGCCCAGTACCGCGACGCCCGTACGGCTCACCAGGTCAGCCCCTCGCTGAGCACGAGCCCGAGCCACCAGTACGATGTCGGGATCGTGAAGAGCAGCGAGTCCATCCGGTCCAGGAGCCCGCCGTGGCCCGGGAACACGTCGCCGGAGTCCTTCACGCCGGCCTCCCGCTTCCAGACCGACTCCGCCAGATCGCCCAGCTGAG
>CAYMLW010000120.1:9636-11226 GCA_964391035.1 uncultured Gemmatimonadaceae bacterium
GAGAGATCGCGCCGATCAGCAGCCCGCCCAGGGCGCCCAGCACCGGGGGCAGCGTGATCCCCAGTGCGGTGCCGTAGAAGAGCGCCACCAGCAGGCCGCCCACGGTCCCGCCCACGAGGCCGGCCACGCCACCGACCACCGTCTTCCCCGGGCTCACCCTCGGGATCAGCTTCCGGCGGCCCCAGCGGCGGCCGGTGAAGTAGGCCGCCGAATCCGTCAGCCACGTGGTCAACAGGGGGTAGGCCACGAGCCCGGCGCCCACGAGGGAGGCCCACAGCCCGTTCACCGGGTCGGCCTCGACCGGCATGTGCCGCAGGAAGACCGCGTAGGCCATGGCCCCCGCCGGCAGGAGCCCGCCCACCACTGTGACCGCCAGGGCGGCCAGCGGGCGGCCCTCCACGCCGCGCAGCGGTACCACGAGCAGTGCGGACACCAGCAGGAGGAGCAGGCCGATGGTCCAGAGCGATGGCGCCGCCGCGACCATGGACGGACGGATCGTCGCCGTCAGAAGGATCGCCACGGCCGCCAGCACGCCCGGCACCCGCAGCGGACGCACGCCCCTCGCCTCCGCCATCCGGTAGAGCTCGAGGGCCGCACCGGCGCAGACAATGGCCAGGATCGGACCCATGGCCCACCGCCCGATGTACAGGGCCACGACCACCGCGGGGATCCCCACGGCGGCCACACGCAGCCGCGGTCCGAGGTCGCTGCGCGCCATCGCGGTCAGTGGACCCCCAGATGACCGAACCGCCGCTCCCGGCTCTGGTACTCCAGGATCGCCTCGTGCAGATGGTCCCGCGTGAAGTCCGGCCACAATGTGGGCGTGATAAGGAGCTCCGTGTACGCGAGCTGCCAGAGCATGAAGTTGCTGATCCGCTGTTCGCCCGATGTCCGGATCAGCAGGTCTGGATCCGGTACGTCCGCCGTGTACATGCGACGCGACAGCTCGGCCTCGTCCACCGCCCCCGCCTCGAGCCGGCCCGCGGCCACGTCTTCGGCGATCGAACGGGCCGCACGCACGATCTCCGAGCGGGCGCCATAGCTCACCATCAGGTTCAGCCGCAGCCCGGTGCCACCCCGGGTCTCCGCCCGGATCTCCTCGACAGCCCGTCGGGGCCCGGACGCCAACCGGTCCAGGTCGCCGAACACCCGGACCTCCACGCCCTGCGCCTTCAGCTCCTCGCACTCCGACTTCACGTACTTCTGGAGCAGCATCATCAGCGCGTTCACCTCCCGCGCGGGCCGCTGCCAGTTCTCCTGCGAGAAGGCGAACAGCGTGAGCACCTCGACGCCCGCCTCCATCGCGCCCTCGATGGCCTCCCGGACCGAGTCCATCCCGGCGGCATGGCCCCGATAGCGCGGCAGCCCCCGGGCCTGGGCCCACCGGCCGTTCCCGTCCATGATCACAGCCACATGGCGGGGCACCGGGCCATCGGCTTTGATCTGCTGGACCAGCTCGGAGGGCATCAGGGTGATTCGGCCTGCGGGGGTGAGGAGATCATGGAGGCCCTCAGACCTCCATGATCTCCTCCTCCTTCTTCGCCATCAGCGTGTCGATCTTCTCGATGTACTCGTCCGTCGCCGCCTGGA
>CAYMLW010000121.1:0-11209 GCA_964391035.1 uncultured Gemmatimonadaceae bacterium
GGCCCGGCCGGACCGGGCGGGGACGGGCGGGACCCGGGCGGGTGGGGTCGAGGCTGGGCCCGACGCCGAACCGACGGGAGCCGAGGGCGCCGTAGACGCGGCCGACCGGACGGCCGCGGGGAGCGAGGCGGACGCGGTGGCGGGGTCTCGGGATCCGTCGCCGGACTCGATTCTGCGTGCCACCTCGCGGGCCTACGAGGATGTGCGCGCGATCCGGGCGGGGTTCGAGCAGCGGCTGGAGAATCCGCTCCTGGGTCGGACGACCCGCTCGTCGGGCACCATCTACCAGCGTCAGCCGGACCGGTTCCTCATGGAGTTCAGCGACCCGGCGGGCGACCTGATCGTGAGCGACGGGGAGTACTTCTGGATGTGGTATCCGAGCGTCGACTCGACGCAGGTCCTGCGTACCCGCCGGGGGAGCACCGGTCTGGACCTGCGCTCCCAGTTCATAGGGGACCCGGTCCAGCGCTTCGAGACCACCTACCACGGGACCGAGGCGGTCCGGGGCCGGACGGCGCACGTCTTCACGCTGGTGCCCCGGGAGCGGGCCGGCTACGCGCGGCTGAAGGCGTGGATCGACGCGCGGGACCACCTGGTCCGCCGGTTCGAGCTGGTGGAGTCCAGCGGCAGTGTCCGGCACTTCGAGCTGAGCGACATGACGGTCAACCCGTCGCTCCCAGACGACCTCTTCGAGTTCACCCCACCGCCGGGCGCGCGGGTGGTGACCCGCTGATGGCGGACGCGACGGAGCGGCAGCTTCCCGTCCTGCCGTCCGGAGGCGTCGACGCGTCCACTGTCCGGGTCGCGCGGGCGCTGGAGGACATCGGCGCCGGCCTGGGCTCGGACGCCCGGGTCGCCCTCGTGACCCTCGGCTGTGACAAGAACACGGTGGACAGCGAGCGCATCCTGAGCCGGCTGGTGGGCGCGGGCGTCGAGCTGGCGGAGTCGCCCGCGGACGCCGATGTCGTGATCGTGAACACCTGTGGCTTCATCGAGATGGCCAAGCAGGAGTCGGTGGATACGCTCCTGGAGGCGGCGCGGCTGAAGGAGGCGGGCCGGGTCCGTGCGGTCGTGGGCATGGGCTGTCTGGTCCAGCGGTACAAGTCGGAGCTGGAGGGGGAGATCCCGGAGATCGACCTCTTCCTGGGGTTGGACGAGGTCGACGATCTGGTCCCCGAGTTGGTCCGGCGCGGACTCGTGGAGCCGGGCACACCGGTCATGGAGCAGCCGCTCCGGGTCCTGAGCGCCGCGAGCCCCGGTCACAGCTCGCACCTGAAGATCAGCGAGGGCTGCGACCACGGCTGCGCCTTCTGTGCGATCCCCCTGATGCGCGGCAAGTTCCGCTCGACACCGCTGGATGTGCTCGTCGACGAGGCCCGTGAGCTGGAACGACGGGGCGTGGTCGAGCTCAACATCGTCAGCCAGGACACCACCTGGTACGGCCGGGACTGGGCCCGGGCCATCGCCCGGGGGGACGAGCCGGAGGTCGTGTCGGGCGGCGGGGGCAGCTGGTTCCTGGGTCGCCCGTTCGAGGGGATTCCGAACATCGGGGATCGAGGATCGAGGATCGAGGATCGTGCCCCGGGCCCGTTGAGCGGCCGTGACGGTCAGGGGCCGGTGCGGCCGGGTCCCTTCGATCTGAGCCAGGTCGGCCGGACGGGGGCGCTGCCGCTCCTGATCCGGAGCCTGCTGGACGAGACGTCGATCCCGTGGATCCGGCTGTTCTACATGTACCCGTCGGGGATCACCGAA
This sequence comes from uncultured Gemmatimonadaceae bacterium, assembly GCA_964391035.1. Classification (GTDB taxonomy): domain Bacteria; phylum Gemmatimonadota; class Gemmatimonadetes; order Longimicrobiales; family RSA9; genus JAWVYT01. Next base: position 1,753 of record CAYMLW010000121.1, read on the forward strand.
GAACTGGTAGGCCTGCTGGCCGAGCACGACCGGCTCCTGCCGTATCTGGACATGCCGATCCAGCACGGCTCGGACGCGGTCCTGAAGCGGATGCGCCGGCCGGAGCGCCGATCGACGATCCTGGAGCGCGTGGGCTGGCTCCGGTCCGCGGTCCCGGACCTCGCGCTGCGGACCACGGCCATCGTGGGTTTCCCCGGCGAGACGGAGGAGGACTTCGAGGCGCTGCTCGGGCTGCTCGAGGAGGTCCGCTTCGACCACCTGGGGGCGTTCGCTTACTCGGAGGAGGAGGACACGCCGGCCGCGGAGATGTCGGACCCGGTCCCGAGGGTGGTGCGGCGGGAGCGGCTCGAACGGCTGCTGGAGCTCCAGCGGATCCTCTCCCGGGAGCGGAACGACGCCCGGGTCGGGACCCGCCAGACCGTTCTCATCGACGAGGTCGACGCCGATGTCGCCGTGGCCCGGGGCCAATGGCAGGCCCCCGAGGTCGATGGGGCGGTCGACATCGAAGGGGGGAGCGCGTTGTCGTCCGGGACCTTTGTCGACGTGGAGATCACGGGGGTGGTGGATCTGGACCTGACGGCCCGGGTGGTCGAGTGAGCCGGGCCTTCCGCGCCGCGCCACTGATCGCGGTTGCCCTGGCGGCGTGTACGCTGGCGGGGCCGCGGCCGGGGGCGGAGCCGGAGCCCGAGGCGGCCGAAACGCTGCCGGAGGTCGAGCCGCAGGTGCGTGTGGGCGTCGTGGTCGAGGCACCGTCGCTCGAGCTGGAGGGCACAGGCGAGCTCGAGGTGGTCGATGAGGGCGGAACCCCCCGGGCTCGGGGCTCCGGCCCGTGGACCGTGCGCCCCGCGGGGAGCGGCCTGGCGTTGACCGGCGCGAAGGAGCCCGTCCGGGGCCCCGGCGTCCTGGTCGTGCGCCCGCTGGCCGGCGGAATCCTCGTGGACGGCTCGACCTACCACGGCGCCGTGCTCGTGCGGCGCGCTGCGAATGGCGTGACCGCGGTGAACGTGCTCGACCTGGAGTCGTATCTGCGGGGCGTCGTGCCGCTGGAGATCGGCGGAGGCCGCCCGGAGGAGGAGGTGGAAGCGGTCAAGGCGCAGGCGGTGGCGGCCCGGACCTACGCGATCCGGCACCTGGGCCGTCGCGAGAGCCTCGGCTTCGACTTCTACGCCACGGTGATGGACCAGGTCTACGGCGGCGCGGATGCCGAAGACGACGTGGCGACCCGGGCCGTCCGTGAGACCCGGGGGCAGATCCTGGTCCACGAGGGCCGCCCTATCGAGGCCTACTACCACTCGACCTGTGGCGGGCGGACCGCGGCCCTCGAGGAGGTCTGGAACGGCGAGCCCCGGCCGTACCTCCAGTCGGTGTCGGATCGCGGCCCCGACGGCGGCTGGTACTGCGAGTCCTCGAACCGCTTCCGCTGGAACGAGCGCTGGAACATCGATGCCCTCCACGCCACGCTCACGGCCGCGCTCCAGGCCCGGGGCGTGTCCGGGACGGTGGACCGGGTGAACGCCATCGAGGTGGCGGGCCGCACGCCCAGCGGCCGGGCGGAGGCGCTGGTCATCGAGACGAATCTGGGCCGCCACCGCGTGGCCGCCGACTCGATCCGCTGGGTCCTGCGACCGGAGCCCGGCCGCATCCTGAACAGCACGGCCATCGAGGTGCACGCCTTCGGCGCCGACGGGATCACCGAGCTGGTGGTCGAGGGCGCGGGGTGGGGACACGGGATCGGGATGTGCCAGATCGGAGCCCTCGGCCGCGCCCGGGAAGGACACGACTATCGCGACATCCTCCTCACCTACTATCCTGGAACCCGGATCGAACGCATCTACTGAGGAATCCCATGCGACGACGCCTCCTCGCCCTCGGACTCGCCGGCCTCGCGGCCTCGGCGCTACCGGCCCCCTCCGCCGGCCAGGACCTGGCCGACTACGACTATACCCACCTCGGGTTCCGGGGCGTGGGCCTGGACCTCGGCCTGGTGTGGCCCGACAAGGTCGGGAACACAGCCCAGCTCGGGCTCCGACTCGACCTCGGATACCTGGGACCCGGCGTCCGCATCATCCCCTCGCTCACCTACTGGCAGTCGGATATCGCCGACGCCGAGATCGACACCCTCGCGGCCCGACTCTCTGACCAACTCGGCGTGCCCATCGACGGCGAGGACCTCGGTCCCATCGAGTGGAGCGACCTGGCCCTCTCCCTCGACGGTCAGCTGGTCTGGAACACCCCTTCCAATGTCCTCACCTTCGCCGGGCTCGGCCTCGGGTTCCACGCGCTGAACGGGAAGGGCCCGGCCATCGACGACACCTTCGTCGAGGACCTCCTGGACTCCATCACCGCCGCCGCCGCAGTCCTCGCCGGCCTCGAGTTCGAGCCGACCCCCCAGCTCCGGGTCTACGCCGAAGGACGCTACACCATCATGAACAGCGTCCGCTTCGGGTCGGCCCGTATCGGCGCCCAGTTCATGTTCCGGCCCGGAGACGTCGAGGAGGTCGGCGCCGTGCCGCCGCCGCCCGTGGAGCGGAGGGCGCCGTGAGCGAGCCGGTCCGGATCGGTGTGGTCGGGTCGGGCGCGATCGCCCAGATCGTGCACCTGCCGCTCCTCAAGCAGCTCCCCGGTGCCCGCATCGAGGCCGTCTGCGACATCGATGAGCACAAGGCCAACACGCTGGCGGCCCGGCTCGATATCCCGACCTCCTTCGAGAAACTCGAAGAGCTGCTCCAGGCCGATCTGATCGATGCCGTGGTCATCTGTTCGCCCAACCACCGCCACCGCGAGCACGTCGTCGCGGCCCTCGAGGCGGGCAAGCACGTCCTGGTCGAGCGGCCCCTCGCCATCGACGCCGAGGGGGCCGAGGCCGCTGTGCGGGCGGCGGAGCGGGCGGACCGGACCCTCGTCGTCGCATTCAACAACCGGTACCGGCCCGATACCCGTGGCGTGAAGTCATTCGTGGCGTCCGGCGAGCTGGGCGAGATCGTCACGGTCCACGGGACCTGGTTCAACAAGAAGACGCCGCCCCGTCGGAAGACCTGGCGACACAGCCGCGAGACCGGCGGCGGCGCGTTCATGGACCTCGGCGTCCAGACGCTGGACCTCTGCCTGTGGATGCTCGACTACCCGAAGATCGACCGGGTCTGCGCCCACTTCCATCCGGGCATGGGCATGGAGGTCGAGGACTCGGCGGCGGTGCTGCTGCGCACGGCGGACGGGGCCACCGTCTCCGTGCAGGTGACCTGGAGCCTGCTGGCCGAGCGCGACCGCCACCACGTCCGGCTCCTCGGCACCACCGGCACCGCCACGACCTACCCGCTCAAGGTGGTCAAGGAGACCGAGCACGGGATCCTCGACGTCACGCCCCAGATCGCGCCGGGCCAGGAGAACGCGTACACGGCGTCGTACCGGGAAGAGCTGCGCCACTTCATCCTTGCCGCTCAGGGCACGGTGACGCCCGAGCTGCCCACCGAACAGGTGGAGCTCATGCGCGTCGTGGAGGCCATCCACCGGTCCGCGGAGAAGGGCACGGAAGTCCGGCTCTGATGGGCCGGCGAGGGTGGGCCCTGCCGGCGCTGGCCGGCCTGATCCTCGGCCTGGCCCATCCGCCGTTTCAGCTCCTCGTCCCGGCCTTCGTCGGGCTCGTTCCGCTCCTGGTCTTCATCGACCACCAGTCCGCCGGGTCCGCCGGTCGCTGGACCGCCACCCGGGCCGGGCTCCTCACCGGCGCGATCTACTTCGGGATCCAACTGCACTGGCTCGTGGTCGCGCTGCTCCGGTACTCGTGGCTGGCCATCCCCGCCTACGTCGCCACCGTCCTCGCCTTCATGGCGCTGACCGGGGCCTTTGCGTGGGCCGTCCACGTCGTCAGGAAGCGACCGGGCCTGCCGCTGGCCGTGGCGGTGCCGCTGCTCTGGACACTCCTCGAGTGGGTGCCAGCCCACCTGGGCGACCTCTCCGTCCCCTGGCTCGGGCTCGGCGCGGCGCTGGCGCCCTTCCCGGAGCTGGCCGGCGCCGCGGACCTGGTCGGGACCCGGGGACTCACGCTCTGGATCGCGGCCGCGAACGGGCTTGTGGCGGATGGCGTCCTGCGCATCCGGTCGGGTCGGCGCTGGGTCCCCGTCGCGGCCTGGCTCGCGGTGGTCCTGGCCGTGCCCGCCGGGTACGGCGCCTGGCGCGCGGCCACCCTGACGGTTCGCCCGGCGGCCCGGGTGGCCGTCGTCCAGCCGAACATCCCGGAGGAGGTGAAGCTGAACCCGGCCCTCGCGCTGGACTCCTCCATGACCGCTCTCACGCGGCTCACACGACAGCTCGAGGGGGAGGCGGCGCTGGACCTCGTCGTGTGGCCGGAAGTGGCGGTCCCCGCCGTCCTCGCGCCGGGCACCGACCCCCGCAACGGCACGGGACCCACGCCGGCCGCCCTCCTGGACAGCATCCGGCGACTCAGCGGTGCGGTCGGGGCGCCCATCCTGGTCGGGGCATGGGGGCACGGGAAACGTGCGGGCGCCCGGGAAGATGACGGAGACGGGACCGTCGCGGGGGATCGTGTCACCGCCCGCCGCCCCCTGTTCAACTCCGCGTTCCTGGTCACGCCCGGCGAGCGCCTGGCCGATGCCCCGCGCTACGACAAGCGTCGCCTGGTCCCGTTCGTCGAGCGCACGCCGTTCGTCGAGCCTCGTCGGCTCGAATGGCTCACCGGGCCCCTGGACCGGTTCGGCCGGCTGCGTCCGGGCGAGCCGTCCCCGCTGATCCCCCTCGACGACGACATCGCTGTCGGCACCCTCATCTGCTTTGAATCCATATTCGGCGACCTCGCCCGCGATGACCGCCGCCGGGGCGCCGACTTCATCGTCAACATGACCAACGACGCCTGGTTCGGCCGAAACCCCTGGTGGGGCCGCACCACCGCCCTCTGGCAGCACCCGGCCCACCTCGTCCTCCGCGCCATCGAGACCCGGACCGGGGCGGCCCGGGCCGCCAACACCGGTATCTCCATGTTCGTGGACCCCGTCGGCCGCGTGTACGGCCGGACCGAGCTGTCCACGCCCGCCACTCAGGTGGCCACCGTCTACACCACCGATGCGGTCACGCTCTTCGTGCGCTGGGGCGACTGGCTCGGCGCGGGGGCGGCGGGGGCGGCCGTGGTGCTGGTCCTGGCAGGGCTCGGGGCGACCTCGTCGAAACCGGCTCCGGGGCCGCGCGGGTCCGAGTCGCCTTGACCCCGGCTCTGACGCTCACGGGTCCGGATGCGCACCGTCTTCGGGCCGCACAACGGACGGTCGCAGCCCCTTTGGCCGGCCATGCCGGACGGGTCACCGCCATCGGACACTTCGCCCCGCGTTGTCCACGGTTCGGTGACCCTCGGCGGTTGATTCCACTCACTCCTTCCAGTATACTTACTGGCTAGCGCACAACCGAGTGAACGACAGGGTCGACCATGAGGCAGGGCATCCATCCGGAATACAAGCTGGCCACCGTCCACTGTGCCTGCGGGAATACGTTCCAGACCCGTAGTACGCAGGACGACATTCACCTGGACGTCTGCAGCGTCTGCCACCCGTACTTCACGGGCCGGCAGCGGCTGATGGACACGGCCGGCCGGGTGGAGCGGTTCCGGCGGAAGTGGTCGAAGGTGGAGAAGTCCGGGGCGGAGGCCGACGCGTCGAAGGCGGACGCCGAGCCCCCGGAGGCGGAAGCGGCCGAGGCGGAGGCGGACGGCGGCAAGAAGGCCGCGACGAAGAAGGCCGGGCAGGAGGCGGCGGCCAGGGTGGAAGCGGACGCGGACCCGCAGCCCGAGGCGGCGGAAACGAAGTCGGCCGAGGCGGAGTCACCGGAGCCGGAGGCGGGGTCGCCGGAGGCGGAGTCGCCGGAAGCGAGCGCCGAGGTGAAGGATGCGGCGGAAGCCGCGGCGGAGTCGGAAGCAGCGGAGCCGGAGTCGTCGGAGGAAGCCGAAGCCGACGGAGCAGCCGACGAGGAAGAGAAGGAGTCCTGAGGCGCGGGCTCGCGGGACAACGGAACGGAGCCGGGCGAGTCCCGGCTCTTTTCATAGGGTGACATGTCGGTAGAGGAACGACTGGAACAGGCGCTGGAGCGACATCGCGAGCTGACGCAGCAGCTCGCGGAGCCGGCGGTGCTGAACGACCCGGCCCGGCTCCGGGCGGTGGCGCAGGAGCATTCGGATCTGACGCCGGTGGCGGAGGCGGGCGAGGAGCTGGTGCGTGTGCGCCGGGAGCTGGCGGAGGCCCGGGAGATGGCCGAGAGCGCCGGGGACCCGGAGCTGGTCGAGCTGGCGGAGTCGGAGATGGCGTCGCTCGAGGAACGAGAGACGTCGCTGGCGGCGGAGGTCAAGCGGCTGCTGACGCCGGAGGACCCGCTGGCGGACCGGGCCGCGGTGGTCGAGGTCCGGGCTGGCACGGGTGGCGACGAGGCGGCGCTCTTCGCCGGCGACCTGGTCCGGATGTACGTTCGGTACGCCGAGGGCCGGAACTGGTCGGTGGAGATGGTGTCGGTGTCGGAGGGCGAGGTCGGGGGCTACCGCGAGGCGAGCTTCATTGTCCGGGGGAAGAACGCGTACGGGGATCTCCGGAGCGAGTCGGGGGTCCATCGGGTCCAGCGGGTCCCGGAGACGGAGAGCCAGGGCCGGATCCACACGTCGGCGGCCACGGTGGCGGTGCTGCCGGAGGCGGAGGAGGTGGACGTGGAGATCCGGGACGAGGACCTGCGGGTCGACGTGTTCCGGTCTTCGGGTCCCGGCGGCCAGAGCGTGAACACGACGGACTCGGCCGTCCGCATCACCCATGCGCCGACGGGGCTGGTGGTGAGCTGTCAGGACGAGAAGTCGCAGCACAAGAACAAGGCGAAGGCGCTGAAGGTGCTGCGCAGCCGGCTACTGGACCGGAAGATCGCGGAGCAGGAGGCGAAGCGGAGTCGGGAGCGGAAGGCGCAGGTGGGGACGGGCGACCGGTCGGCGAAGATCCGGACCTACAACTTCCCGCAGGGCCGCGTCACGGACCACCGGATCAACCTCACGCTGTACGAGCTGCAGGATATCCTGGACGGCGACCTCGGTGAGCTGGTGGACGCGCTGCGCATGGCCCGGGAGGCGGAGCGGATGGAGGAAGCCCTGGCGTGAGCGGCCCACCGCGACCGCTCGAGCTGACCCGGCTGGCCGCCGAGCACCTGGCGGGGAAGGGGGTCGTGGACGCGCGTCTGGACGCGGAGCTGCTGCTGGCCCACATCCTCGGCCTCCAGCGGCTCGACCTCTACCTCCAGTTCGAGCGGCCCCTCGAGCCGCAGGAGGTCGACGCCTACCGGGACGTCATACGACGCCGAGCGGCCCGCGAGCCGCTCCAGTACATTACCGGCACGGCCGCGTTCCGGGAGATCGAGCTGGCGGTCGACCCCCGGGTCCTGATCCCCCGACCGGAGACGGAGGTGCTGGTCGGTGCGGTCCTGGAGTGGGCCGGGGAGCGGGATCGGGCCGATCTCGTTGCCCTCGACGTGGGGACGGGGTCCGGCGCCATCGCCTTGAGCCTGCTCGTGGAAGGGCCGTTCGCCCGGGTCGTGGGGACGGACACGTCGGCCGACGCGTTGGAGGTGGCCGCCGGGAACGCGGCCCGTGTCGGTGTGGAGGAGCGGTTCGAGCTCCGGCGGGGATCGCTCTACGAGCCCATTGGCGGTGACCCCGAGTTTGACGTTATTGTAGCCAACCCACCATACGTAGCGGAATCGGAGCAGGCGACGCTCATGCCCGAGGTGGCACAGAACGAACCGGGCGAGGCGCTGTTCGCCGGGCTCGACGGGCTTGCGCTGATCCGCGGGATCGTCGCGGACGCGCCGACGCACCTGGGTCCGGGCGGGCTGCTCGCCCTCGAAGTGGGAATGAGTCAGGCGGACGCCGTGGCCGCCCTGATGCAGGACCACGGCCTGAGCGCAACACGAATTGTCCGGGACCTGGCCGGCCGTGAACGGATCGTGCTGGGGACGAGGCCGGGCGTATCCGAAGGGACGATATGAACGAAGCGATGCTGGAAAAGGCCAAGGAGGTCGGACGCCTTCTGGGCCAGACGGATGAATACAAGGCGCTGCAGCGGGCCCGGGAGCGGCTGAACGAGGATCGGGAGACGGTGGAGCGGGTGAACCGGCTCGCGGAGCTCGAGCGGGACCTCCAGAGCGAGCTCCAACAGGGGAACGAGCCGACCGAGGAGCAGCGTCACGAGTACGAGGAGACGTTCTCCCAGCTCCAGTCGGGATCCATCTACCAGTCGCTCGTCGCGGCTCAGTCCAACTTCGACCGGGTGCTCCAGAGGGTGAACGAGGAGATCGGCAAGGGGATCGAGGCGGGGTCGAAGTCCAGCATCATCATGCCGTCCTGACCACGGGATGCAGCTCGAGTCGTTGAGGGGTGGCGTCTACCGGATCCTTCGTCCGCTGACGGGCTGGCTGGCCCGGCGGCAGGTCCATCCGAACGTGCTGACCACGGTCGGCTTCCTGGTGACGATGGCCTCCGCCTACGCGTTCCACCAGCACGCGGTGCGGGTGGCGGGGTTCCTCGTCCTCCTCGGCGGCTTCTTCGATGTTCTGGACGGCCGCGTGGCACGTCTGACCGATCTGGGCAGCAAGTTCGGGGCGTTCTACGACTCGACGCTGGACCGGATCAGCGAGATCACCGTCTATCTCGGCCTCCTCTCGCTGTACAACGACTACCGCCTCGAGCTGGGCGATGTCGGGATGATCTACCTGATCATGCTGGCCATGGGCGGGTCGCTGATGGTCAGCTACACGCGTGCCCGGGCGGAGGCCCTCGGGCTGGACTGCCGGGTCGGCCTCATGCCGAGGGCCGAGCGCGTCGTGCTCATCGGCGCGGCCTCGCTCTTCTTCGGCACCGCCTGGAACGGGCTCGTCCTGAAGGGCGTCATCGTCGTTCTGGCCGTACTCACCAACATCACCGCCGTCCAGCGCATCGTGTGGGTCTACCGGCACGCCGCCGGGGTGCCGCTGGAGGAAACCGTCACCGAACCGAACCAGAAGCCAGTCCATTGACCGATACCCCCGCGATCCGACCCGCCGAGGGCAAGCTCGGCGTCCTCCTGCCCGGCCTGGGAGCCGTCGCGACCACGTTCATTGCCGGTGTGGCAGCCATTCGCCGCGGCCACGCACTGCCTCTCGGGTCCGTCAGCCAGATGCAGACCATCCGCCTCGGGAAGCGGACCGAGGACCGGACCCCGCTGATCCGCGACTTCGTGCCCCTCGCCGGGCTCGACGCCATCGAGTTCGGCGCCTGGGACCCCATCCCCGACGACGCGTACGAGAGCGCCCGCAATGCCCGGGTCCTCGAGGACCGCGACATCGACGCCGTGGCCGACGCGCTCCGGTCCATCAAACCGATGCCCGCCGTCTTCGACCGGGACTACGTCAAACGGCTCGACGGACCGAACGTCAAGCGCGCGTCCAACAAGTA
>CAYMLW010000122.1:0-11027 GCA_964391035.1 uncultured Gemmatimonadaceae bacterium
CAGCCGTCAGCCGTCAGCCGTCAGCCGCCAGCCGTCAGCCGCCAGCCGCCAGCCGCCAGCCGCCAGCCTCAACGCCCGGGCCGGTACTCCCGGATCGTACCGTCCCGGATCTCCGCTTCCGTGAACGCCACCGGCTTCATCCGGTTGTCGGCGAAGAGGGCGAGCTGGTCGTTGTAGTGGGGGTTGCCCGGCTCGTCGCTCTGGCCATAGGCGAGGACGGAATAGGCCCGCGGACCCTCGTCGCCGAGCTCGACGGCGAAGACCCAGCCGTCGCCGCCCCGGACCTGGAGGCGGTGCGGGTCGTCCTCGTGGGGCACGAACCAGAGGACGCGGAAGCACCCCAGCTCGCCGGAGCAGCCGCCCACCGGCACGTCCACGTCCCCGATCACGGCCCGGTGCACGTCGCCCCAGGCCCGGTCCCACGCGCCGTACCGCTGCGTCGCCTCGGCCACCGCCCACACGAACGCCTCGACCGCCCGCTCCGGGTCCGCCAGCCCCCGGGGCGTCGACAGCGGCTGTTCCGGCGACCAGGCCTCCGCGAAGAGCGACTCCGCCGTGGCGTCGAACCCGGCCGACTCCGGCGTCGCCTCCGCCCCGTCGCCCGTCGCGACGTAGCGGTACCACCAGGTCTTGAAGAGCACGCCGCCCCGGCTGTCCCGGGCCACGGTGTCGTCCCACCCCTCGATCAGGTCGATGGCCCCGGCGATCTCGCTGGCGACCCCGGCGGCCCCGGCGGCCCCGGCAGCCCCGGCAGCCCCTTCGCCCAGTGCCACCCGGACCGCCGCCACCAGGTCGTCCTTCACCCGGTCGGCCAGGAGCATCCGCATGCTGTGCTTCCGTTCCACGACCTCCTCGAGGGAGAGCCGCTCGTCGGTGGCGATGAGCTGGAGGGAGTGCTGGCTCCGGAGCCGGAGCCGGGGCGACGGGTAGTGGTCGGGGAAGTCGCCGGGGTCGAAGATGGCGTCGAGGTTGGTGTAGTGGAACTCGTCGTTCTCGTTGTGCAGGTACCCGCTGGAAGGGTTCAGGAGCTGGGGCAGCGAGTCCCATGCGACGACCCGCGTCCCGATCTCGCCGGTGGTCGATACCGCCACGGCCGCCGTGTCCCCCCCGGAGCGGTGCGGCAGGACGGCGACGGTGGCGTTCCAGACGTAGAAGATGTTGCCGTCGGCATCGGCGTAAGTCAGGTTCGACGACGGGTGGGCCCGCAGCTTCATGGCCTCCTGCCACTCGGCGAGGTTCGACGCCCGCATCATGCCCAGGAACTGCTCGCCTCGCCGGTAGTCGCCCTCGTAGGCCACGCGCAGCGCGTAGATCTTCCCGTTCCCGCGGTGGATCACGGGGCCGAAGGGCGTGGTAAGGAACTCCCGGGTCGCCAACCCCGTCCCGGGGCCGTTCCGGAACTCGACCGTCACCGTCTCCCGTTCGATCGGCACCGCCGCGCCGTCCAGCAGGTAGTGGTCCGGCCGGTCGGGGTCCACGTCGAAGGCGTAGATCTCGTCGAGGTCCGGGTAGTTGTTCGTCGTCGCCCAGCCGAGGCGTTCGTTGAACCCGCCGATGATCCCGAACGGCCCGCCCAGCCGGAAGTCGCCGTAGAAGTCGAGCACGCCCGGCACGGTCACGTGGGCCTCGTAGTAGCCCGCGTCCCAGGAGAGGTGGGGGTTCCGGACCAGGATCGCGTGGCCCGACTCCGTCCGGGACGGCGCCAGCGCCCAGGCATTCGAGCCCACGTCCGGGTGCACCGGCGGCGCCGCGGCTGCCAGTCGCCGCCAGATCGCCAGCCCGTCCGACGACGACGCCTCCTCGAGCCGGTCGAGCCGCTCGAGGAACGCCCGGGCGCTTCGGGGATTCGCGCCCTGGATGCTCCGGGCGTGGACCTGGACGCCGTCGAAGTCCGGCCGGACCCACCCCGGGAACGCGTCCGGGTGCAGCTCGACGTTCCGGTTCACACCCGCCGCGAAGCCCTCGAGGACATCCCGGGCGTCCTGCGAGAGGAGCGGGTACGTCTCCACCGCCCGGGCATAGCGACGCCGGCCGAGCGCGTCGGAATCGATCCCGTCCGGCCCCGTGAATCGCGACCACTCGCCCCGGGCCCGCACCAGCCCCTCGACCACGTCCATCCCGTAGTCCTCGGTCTGGACCCAGCCCATGGCGTACGCCGCCGCCCGCAGGTTGTCCGCCCGGATGTGCGGCACGCCGTACGCCGTCCGACGGACCACGACCTCCGAGGCCAGGTCGGCGGCCCCGGCGACCGGTGCAGCCGCGGCCCCGGCAGTGCCGGCGGGCTGTGCCGGAGCGACGGCACAGGCGAAGACGAGGAACGAGAGGGTGAGAAGCGCGAGGTCGCGAAGGCGTCCCATCGACGGACTCCATGGTATCGGATACAGTCTGGTCGGATGCAGTCCGGACAATTGGAGGGGCGGGCCCGTAGGGGTCAAGGCCGCACGGCGACGTACTCCCGGAGCCCGCCCTGGAGCGTGAAGCCGTGCTCCACGCGGAAGGGCTCGAGCAGCGCCGCGACCTGCGCCGGCAGGAGCGGGGGCCGCGCCGCATCGGGCGGGCCCGTGGGTTGGTAGCGCATCCGGTCGGTGCCCAGAAGCGCGAACCGGCGAGGCGGCGTCGGGGACTCCGTGCCCTGGACCACCACGTGGAGCCGGGACCCGCGAGCCGTCACCGCCGCCAGCCGCTCGACCAGCGGGGCGCGGTATTCCGGGAAGAGGCGGTCCAGGACGTCCCACGCGAAGACGAGGTCGTACGCCCGCCCCCGGGGCGCGGGCACGGCCTCCAGCATTCCGGCGACGCTCCCCTTCCCCTCCGAGCGCATGTGGCCGCGCACGTCGGCAAAGCGAACCAGCCGGGCGAACCGGGCGTACATGTCGAGGTTCGACGCCACGCCGGGCCCCAGGTCGAGAATGGCGCCGTCGCCTCCCGGCTCGACCGCCGCCAGAACCGCGGCAATGCCGGGCGCGGCGGCCTCACTACTATCCGCCGGTCCCAGCGGACTGGGTGCTCGCACCGGGTCCGGTGGCTTCGCTGCCACCCCCCTCGTCGTCCGAGCCTTTCTCGGTATCGGAGCCCTTCCCTGTCTCTCCGCCCGCGCCCGCCGCGGTCGCTGCGGGCATGCCGGAGGAAGCGCTCGGTGACCGGCTCTCCCGCTCCGAGTCCCGTGTCATCTCGATGCTCCCCCGGAAGTACGCGCCGTCCTCCAGCGTCACCCTGGGCGCCTTGATATCGCCCAGCACGTTCGCCGACTCCCGGAGGATCACCTGCTCCGAGCCCTGGAGGTCGCCCTCGACGTGGCCCTCGACGATCACGACCCGACCCTGGATCTCCGCCTTCCGGGCCCACCGTCACCGAATGCTGCTTCAGCGTCACCGAGCCCTCGACCCGACCCTCGATCACCAGGTCCTCCTCGCCGATCACCTCACCGCGGATCGTGATCGACTGTCCGATCGCGGCCGACCCCTTCTCCGGGCGCGGCGACGACCGCTCCGGCCGCACCGGGGCCTCGGGCCTGTCCATTTGATCGGCCTCGTCCTTCTTCCACATACGCTCTCTCCTCTGTACAGTGCATCGCCGGATGGAGCCGCATCGGGAGCTCCGAGACGGGTCCAGGGCCCTGTCCGGGGAGACGGCCAGTACCGCCGAATGCGATGATGCAAGCGTCGGGCTAGCCGGGCGAGTAGCTCAAGATCGCGGTACCGGGGCCGGCCGGCAAACGGAGACCTGCGCCCGAACCGGGGGCTGCCACCGCCCACCGTGCCGGGGATCATGCGAGCGCCAGGACTGCTGCGAGCGCCGGAGGTCCGGCGTATGTTGCCCACCATGAGCATACGAGTCGTCCGCCTCGGAAGCCCGCGCCACCCCGACGAGGGGATCCGGATCGGGACCGTCCGCCGCCCGCCTCGCGGGGTGCCCAGGGTAGAGCACGCGTCCCGGGACTTCTACGACACCTGGTTCCCGAATCTGGCCCCCAGCCCCGAGACCATGAAGCTCGGCCAGGCGGCGGAGACGAACAGGGATTGGACCACGTTCAAGAGGAAGTACCGCAAGGAGATGGACGCCCCCGACGCCCGCCACGCCATCGCGCTCCTCGCCACGCTGTCCCACACCACCGATTTCTCCGTCGGCTGCTACTGCGAGGACGAGGACCGCTGCCACCGGTCCATCCTGCGGGAGTTGCTCGATGAGGCCGGCGCCGATATCGTCGCCGTCGATGGCTAGGAGCGCCGCCGCCCCCCTCACGCCGCCCTGCGCCGGGACGCGAGCCCGGCACCCGCCAGCACCAGCACGCCGCCGCCCGCCAGAGCAGGACCCAGCACGTCCCCGAACCACGCGACGCCCGGACCCGCGCCCACCACAGACTCCAGATTGCCCGACAGCAGGATCCTTCGCCAGCGGAAACGACGCAGTGAGCCCCCCGGTCGGCCGCTGGAGCCGGTGGCGGTAGACATGGTCGTCGTGGGAGGCGCTCTCACGCGAAGACGCGAAGACGCCGGCCACCCGCCGAGCCCTTCGCGTCTTCGCGCCTTCGCGTGACCCATTGTCGAGGTCTGCCGCGCCGCCACCCCGCCGCAGCGCCCGCAACGTTGCGCCCCGCGGCCCCGGGGATCAGCTGTCCTGGTGGATCCGGAGCCCGGCCCCGCGCCCAGCCCAATCCGTCGCTGACGCCGCGTCCGAGCCCAACGGAAAAACGAGAACCCACGACGACCCCGGCCTCACCGGGCTTCCGGACACCAACCGGCCACCCGCCCTGCCCTTCGCGTCGTCGCGCCTTCACGTGACCCGTCGTCGATGTCGGCCGCGCCCGGCACCCCGGCCGAAGCGCCGGAGAGACGTTGCGCCCCGGGGCTCCCCACCCGAGACTCCCTCCATGGTCCGACTCACCTCGTAGACGCAGCCCATTCGATGACACGACCGACCACCATCCTGACCGCGTTCCTCGCCGCCGCCATCGCGGCCTCGCCGGCGCTCCCGGCCGCCGTGCCACTCCAGGCCCAGGAGGCACCGACGGCGGCCCTCACGCCCACCGAGCAGGACATCTCCCACTACGTCCGCAACCACATCGACGACGCCATCGACCTCCTCGCCGACCAGGTCCGGATCGGCTCCGGCACCCACGACTTCGAGGGGATCCGCCGCATGCACGACCTCCTGGCCCCCGAGTTCGAGGCGCTGGGATTCGACGTGCGCTGGGTGCCCCAGGAGCACGTGGGCCGCGCCGGCCACCTCGTCGCCGAGCGGGCGACCGACGAGCCGGTGGGCCGCAGCGTCCTGCTGATCGGCCATCTCGACACCGTCGACGAGGGCGAAGGCTGGTTCGAGCGGGACGGGATGACCGGCCGGGGACCCGGCGTGAACGACATGAAGGGCGGCAACGCCGTCGTCGTGATGGCGCTCCGGGCGCTCCACCACGCCGGCGCCCTCGAGGGCCGGACGATCCGGGTCATCTTCACCGGCGACGAGGAGTCCCTCGGCAGCCCGGTGGTCGAGGCCCGGGCGGTCATGACCGAGCTCGCCCGGCAGAGCGACGTGGCCCTCGAGTTCGAGACCGCCATCACCGGCGACGGCCACGACTTCGGCACCACCGCCCGTCGCGGCTCCAGCGGCTGGGTCCTCGAGGTCGAGGGCCGCACCGCACACTCGTCCGGCATCTTCTCCGAGGGCACCGGCGCCGGCGCCGTCTTCGAGGCCGCCCGGATCCTGAACGCCTTCTACCACGAGCTCCGGGGCGAGGAGTACCTCACGTTCAACCCGGCGGTGATCGTGGGCGGGACCGACGTCGACTACGACCCGGCGGCCGTCGCCGGCAGCGCGTCCTCCAAGGTCAACATCGTGGCACGGCGGGCCGTGGTCCACGGCGGGATCCGCACCATCAGCCGCGCTCAGCTCGCCTCCGCGCGCGCCCGCATGCGCGGCATTGTCGACCGCCATCTGCCCCGGACGACGGCCACCCTCGCTTTCTCCGAGGGCTACCCCGGCATGCCGCCCACCGCGGGCAACCGGGCGCTCCTCGCCATGTACGACCAGGCCAGTCGCGCCCTCGGATACCCGGAGGTCCGGGAGTTCGACCCGGGTGGCCGCGGCGCGTCCGATCTCTCATTCGCCGCCGCCCACGTCCGGCTCGGCGCACTCGGCGGGATCGGCGTCGAGGGCACCGGCGCCCACTCCCCCGACGAAACCGTCGACCTCGGCTCCATCGCGAAGGCCGCCGAGCGGGCAGCCCTGCTCATTCACCGGCTGCGGGACGCGCCATGACCGGCAACGCGCTCCCAACCGCCACGCCACCAAGGAGGTTCTCCGCCGTGATTCGCGCCGGTCTTCGCGTCGTCGCGCCCATGCGTGATCCGCTGTCCGGGGGGTGCCGCGCCCGGCAGGTCGGCTCGTGACCCCGAAGCCCTGGAAGAAGCGACTGAAGGAGACGGACGCCGGGGGCGACGGGTCCGACGCGCCCTCCACACCCCGAACCCTCCACTCCGCCCTCGTCGCCGATGAGCTCGACCTCCACGGGCTCACCGCCGACGAAGCCGAACGCCACCTCGAGATGTTCCTCCGGCGCGTGGCGCGATCCGAGCCCGGCCAGGTGGTCCGGGTCATCACCGGGCGGGGTGCCCGGTCCGAGGGCCGGCCCGTCCTCCAGCCCGTGGTCCGCGGCGCCCTCGATGGCTGGCTCGCCGACTACGTCGCGGAATGGGCGGTGGACGTGGGCGGTGGGGCGTACCTGGTGAGACTCGAGGGCTGAGCCGGGCGCCCGGGACGACCCGTGCTCCCGGCGGCCCGTGCCTCCCTCACCCCGGCCACGGCTCCACCCACTCGAACGCCTCCACCTCCGCTACCCGCTCGAGCGACTCCACGAACGCCGCACGAGTCCGCCGCTCCGGGCCCACGGCGGACGCCGCCGCGCTCGCCGCCCCTGCTACTCGCTCCGCAGCGCGTCCGCTGGCGGGATCCGGGCCGCCCGGGCCGCGGGGAGGGCCGTGGCGGCGAGGACCACGAGGAGGAGCAGGCCCGCGGCGGCCATGTACGTCACCGGGTCGGTGGGCGCCGTCTGGAAGAGGATCCCGGCGATGACCCTCCCGAGGGCGAGGGCGCCCAGGAGCCCGATACCGAGGCCGAGGAGCGCGGGCAGGGCGCCCTCCCAGACGACGAGTCGAATCACCTGTGCCACCCGTGCGCCGAGGGCCATCCGCATCCCGATCTCACCGGTCCGCTGGACCACCGCGTACGCGACCACGCCGTAGATCCCGACCGCCGCCAGGGCGACCGCCAGAAGGGCGAAGAGCCCGAGCAGGAGCATGTAGAAGCGAGGTGCGGCGAGCTCTCGGGCCACCTGCTCATCCAGGGTGGTGGCGCCGATCATCGGGAGCTGCGGGTCCAGGGCGGCGATGGCCGACCGCGCTTCTCGTAGCGCCGCCGAGTGCGGGCCGTCCAGCGCCAGGAGCATATGGGGGAAGGAGGCGCCAGCCTGGTCGTACGGTACATACATCTCCGGCCCCGGCGGACCGGCCACATTGTCCCGGAAATCCGCCACCACCCCTACGATCGTTCTGGGCTGTGACTCCGGGTAGCCGACGGATATCTGCAGATCCATCCGTTTGCCGATGGGGTCCTCGCCGGGCCAGTAACGGCGGGCCGCCGTCTCGTTCACCATGGCCACCGGTGGCGCGTCGTGCCGGTCCGAGGGGCGGAACTCCCGGCCCCGCGTGACCTCCACGCCCAGGAGCTGGAAGGCGCCGGCCCCGACCGCCCGGTAGCGGGCCGTGGGGCCCTCTCCGGCCGCGGGCTCCGGCCGGTCGACACGGGTGAACCCCGACACCAGGTCCACGTCGCCGAGGGGTGGACCCACCACGGGGATCACGGCCCGTACGCCGGGGATCGCCTCGAGGCGTGCCGTCAGGCCGTCGACGAACCGGACCCGGGTATCGGCGTCAGGATAGCGGGCGGAGGGCAGCGAGATACGGAACATGGCGACGTCGTCGGTCTCCAGCCCCAGCTCCACCGCCTGCATCCGGGCCAGGCTCCGCACCATGAGCCCGGCACCCAGGAGGAGCATGACCGAGAGGGCGATCTCGGCCACCAGGACCCCGCTCCGCAGCCTGCGCTCGCCTCGAGCGCCGAGGGCGCCCCGGCTCCCGCCGAGGGCGGCCGCCGGGGCACGGGACCCCAACCGGATAGCCGGGGCGAGGCCGAAGACCAGGACCGTGACAGCCATCACGCCCACGCCGAAGAGCAGCGTGGCCGGGTCCAGCGTGACCTCGTCGAGTCGGGGGAGATCCGCCGGGGCCAGGCGTAGCAGCAGCCGCATCCCGGACCACGCCAACACCAGTCCGACCGCGCCGCCGACCGCCACGATCAGCGTGTTCTCCACCATGATCTCCCGGACCAGCCTACCCCGATCGGCCCCGAGGGCACTGCGCACGGCCAGTTCGGTGCGCCGCCCCTCGCCCCGGACCAGGATCAGGTTCGCCACGTTCGCGCACGCGATCAGCAGCACCATCCCGACTGCCCCGAACAGCACCCACAGGGCCCGCCGGACATCGCCCACGACCAGGTCCCGCAAGGGCGCCACCGCGAAGGTGGTGTTCGTGTTGGTGTCGGGATGCTCGGCCTCGAGTCGGACCGCGACCGACTCCAGCTCCTCCCGTGCGCCCTCCAGCGTGGCGTGGTCGGCCAGGCGCCCCACCGCGTTGAAGATCACACAGCCGCGGCCGCACCCCTCATCGTTGTTCTGGATCGGGACCCACAGCCTCGCCCCGTCCGGAAACGCGAATCCCGCCGGCGCGATCCCCACGATGGGGTGCGGGGCCCCGGCGATCATCAGCGTCGTCCCCAGCACCGACGGGTCCCCCCCGAGTCGGCCTCGCCAGAACGACTCGCTCACCACCACGGCGTCCGGCCCGCCATAGCGCTGCTCCTCCGCCGTGAAGGTCCGGCCCAGGATCGGCGTCGCGCCGAACACATCGAAGAGCTCGGCGCTGACCGCCCCACCCGGCACCAGCTCGGCCGTGGCGTCCAGTCCCGAAAGCGTGAGGTTCGTCCGTGTGTACTGCGCCGCCGCCTCCAGCCGCGTGGCCGCGCCCCGCAGGTCCCGGAAGTTCGGCACCGAGACCTCGCCGCCCGGGCCCGTCGACGGATCCGTCCGGTCCTGCTCCCAGATCACGACCAGCTCGTCCGGAGCCGGGTACGGCAGCGAGCGGATCAGAACCGCGTTCGCCACACTGAAGAGGGCCGTCGTGGCACCAATTCCCAGCGCCAGCGTGCCGGCGGCCACCGCCGTGAAGCCCGGATGCCGGGCCAGGGTCCGGAGAGCGTGTCGAATGTCGAATTGCATCGGCATATCGGGGCGGATGTGGTTCCGGTCGAAACGATCCCGGTCTATCGGTGCAGCCCCCGTTCCCGGAGGCATGAACAGGTCATAAGTCTTTCCTGTCCAGGGACTTGGACAGATTCCTCGGGACGACGACGATTCCGCCGTGTGACCGCAGCCGGCACGAAGCTTCCCGGAACCGTACACCTGACCATGCCCGCCGCCCTCCCGATCCGTACGTTTCGCTTCGGAGGAGATCGGAATGCACCTGACCACCGGAATCCTGAAGATCGCGCTGACCGAGCCGTTCAAGCCCCGGCTCGAGCGGCTGGAGGACCGCGTCGCGGTCGCGTTCCGGGTCTGGCCCTCGGACCTGGATATCAACGTCCACATGAACAACGCCAAGTACCCGGTGGCCATGGAGGTCTGCCGGTGGGGGTACCTGATCCGGGCCGGGCTCATGGGCCCCGCCATCCGCGAGCGCTGGTCCATCGTGGTCGCGGCCCAGAACATCATCTTCTTCCGACCGCTCCAGCTCTTCCAGCGCTACACCGTCGACGCCCGACTCCTGCACGCCGAGAGCGGATGGCTCTACGTCGAGCAGAAGGTCCGCAGCCGCGGCCGGCTCTGCGCCACGGGCCTCTTCCGGATGCGCTTCAAGCGCGGCGCGCACACCCTCACCCCCGACGAGATCGCCCGCGCCGGCGGCCACGAGCCACCCCGCCCCGATGAGCCCGCCATGGTCCGGGCCTGGAACGAGGTCAGCGATGCCCTGTTGGCCCAGCGACGAGCGGAGGAATCGGGAACGGCGTGATGCGGCTCAGGCCGTCGCGCAGCGCCGCGGCGACGGCAACCGCGTGTACTGCCCCGTGACAATGGCCGCCGCTCCTCCGAGACCCCTACCCGGGTTCAGCTCCGTCGGGATCGTGACGATACTTGGGGTGTGGATCTGTATGTCGCAGCATCGGAGTCGGAAGCACCTGGAGCAGCCGTGGAAGACTGGGCGAAGGACCTGCCATCGGAGGACATAGACGCCGCCGTCGACGGTGGAGACACCTGGCGCGCTCTCGTGGAGCTAGCTCGCCCCGGACGGGATCTTCCTGGAAACCATCCAGGGCGAGATCCTGCATACCAACCGGGCCGGCGCAGAGATGTTCGGCTACGACGAGCCCGAGCAGATGGTCGGGCTCGGGATCGCCGACCTCGTTCCCGGCGACTTCGCCGCCTCGCTGCCGCCGGAGATCACCCGGACCACCGGCCCCCGGACCGTCCGGCGCTTCAACCGACGCCGCGACGGGAGCGTCTTCCCGACCGAGATCTCGACCCGGTTCGTCACCGTCGACGGCGTGAAGCGGCTGGTGGCGTATGTCCGGGACATCTCGGAGCAGCTCGAGTCGTTCCGGGAGCTCGAGGCGGCGCTGGAGAAGGTGGAGGTCCTGTTCGGGATCCTGCCGATCTGCATGTCGTGCGGGGACGTGCGTGACGACAAGGGATACTGGACCAGGGTCGAGGAGTTCGTGGCCAGCCACGCCGGCACCCGGTTCAGCCACGGCCTCTGTCCCGACTGCATGGTCGCGCTGTACCCGGAGTACGCCGACGCCGGGTAGCGCCCCGCCGCGATCCTCCACGACGAAGCCCCCGGCCGACTGTGCAGGGGCGGCCTCGCCGCTAGTGGTCTGACACCGAAATGTCGTGACATTCGAACGCGGCTGCATCCCGCCTC
>CAYMLW010000123.1:0-10999 GCA_964391035.1 uncultured Gemmatimonadaceae bacterium
AGTTCACGCCCGACCTCCTCCCGGCCGACGTGGTGGGCACGAGCATCTACAACCAGCAGACGGGCGCGTTCACGCCCAAGCGCGGCCCCATCTTCGCCCAGGTGGTGCTGGCGGACGAGGTGAACCGGGCGCCACCGAAGGTCCAGTCGGCGCTGCTGGAGGCGATGCAGGAGAAGCAGGTGACGATCGGCGGGGACACCTTCCGCCTCGAGGAGCCGTTCCTGGTCCTGGCCACGCAGAACCCGATCGAGCAGGAGGGGACGTACCCGCTGCCCGAGGCCCAGGTCGACCGCTTCATGCTCAAGCTCAAGGTCGATTATCCGGATCGGGAGACGGAGAAGGAGATCATGCGACGGATGGCGGGGAAGGCGCCCGTCGCCCTCGACCGGGTCGCGACTCCCGCCGAGATCCTCCGGGCCCGGCGCGAGATTGCGGACCTGTACATGGACGACAAGATCACCGACTACATCGTCGACCTGGTCCACGCCAGCCGGGAGCCGGCCGCCCACGGGATCGGCGGGCTGGCCCCGCTGATCGAATACGGGGCGTCGCCCCGGGCGTCCATCTTCCTGGCCATGGCGGCCCGGGCGGCCGCGTTCATCGACGGCCGGGGCTACGTTCTGCCCGAGGACGTGAAGGCCATCGGCCCCGATGTCCTGCGCCACCGGATCATCACGACGTACGAGGCGGAAGCCGAGGAAGTGACTTCCGACGACCTGGTCCGGCAGATCTTCGAGGCGGTGGAGGTGCCGTGAGCCGGGCGGGAGCGCCGGCGCGCTGGCTGAGGGAGGCCGGCCGCTGGCTCCTGGGTCGGGACCGGAGCGTGGTTGCGCTCCCGGATCCGGCCGCACCGGTGGCGCCCGGCGGCGTGCCCCGGGATGTCCTGCGTCAGGTCCGCCTGATCGAGCTCCGGACCCGGGGCTGGGTCAACTCGCTGTTCGGCGGCGAGTACCACTCGGTGTTCAAGGGCCAGGGCATGGAGTTCGCCGAGGTCCGGGAGTACCAGCATGGCGACGACGTCCGCTCCATCGACTGGAACGTCACCGCCCGCATGGGACACCCGTACGTCAAGAAGCACGTCGAGGAGCGGGAGCTGACGGTCCTGCTCGTGGTGGACCTCTCGGGCTCGGAGCAGTTCGGGACCCGGGGCCGCCTCAAGGCCGAGCTAGCCGCCGAGCTCGCCGCCGTCCTCGCCCTCTCGGCCATCCGCAACAACGACCGTGTCGGGCTGCTGATCTTCACCGATCACGTCGAGCACGTGGTCCCGCCCGCGAAAGGCCGGCGCCACGTGCTGCGCCTGATCCGGGACCTGCTGGCCTTCCGACCCGCCGGCCGGGGCACCGACATCGCCGCCGCCCTGGATTACGCCGGCCGGGTCCTGTCGCAGCGCGCCATCCTCTTCGTGCTCAGCGACTTCCAGATCGGGGCGGGCGAGCCCGACTCCGGGTTCGCCGAGTTCAGCCGGGTCCTCAAGCTCGTCTCGAACCGCCACGACGTGGTGGCCATCCGGATGCTGGACGCGGCCGAGGAGTCGCTGCCGGATGTCGGGCTGCTCCTGGTCACCGACCCGGAGACCGGACGGGAAGTGGCCATCGACACCGGCCGGGCCCGGCTGCGGAAGGCGTACGGCGAGCGGTCCGGCGCCGAGGGACGGGCGCTCCAGGCGCTCTTCCGCCGGCTCGCGGTGGACGAGATCGAGGTGCGGACGGACCAATCGTACGTGAAGCCCCTGATGGCGTTCTTCAAGGCGCGGGAGCGGCGGGCCCGATGACCCGTGTCCATCCCGGCGTCCTCCGAGTCTGCGCGCTGGCGTGCGTGGCGCCGCTGCCCGCCCTGGCCCAGTCGGGGACGGTGCCCGGAGCCGGTCCGGTGAGGGCCGCTCTCGGCGCGGACACGATCCGGGTGGGTGACCTGGTGCCCGTCGCAGTACGGGTGTCCGTGGCGCCCGGCGAGCGGGTGGCCTGGCCGGACACGTTGCCGCTGGCCGGGTCCGAGGCGGAGAACGCTGCGCGCGTACGGGTCCGGGTCGACACGCTGGCGGACGGCCGCCTCGAGGCGGAGGCGGTCTACGCCGTCACGCCCTGGCGGACGGGGGAGGTGGAGCTGCCGCAGCTCGCGGTCGGGGTGGTCGCGGGCGACGAATCGGTCCGGACCCGGACCGTCCCGCTCCCGGTACTCCGGGTGACCTCGGTCCTCCCGGACGACACCGCGGGGATCGGGCCGAAGCCGGCGAAGGGGGTGGTGGGGCCGAGCTGGGCCTGGACATCGATCCTGGCGGCCGTCCTCGCCGCCCTCGCCGTGCTCGGGGCCCTGGTCTGGTGGTGGCGGCGTCGGTATCCGCCGGAGCTCGCGCTCGAGGCGCCGCGGGCGGACCCCCGGGAGCGGGCACTGGGCCGTCTGGACGCGGCCCTCCAGGCCGGGCTCCTCGAGCAGGGGGCGATGAAGACGTTCTACACCCGGGTCTCCCACGCCGTTCGAGGCTACCTGGCGGACCTGGATCCCGACTGGGGCGACGACCTGACCACCACGGAGCTCCTGGGCCGGTTCCGACGCCAGGTGACCCGGACCGATGCCGCGGCGCTGGCGGAGCTGCTGCGCCCCGCGGACCAGGTGAAGTTCGCCCGTCGCCAGCCGGATGCGACGACGGCGCGGGCCGAGTGGCAGCGGGCGCGGGACTGGGTCGCGTCCTGGCCGCCGCCCCTGCCCGAGAGGGAGGAGGCGGCGTGATGCCCGGCTTCGAACGTCCGTGGTTGCTGCTCCTGCTCCTGGCGGTCCCCCTGTGGCACATCTACCGGTCTCGCGCCAGGCCCTCGATCCTCTTCTCCCGGGCCAGCTCGACGGGGCGGCTCGCTTCGCCGGTCATGCTGTGGGTCGCCCGGGCGCCGGAGTGGCTCCGGTCGGCGGCGGTCGCGGCGCTGGTCATCGCCATGGCCGGTCCCCGGACGGGGGTGTCCACGACGGAGGTCGATGCCGAGGGGATCGCCATCGCCCTCGTGGTCGACATCTCCACGTCCATGCTGGCCGAGGACTTCCACCCGCAGAATCGGCTGGCCGTGGCGAAGGACAAGGTGGCCGACTTCGTCCGGGGCCGGCGCTTCGACCGGATCGGCATGGTCGCGTTCGCCGGCGAGGCGCTCACACAGGTCCCGCTGACCATCGACTACGCGGTCCTGTTCCGGTCCCTCGAGCAGCTGGAGACCGGGCTCCTCGATGACGGCACGGCCATCGGCACGGCCATCGCCACGGCCGCGAACCGGCTGCGGCGGGCGCCGGGGGAGTCCCGGGTGATGATCCTGATGACGGACGGCGAGAACAACCGGGGCGAGATCGATCCGCTCACGGCGGCCCGGGCGGCGGCAGTCTACGGCATCCGGATCTACACGATCGGGGTGGGCAGCGAGGGCGTCGCGCCGATCCCCATCGCCCGGGGCATGTTCGGCGGCTATCAGTACGCGAACCTGCCGGTCCACATCGACGAGGAGCTGCTGCGGGAGATCGCGGCCACCACGGACGGCCAGTACTTCCGGGCGACGAACGAAGCGGCGCTGGACTCGATCTACCGCCGGATCGACGAACTCGAGACCACTTCGGTCGAGGTCCGGACCTACACCGACTACACGCCCCGTCACGGTCCGCTTATCCTGCTGGCCGCGCTCCTTCTGGTGGGCGAATGGGGACTCCTCGGCAGTCGCTGGGGGCGGGTCCCATGAGCTTCGGGAACCCCGAGCTGCTCTGGCTGGCCGCCGGGCTGCCCCTCTCCGTGGGTGCCGGCCTCTGGCTCCGGGCGCGACGCCGACGGCGAGTGGCCTCTGTGCTGGGCGCCCCGGAGCTCCTGGCCCGGCTGGGCGCCGGCGAGCTGGCCCGGTTCCCCACCGGTCGGGTACCCCTGCTCCTTCTCGCCTCGTGCGCCCTGGGGCTGGCCGCCGCCGGGCCCCGCTGGGGGCTGGAGACGGTGGAGGAGCGGAGCTCGGCGGCGAATCTGGTCCTGGCGCTGGACGTGTCGAAGTCCATGCTGGCCCGGGACGTGCCGCCGAGTCGGCTCGAGCGCGGGCGGGTGCTGGCCCGCCGGATCCTGCGGGAGCTGCCCGGCGACCGGATCGGCGTGGTGGCCTTCGCGGGCCAGGCGTACGTGCTGTCGCCCATGACCGTGGACCACGGCGCCCTCGAGCTCTACCTCGACGCCCTCGACCCGGACATCGTGAGTCGGGGCGGCTCGTCGCTGGCGGCGGCGATCCGCCAGGCCACGGACCTGGCGCGCGGGCCGGAGGACGCCGGCCGGGGCACCGTGGTTCTGGTCACCGACGGGGAGGCGCTGGAGGAGGAGTCCGGGGTGGTGGCCGCCGCGGAGCGGGCCGCCCGCCTGGGGATCACGGTCCACGCTGTCGGGGTAGGTACGCCCGAGGGGTCACCGATTCCCGAGTGGATTGACACCAAGAGCGAAGTCGGGGCATACAAGCGAGGGCCGGACGGCGAGATCGTCGTGAGCGCGCTGGACGAGGATCTCCTCGAACGGGTGGTATCGGCCACCGGCGGACGCTACGCGCGTCTCGGCCGGCCCGGCGCGACCGATGGACTGCTGCGGGCGCTCCGGGGGCTGGATCGGGCGGAAGGCGACGCCGAACGCCGGGTCCGGGAGAAGGAGCGGTACCCCTGGTTCCTGGCCGCGGCCCTCTTCCTGCTCGTCGTCGATGGAATGCTGACAGTTCGGAGCCGATCGCCGAAGATGGAAGGACTCCATGCGTAAGGCCGTCATTCCGCTGCTTCTCGCGCTCCTGTTGAGCGCGGGCGTGCTGGCCGGCGTGGAACGGGGCAACCGCCTGTTCCGGTCGGGGAAGTACGTCGAGGCGGTCGAGGCGTACCGTGCGGCGCTCGCAGACGGGGAGGACGGACCGGTCATCCGCTACAACCTGGGCACCGCGCTGCTCCGGCTGGGTCGCTACGCGGAGGCCGGGGAACAGTTCCAGGCGGCCCTCGACGTGGTCGACCCGGAGCTGCGGGAGTGGGTGTACTACAATCTCGGGCAGCGCTACCTGGAGGATGCCCGGGCCACCCCCGACTCGTCCGCGGCCGGCGCGCTCTACGAGGCGTCCGTGGATGCGTACCGTCAGGCGCTCCGGCTGCGGCCGGAGGACACGGACGCGAAGTGGAACTACGAGCTCGCCCTCCGCGAGGGGGACGAGCAGCGGCAGCAGGCCGGCGGCGGGGGCGGTGGCGAACGACCGCCGGACCGCGACGAGCCGTCGGAGGACCCGGGGGAGGGCAGCGGCTCAGGGTCGAGGGATCCGTCCGAGGACCAGCCGCGGCCGGCGGGCTCGGACACGCCGATGACGCAGGAGCAGGCGGAACGCATCCTGAGCGCGGTCGAGCAGAACGAGCGCGAGCTGTTCCAGGACAAGCTGCGGAAGGGCCAGGCGGCGTCCCGGGCGGTGCGGGACTGGTAGCCGTGGTCCCCGTCCTCCTCCTCCTCGCGCTCCACGTCCAGGTCCCGGTCCAGGTCCGGGCCCGGCTCCAGGACGAGGCGATCCGGGCGGGGGAGAGCACCGTGCTCCGGGTCGACGTGGAGACCGACGGCCCCCGGGCCCGGATCGGGTCCTTCGGCTCGCTCCCCCCCGGCATCGAGGTGCTGAGCAGCCGCTCGTTCGACCAGCGGCAGTTCAGCATGCCGGGCGGCACCCGGCGCTTCATCAGCCGGGAGTTCGTGCTCCGGGCTCGGGCGCCCGGCCGCTACCGGATCCCATCCATCGATGTGACGGTCGAGGGGCGGCCCTACTCGACCCGGTCGCAGCTCCTCACCGTGATGGCGCCGTCGAGACCGTCCGGCGAGCCCGCCGAGGACGCCGAGGGCGTGGTGCTCCGGACGTGGCTCGATGCCGACACCGTGACGGTGGGCGAGCAGGTCACCCTCGAGGCGGAGGCCATGTTCTCCCCCGATGCCCGGCTCCGGCTCCGGCGCGCCCCCGAGTACGAGGCGCCGAGCCCGTCGGGGTTCTGGATCCACGACCTCCCGGAAGGACGGCGATCCACGACCCGGTTCGTCGGCCAGGAGCGCTACGAGGTCCAGCGGTTCAGCCGGATCCTGTTCCCGCTGGCGCCCGGCGAGTACGAGATCCCGCCCGCCCGGCTCGAGTACGAGATGCGACGCGGCCTCCTCTACGCCCCAGAGACCCGCCACCTCGAGAGCGAGCCGCTCCGCCTGGTGGTCCGGACCGTCCCCGAGTCCCGGCCCGCCGGCTTCACCGGCGCCGTGGGCCGCTACACCGTCCGCGGCCGACTCGAGCCCGCCGAGGTCCCTGCCGGGGAGGCCGCGGTGCTGACCGTCGAGGTCGAGGGGGACGGGAACGTGAAGGCACTGCCGGCCCCCGCCCTGCCGGAGATCGATGGCGTCGACGTCTTCCCGCCGAGCGAGGATGCGGAGACCGAGACCCGGCAGGGGGTGCTGCGAGGGACCAAGCGCTTCCGCTGGGTCCTGATCCCCCGCCGGGCGGGCGAGGTCGAGATCCCCGAGATCCGCTACGCGTACTACGACCCCGATACCGGGCGGTTCGACGCGGCCGTCGTCGATCCGCTCCGGCTGACGGTGTCCGCCGGGGCCACCACGCCTGTCGCCCCGGCACCGTTGGCGCTCCGGTACCTGCAGCCGGCGCCAGGGCAGGGGGGGCGCCTGGAATGGGTTCGCTCCACCTGGTTCGCAGCGCTCCAGCTTCTGCCGCTCCTGGCGTTCGCCGGGGTTCTCGCCTGGCGCCGTGGGGGCCGACGCGCTCCGTCCCGGCGGAGCCTGCGCCGAGAGCGTCGGGCCGAGCTGAAGACGCTCGAGACGCGGGCCGCCACCGGGGGCGCCGCCCTCTACGCCGACGCCGAGGCATTCGCACGCGGATGGCTGGCCCGCAGGCTGCACGTCCCGGCCAGCCACGCCGCCCGGCCCTCGGTCCTGGTCGCGGCCGGGGTCCCGGAAGAGACCGCCCGCGCCCTCCGGAGCCTGCTGGACCGACTCGCCGCCGGACGGTATGCCCCGACACCGCCGGACCCCGAGCTCCGACGCGAGACCATCCGGGCCCTCGGCCGCCTCCTCGAGCGGCTCGACCGCGAGGCCCCGCTTCCCCGGGCCGCACCCACGGGAGTGCCCGCCGCAGCGGGGATGCTGGCGGCGCTGCTGGTCGCCGGATCGGGCCCGGCCCCCGCCGCCGCGCAGGAGGTCCCGGACCAGGAGGTCGCCGGGCAGCTGCCCGCTCCGGTGGCCGGCGGGCAGGCGGACCGGGAGGCCTTCGCGGCCGGGATCGAGGCCTTCGACGCCGAGCGGTATCCGGAGGCCGTCGGCGCCTTCCAGCGCTACGTCGCCGCCCGCCCCGAGGACGCCGCCGGCTGGTACAACCTCGGCACCGCGTACTACCGGGACGGGTTGGACGGATACGCCGCCTGGGCGTGGCTCAAGGCGCTGCGCGTGGACCCACGACACGACGACGCCCGACACAATCTCCGGGTGGCCGGCGTCGCGCCGGAGCTCGTCGCCCGGGTGTCGCCGCCCCTCCGGCTCCGCGGCGAGGAGCTCTTCCTGCTGGCGTCCATCGCCTGGCTGGTGGCGGGTGGAGCGGGGATCGGGTGGCTGATCCGGCGACGCCGCCGGGCCCCGTTCGCCGCCGCCTCGGCCCTCTTCCTCGCCGTCGTCCTCGCCGCGGCCGGGTGGGCCTCGACACGACCGGCAGAGACACTCATCGTGCTCCAGGATGCCGCGCTCCGGGCGGGACCGAACCTGCGCGCGGACCCGATATCGACCCTCGAAGCGGGGATCGGCCTCACGCCCGTCGAGCACCGCGGCGATTGGGTCCGCGTCCGGACCGCGGCGGGCGCCGACGGCTGGGTCGAGACCACCGCCACCGAATCGCTCTGACACCGCTCACACACGCCGCCATGGCCAATCCTGCAGACTACCCGACCCTGCACGTCGTCGGGCACCCTCTCGTCCAGCACAAGATGGCGCTCCTCCGTGACGTGGACACGACCAAGAAGGTGTTCCGCGAGCTGGTGGACGAGCTGAGCAATCTGCTGGCGTACGAGGCCACGAAGGAGCTCCCGCTGAAACCCGCTCCCGTGACCACCCCCCTCGAGCGAACGGAGGGACGCCGGGTGGCCGGCAAGAAGGTCACCCTGGTACCCATCCTCCGGGCGGGGCTCGGCATGGTGGATGGCGTGCTGCGCCTCATGCCGTCCGCCCGGGTCGGTCACATCGGGCTCTATCGCGACCATGACACCCTCGAGCCCGTACACTACTACTTCAAGATCCCGGGCGACGCGGAATCCCGCGAGTTCATCGTGCTCGACCCCATGCTCGCCACCGGCGGCTCCGCCTCCGCGGCGATCCAGGCACTCAAGGACGGCGGCGCCGGCTTCATCCGGATGGTCTGCCTCGTCGCCGCACCGGAGGGCGTCCGCCGGCTGGCCGAGGACCACCCGGACGTGACCGTGATCACCGCGGCGCTGGATCGGCAGCTGAACGACAGGGGCTACATCCTGCCGGGACTCGGCGACGCCGGCGATCGCCTATTCGGGACCCTCTAGTGGAACACTACGACCAGGCCACGACCTGCCTCGTCGTCACGCCACCGGCCCGGAGCGCGCGGTTGCCAACAACCAGGACCGGACAGGGCCCGTTCCGGACCAGCGCTCCCGCCACGTTGCCGAACACCAGCCGCGGCAGCCCGGATCGACAGCGCGACGCCATCGCAACCACGTCCGCCCCGGTCCCCTCCGCCGTCGCGATCAGCGCGTCCACCACGTCACGGTCGACCACCACCAGGGACTCGGCCGGCACGCCGCTGGGCCGCGTACGTGCCTCGATCCCCTTCAGGTAGCGCTCCGCTCCGGCCGGGTCCCCGCGGCCGGGAGACACCACCTGCACGAACCGCAGCTCCGCGCCGAAGACCCGGGCCAGAGCGATGGCATGAGCCACCGCCCCCTCCGCCGCCACCGACCCGTCCAGCGGGACCATCACCCGATCCACACGCGGCTCCGGCTGCGGGCCCTCGGACCCCCGGATGATCAGCACCGGCATAGGACAGCGCCGCACCACCTCGTCCGTCACGCTGCCCTGCCACGCCCGGTCCTTCCCCGCCAACGGACGGGTCGCCATCACGATCAGCGACGCGTTCGATTCGCACGCGTGATCCACCAGCGCTGGCCCGGGCGGGCCCCGGAGCACCGCGGCGCTGATGCCCTTGCCGGTGGCAATCTTCGAATCCCGACCCTCCCGAATCCCTCCGCGCGTCTCCCGCAGGTACTCCGCCTCCCGCTCCCGCGTCGCTTCGCTGATCTGCCGTAGCGTCTGCGCCGCAGGCTCGCCCAGCACCTCACGGCAGGTGGGGACCCGGAGTGGGATGTGGACGTGGACGAGGTGGAGGTCCGCATCGGAGCGCGCCGCGATCGCCCGGGCCCACGGAAGCGCCGACTCCGACAGATTCGACCCGTCCAGCGGCACCACGATGTCATGCATGGCAGATCCTTCCCTACTCGCGGGGACCGGATTTCCACGATCCGGAGCACTGACACCCGGGGATGGAGTCAGCCTGATCCCCCTGTAACCTATCCGGGGAAGAACGGGCGCGAAAGGGTGTGTGACGATTGTCACACTGGCGGCAGGTGCAGCGGGGCCACACATTGTCAACCGGGGTTGAACCATCATATTCCACTGCACGTGTCCACGTGGACGCGGGCTTCACTCGGTGCCGACGAGCGATGAACCGAACGGACAGAGGAAGCGGGCAGAAGCAGGGTGAGATCCGGGGGGAGGGTGCCGCGGAGACGGTGGAGGCGTTCGTGGCGCGGCTCCACGACGAGGGAGTGGCGGCGGGTCGTCAGGAGGCGGAGCGACTGCTGCGGGAGGCGCGTCGGGAGGCGGGTGAGATCGAGGGTCGGGCGAAGGCGGAGGCAGAGTCGCTGATCGAGGCGGCGACATCGCGGGTCGAGGAGGAGAAGGCGCGGGCGCGAGCGGAGCTGGAGCTGGCGGCGCGGGACGCGGTGCTGGAGCTCCGGGAGGCGCTGACGGAGACACTGTCGCGGATCCTGGCGCGGGCGGCGGAGCGGGAGCTGGGGGATGAGGCTGTGGTGGTCCGGCTGCTCGAGGCGGTGGTGAAGGCGTACGCCCGGGCTGATGCGGAGCGTCGGCCGGACGAGATCCGGGTACCGCGGCCCCTGATGGACGCGGTCGAGAGCTGGTGGCTGGGGGAGCTGTCGGAGGCGCTGCGTGTGGGTGGGACGTTGCGGGTGAGCCCGGTGCTGGAGGCGGGTTTCGAGTACCGGATCGACGGAGGCACGGTGGAGGTGAGCGTGGAGGCGACGGTGGCGAAGCTGATGGAGCTGGTGCGTCCGCGTCTGCGGCAGATCGTGGCGGACGGTGCGGCGGCGGGGTCGGGCGGGGTGCCAGCGCTGAGTGCTGAATCCGGGGTCGCCTGACAGCGGCGCCATGGGATCCCAGAACTATTACCTGCTGGCAACGTTGCCACCCCTCGACCCACCGGGCAGCGAGCCGCCGCTGGCGCTGTCGCGGCTGCTCGAGCGGATCGGCGAGGGCCGGCCATGGGAGCTGGCGCGGGTGGTGATTCTCGAGGACGACCTGCGTCAGCGGGAAGCGGTCCTCGCGGGGGAGCGCGAGGCGTTCGAGCCGGCGGTCCTGAGCCGGGGCCAGGCCAGGGGAGACGAGTCGTTGCCGGCGGCCCTCGATCGACCGGCGCCGGCAGCGGTCATCCCCGTGGACGCCCTCTGGCGGGCGTACTTCGTCCACGTGATGGAGGTCGGCACCCGCCTCGGCAGCCGGTTCGTGCCGGACTGGGTGGGCTACGAGGTCGCGGTGCGGAACGCGATGGCGGCGACCCGGGCCAAGGTGCTCGGGCTGGACCCGTCACGATACCGGGTGGCCCGGCACCTGGAGCGGCCGGGAGCGGACGTGGACGTGGCGGTGGGCCTCTGGGCGGCGGCGGGGGATCCGCTGCAGGGGATGCGGGCACTGATC
>CAYMLW010000124.1:0-10984 GCA_964391035.1 uncultured Gemmatimonadaceae bacterium
ACCTGGAACGGCCAGATCGCCAGATCCGCCTCCACGTCCCGCTCCGCCAGACCCTTCACCGTCACGAACCGCTCCCGGCGGGATTCCAGGAACCCGTTGCCCACGAACCACCCGGCCACTGCCAGACCAGCCCCGAGAATCAGGGCCGCCCAGACCAGCCTGTCTCGCCCCATTCCGCCTCTCCGTCTCAGGTTGTTCGACCCCCCTCCTCTACTCGACAGCCCTCCTGCCGGTTCCCGGCGGGCCGACCGCGCGAAATCGCCCGGTCGCAGCGCGCGATATCGCGCGATTTCGTACCGCTCCCGGCTCGGGACACGCGGCGTATATGACCATAAACGTTTGATTCACAACGAGTTATGACGTACCGAACGTCTCTGGCACCCGTCGTGCCCCTGTAGTGGGGTGAAGGCGACCAGAGCGGCCGCCGGACAACCGGAGGAGACGGACCATGCAGACGCACAACGAGAGCACCCGGAACACGTCGCGGCGGGCGCTGGGCACCACGGGCAGGCTGGTGGTGGGCGGCACCGTGAGCACGGGGCTGCTGCTCGGCGGCTTCATGGTCACGTGGCTGGCGCTGGCCGGGCGGATGAACGGCGGTGCGCTGCTGCCAACGAGTATCGGCCTCTTCATCGTGGGGGCCGGCGCGGGTCTGCTGGTAAGCATCGTCGCCGGGCTGATCGGCCGCGAGGTCGGCTGGAGCCTGGGGGAGGCCGGCAGAGACGCAGCCCGGGGGATCCTGTACGCCCTTCCGGCCGCCCTGCTCGGCGCGCTGGTAGCCGCCTGGATGGGGATGGTGGTGATCGGCCGGTACCTGGACAACGTGCTGCCGGTTGCGGGCAGCGCGATCGCGGCGCTGGTCGCGGCGGGGATCATGCTCGCCTCGCTGCGGGTGACGCTGGAGGCTGGTGGGAACGCGTTCCGACGGGTCCGGCAGGTGATCTGAAGGCAGTAAGCGGTCGGAACGCGCGAGCCCCGTCGGGTCCCCATCGGGATCCCGGCGGGGCTCGGTCCGTCGGCCGCATCGCTGCGCGTCGGAGGCGTCCTCCGGCGTCCGACTTTGTGACTCCCCGTACGCCCCGGTGGCGCCCGCCCCCGGCATGGGCAGGAACGCCCCGGTCCGCTACAATACCCCCCGATCCACCACCACACCGGAGTGAAGGATGCGCACTGCTGCGTTGGCTGCCATCGCCCTGCTCTTCGCCGCATCGCTCGGCGCGCAGGAGGCCCAGGACCTCGACCTGTTCACCGTCGATCACGCCATCGACATGAGCCGCGTGGGCGGCGTCGAGCTCAGCCCCGACGGCCACCGCGTGCTCTACACCGTCACCGAGCTGGACTGGGACGACAACGAGCGCGACTCCCGCCTCTGGATCGCCGGCTTCGACGGCTCGGATGCCCGACCGTTCACTTCGGAGGAAGGCGACGGTTCGGCCCGCTGGTCCCCGGACGGACGCTGGGTCGCCTTCCTGCGCCCGGCGGACGAGGACGCCGACGAGGGCGGCGAGGGCCGCCAGCTCTGGCTGATCCGGACGGACGGCGGCGAGGCCCGCCAGCTCACGAAGCACCCGGCCAGCGTCCGGAGCTACGAGTGGCTGCCCGACTCCCGGGGCCTGGTCTTCGTCGCCAATGACACGCTTCCCGATGACGTGGAGAAGGCCCGCAAGGCCGGCTACGACGGGCTCTTCGTCAACGAGGGCCCTCATGGCCAGCGCCGTGGCAGCTACTCCAACCTCTGGTGGATCCCCGTCGACTTCGACAGCGCGGACGCCCGGCCCATCACGGAGGGCGAGCGGCGCGTCGGCGACTTCGCCGTCGACCCCACCGGGCGG
This sequence comes from uncultured Gemmatimonadaceae bacterium, assembly GCA_964391035.1. GTDB lineage: Bacteria > Gemmatimonadota > Gemmatimonadetes > Longimicrobiales > RSA9 > JAWVYT01. Next base: position 1,833 of record CAYMLW010000124.1, read on the forward strand.
CGGATCGCGTTCACCTTCCGGACCGAGAACCTCCGCAACGCCGAGTACCGCTCCGAGATCGCGCTGGTGGACCTGACCGGCGGCGAGATCCGGGTCCTCACCGACAACGCGGCGCCCGAGGCGTCGCTCCTCTGGCACCCCGACGGGCGCCTCCTCTTCCGCGCCCCGGACCTCGAGGAGTGGGAGCTCGATCAGGGCAACCTGTACCTCATGGACGTCGAGAGCGGCCGCGTCGAGCAGCTCCTGCCGGAATCGACCCTCGTCACCCGCGCCGGCCGCTTCACCCCCGACGGGCGCTACCTCGACTTCACCGCCCTCGACCGCACCGTCTCCAATTTCCACCGCCTCGACCTCCGTACCGGCCAGCTCCGCCAGATGAGCCGGTGGACCGGGGGCGTGGGCGGCGCGAGCTGGGACCGGGACCACGACCGCGTTGCCTTCACCTTCGACACGCCGACCTCCCCCGACGAAGTCTCCACCGCCGCCTTCCGGCCCGGCATGGCACGCACCGCCATCACCGACGTCAACGCCGGCATCCGCGCCCTCGACCTGGCCGAGCCCGAGGTCGTCCGCTGGACCAGCACCGACGGGCTCGAGATCGAAGGCCTCCTCTGGCGCCCGCCCCACCACGACGACGGCCCCGGCGCCCTCGTCCTCGAGATCCATGGCGGGCCCGCAGGCGTCTTCACCCGGAGCTTCGACTCCGATGCCCAGCTCCTCGCCGCCCACGGCTACACCATACTCCAGCCCAATGTCCGCGGCTCCAGCGGCTACGGCGACGACCTCCTCCGGGGCAACATGAACGACATCGGCGGTGGTGACTTCCACGACCTCATGACCGGCGTCGACGCCATGATCGAGCACGGCATCGCCCACCCCGACTCCCTCGCCGTCAAGGGCTGGTCCTACGGCGGGATCCTCGGCGGCTGGACCATCACACGCACCGACCGCTTCAAGGCCGCCTCCCTCGGCGCCATGGTCAGCGACTGGCCCAGCGAGTTCGGCGTCGGCTTCAACTACGACGTCACCCGCTGGTACCTCGGCGGCGACCCCTGGTCCAACCGCGCTCACTGGATCCAGCGCAGCGCCTACACCCACGCCGACGACATCTCGACCCCCACCATCCTCTTCCACGGCGAGGAGGACACCACGGACACGCCCGGCCAGTCCATGAACTTCTTCGTCGCGCTCCAGCACTTCGACGTTCCGAGCCGCTTCATCCTCTTCCCACGCGAGCCCCACGGCATCGGCGAGCCCCGTCACCACCGCACCCGCCTCGTCGAGGAGCTCCGCTGGTTCGAACGCTACGTCCGTGGCAACGAGGAGTGGGCGGCGCCCGACCGGCCTGCCGCAGAGCCCGCCGGAGTGGAGGCCGCCGGGAGCTGACGTCGGCCCGGGGCGGGTTCTCTGTATTACAAAGTACTTGACGAACCGCGACCTTCCGTTACATTCACCGCCTATGTCGACGCGACCACTACGGACCGAGACCCGTCCCAGCGAGCCGCCGGTAGCGCTCCATGAGCGCGCGGCGGACAACCTCCGCTTCATCCGGGAGACGATGGAGCGGGCCACGTCGTTCACGGCGATCTCGGGCCAGGCGTACATCCTGATGGGGGTGACGGCGGCGGGTGCGGCGTGGCTGGCGGCGGTGCAGCCGACGCCGGTCCGGTGGCTGGCGGTGTGGCTGGTGGAGCTTGTGCTGGCGGGCGTGATGGCCGTGGGGCTGACGCGGCGGAAGGCGCATGCGATGGGCGTGCCTATGCGATCGTATGCGGGGCGGAAGCTGGTGCTTGCGTTCACGCCGCCGATGGTAGTGGGCGGCCTGTTGACGGTGGCTGCGTATGCGGCCGGACAGCACGATCTGGTGCCGGGGATCTGGCTGGGGCTCTATGGCACGGGCGTGATGGCAGGCGGCGCGTACAGCGTGCGCGTGGTACCGCTGATGGGCGCGGCGTTCATCGGGCTGTCCGCGGTGGCGCTTCTGGCTCCGGTGAACGGGGATCTGCTGCTGGGTCTCGGGTTGGGCGGGCTGCATCTCCTGTTCGGCCTGGTGATCTGGAGGCGGTACGGTGGGTGAGGCGCGGGCCCGGGAGGCGTCCGGCACGCCGGAGCGGCTGACGGAGATCCCGGGGCTGGGGGACTCGGAGCTGGACCGGCTGATCCACGAGCGTGTCCGGCTCGGGATCCTCAGTGCGCTGGCGGTTCACGAGGCGCTGGCGTTCAACGACCTGAAGGCACTGCTCGACGTGACGGACGGCAATCTCAGCGCCCATGCACGGAAGCTGGAGGACGCCGGCTACATCGACTGCCTGAAGGGGTACGACGGCCGCGTCCCCCGGACGGAGTATCGTATCACCGCCGAGGGCCGGGCGTCCCTCGAGTCGTATCTCGAACACATGGAAGCGCTCATCCGGGCCGTCCGGGAGTAGACATGCACTACGATCCTATACATCTCGCCATCATCATGGACGGCAACGGCCGGTGGGCCCGCCGTCGTGGGCTGCCTCGAACCGCAGGGCACCGCGAGGGCGCCAGGGCGGTGGACGCGGTGGTGGAGACCGCGGCGGACCCCGAGAGCGGGATCGCCATCCTGACGCTGTACGCGTTCAGCTCGGACAACTGGAGCCGTCCCGCGGCGGAGGTCCGGGGACTGATGCGCCTGTTCCGGGAGTACCTGCGGAAGGAGGTCCCCCGGTGTGTGGAGAACGGGATCCGGGTGGAGGTGGTCGGTCGCCGGGACCGCCTGTCGCAGACGCTGGTCCGTCAGATCGAGGCGGCGGAGTCGGCTACGGCCGACGGCCGGAACCTCACCCTGCGACTGGCCATCGACTACTCGGCGCGGGACCAGATCGTCCGTGCCGCCGAGCTGCTCCGCCGTGCGGAGTCCGAGCAGGGGCTGGACCGGGAGTCGTTTCGGCGCCTGCTGGCCATGGCCGGCAACGGGCGGACCGTCGACGGGGACGCCGGCCCCGGGACGCGCAACGGTGCGTCTCCGTCCGTCCCTGCACCGGCCCCGGATGTCGACCTGCTGATCCGGACGGGTGGCGAGCAGCGGCTCAGCGACTTCCTCCTGTGGGAATGCGCCTACGCCGAGCTGTACTTCACCGGCGTGCTATGGCCGGATTTCGGTCCGACGGAGCTCGCCGAAGCGATGGCCGAGTTCCGGCGCCGCGACCGCCGGTTCGGGCGGGTCCTCGAAGAAGCGGTGTAGCAGGAACGCGATCTGCAACGTTCGCGTGCGCTGGAGCGACTCTCGACTCCGGCGTCCGGAGCACCATAACCCGACGCCGACGACCCGTACGACCCGTACGACCCGGCCGAGAACGTCGCCAGCGCCGTCCGATACCTCGACTGGCTGACCGACGGGTGACAGTACGAGAAGTACCAGGAGTTCGTCCGTCCCGATAGCACCCTCACGGCCACCGGGTCGGACCAGCCGGCCGGACCGTAGGCGACGCGCGCCCCCTCCATTGCGTCCGCCCTTCCCCCACCACACCTTCTCCCTCCGCCCGGGCGGAGGGCGCACGGGCGTGCCGCGACCATGCCATGATCCACTATCGAAGCGTTATCTTCGACTGCGACTCGACCCTCTCGACCCTCGAGGGGATCCAGGAGCTCGCCGCTGGGCTCGAGGACGAGATCGCCGAGCTCACCGACGCCGCCATGAGCGGCCGGGTCCCACTAGACGAAGTCTACGGACACCGCCTGGCGCTGATCCGCCCCTCCCGTTCGGCGGTCGAGGACCTCGTCGACCGCTACATCGACGGCCTCGTGGACCACGCCGCCGACACCGTGACCGCGCTGCGCCGGCACGGCGTCGAGGTCCGGGTGATCTCCGGCGGGCTCGAGCCAGCCGTGGTGGGTCTCGCCCGCCATCTGGGCCTGCCCGACCACGCCGTCGCGGCCGTGCCCGTGCGCTTCACGGACGAGGGCACGTACGCCGGCTATGACGAGGCCGCGGCACCGGCCCGGGCGGGCGGGAAGGCCACGGTCATCCGGGAGTGGGTGGAAGCGGGGCTGCCCCGGCCGGTGATGTTCGTGGGGGACGGCGCGACGGACCTGGAGGCCCGCGAGGAAGTCGATCTGTTCGTGGCCTATGCGGGTGTGGTCGAGCGACCGGAGGTCGTGGCCGAGGCGCCGGTAGTCATCCGGTCCCGCACTCTCGCGCCGGTCCTCCCGCTGGCCCTGGGCGACGCGCGCCCGACGGCCGGGCCCGACGGCCCGCTCTATGACCGGGGCAAAGCTGAAATCGATCGGGGGATGGTGCAACTGCAATGATGGGACGCGATGAGTTCGGGCGGTTCTTCCTGCCCGGCCCGACCGAGGTCCGCCCGGAGGTGCTGGACGCCCTGCCCGGGCCGATGCTCGGACACCGGACCCCGGAGGCGGAGACGCTCATGCGCCGGATCCAGCCGGGGCTGCAACACGCCTTCCGGACCCGCCGGCCCGTCTATCTGGCCCCGGCATCGGGGACGGGAATGATGGAGATGGGGATCCGGAACGTCGCCCGCAGGAAGGTCCTGAGCCTGGTCAACGGCGCGTTCAGTGAACGGTACGCGAACATCGCCGAGCGGTGCGGCCTGGAGGTGGACCGGGTCCGGGTCGAGTGGGGCGAGAACCACACGCCAGCGCTCCTCGACCATGCCCTCGATGGCGCCGACTATGACACGGTGACGATCTGCCACTCGGAGACGTCGACCGGCGTGCTCAACCCGGTCGGCGAGCTCGCCCCGGCCGCACACCGGTACGGGGCGATGGTGTGCGTCGATACGGTCAGCTCCATGGCCGGCGCGCCCTTCGAGACCGACGACTGGGGGATCGACTTCGTGGCCAGCAGCGGCCAGAAAGCGCTTGCGCTCCCGCCGGGTCTCGGGTTCGCCGTCGCCCGGGAGGGCGTGCTGGAGCGGGCCGCGGAGAACCCCACCCGGGGCCTCTACTTCGATGTCCTCGCCTTCGAGAAGAACATCGCCAGGGACCAGGCCCCCAACACCCCGGCCATCTCCCTGATGTACGCCGCGGCCACCCAGATGGAGGCCATCCTCGAGGAAGGGATCGAGAACCGCTGGGCCCGTCACGCGGCCATGGCCCGCCGGACCTACGACTGGGTCCGGGCGCAGCGCGACGCCGGCCTCGACATCGGCATCCTCGCCCCCGAGGGCTACCGGTCGCCGACCGTCACGTGCGTGACCCTGCCAGACGACGTCCGGGGCACCGCGGTCTGCGCCGAGCTCCGCCGGCGAGGCTTCGTCATCGCCCCGGGCTACGGGCCGAAGAAGGACGCCATGATCCGGATCGGACACATGGGCGACCACACCGTGAGCGAGCTCGAGGTCCTGCTCGACGCACTCGCGGGCGCGCTCCGGGGGGCGCCGGTCTCGTGAGCGGTCGTTTCCGGGTCCTCCTCGCCGACCGGATCCCACCGACCGGGCTGGCGCCTCTCCACGATGACCACTTCGAGCTGGTCGAGGCGACCGGCCTCGACGGCGACGAGCTCCACGAGGCGCTGCTGGACGCCGACGGCGTCATCGTCCGGTCCACCACGATGCTGGATCGGGCGGCCCTCGAAGGGAACACCCGGCTCCGCGTCATCGGGCGGGCCGGCGTGGGCGTGGACAATATCGACGTGGCCGCCGCCACGGAGCTGGGCATCGCCGTCTTCAACGCCCCGTCGGGGAACACCATCTCCGCGGCCGAGCTCACGCTGGCCCTGATCCTTGGTATCATGCGCAAGGTGGCCGCCGCCGACCGGTCCATGCGGCGCGGCGAGTGGGACCGGAAGCGGTTCCGCGGCGCCGAGCTGCACGGCAAGACGCTCGCCCTGATCGGCGCCGGCCGGATCGGCGGCGAGGTCGCCCGTCGAGCCCGGGCCTTCGGGATGAAGGTCATCGCCCATGACCCGTTCCTCCGGGAGGAGCGGGCGAGCCAACTCGGCATCGTCACCGTCTCGCTGCGGGAGGCGCTGCAGCGCGGCGACATCGTCTCCCTTCACGTGCCCCTCACGGACACCACCGCCGGCCTGATCGGCGCCGATGAGCTCGCCCTCATGAAGCCTGCCGCCGTGCTCATCAATGCGGCCCGGGGAGGCGTACTCGACGAGACCGCGCTCATCGACGCTCTCGAGGCCGGGACCATCGCCGGGGCCGCCCTCGACACCTACACCTCCGAGCCGCTGCCGCCGGACCACCCGCTGCGAAGCGTCGAGCAGGTCCTCCTCACCCCCCATATCGGCGCCGCCACGGTCGAGGCACAGCACAACGTGGCCTACGAGGTGGCCAACGCCGTGCGCCACGCCCTTCTCGACAACGACTTCGGCGGCGCCCTCAATGCGCCGGCCGTGGGCAGCGATCTCGTCCGCAGGCTCCAGCCGCTCAGTGAGCTCACCACTCGCCTCGGCCGGCTGGCCTGCGGACTGACCGGGCCGATCGAGGCCGTCGAGATCCGGTACGCCGGCGACCACGCCGAGGCCGCGCTCCGGCCACTCACGGCCGCGTCCCTCGTGGGCATCCTCCAGGACATCGTCGGCTCCGAGGCCGTCAACCTGGTCAATGCCATGCACCTCGCCGAAACCCGGGGCCTGCACCTGCGCAGGGTGCTCCTGGAGTCCGAGCCCGATCACGGCGAGTACATCGAGCTCCGCATCTCGGGTGGCGGCCGGGAGACCCGGGTCGCCGGTACCCTCCGGGGCACCGACCCCCGCATCGTACGGGTCGACGAGTTCCCGGTGGACGTGCACCCCAGGGGCGTCCTCCTGCTCCTCCGGAACCGGGATGTGCCCGGCGTCATCGGCCACGTCGGCAGCCTCCTCGGCGAGGCCCACGTCAATATCGCCGCGTACCACCAGAGCCGGCTCGAGGTCGGCGGCGACGCACTCGCCGCCATCGCCGTCGACGAGCGCCTCGACCCCGGCCTCCTCGATCGCCTGGCCGGGCTCCGCGACGTCCTCGACGTCCGCCAGGTCGACCTGGGGTGACACCGCCGCGCGACCCCCGGTGACCCGCAGGGCGGCGGCTCCGCGAGCAGGTGTGATCGTTTTCCCGATTGCCACGACCCGGCCGGAACATCGACCCGGCTCTCGGGTTTCACCGGCGGCTACCCGAATGGAGGACGCTGGGACGCGATGGAGACGACACTGACAGGGCCGACGCTCCCGGCGCCGGTGCTCGAGGCGTATGCCCGACGCGCCCTGGAGGAAGACCTGGGAAGCGGGGACGTCACGACGGACCTGCTCGTGCCGCGGGACGCGACCGTCCGGGCCAGGCTCCTCGCCAGGGAGGCCGGTGTGGTCTGCGGCCTGGAGCTGGCGCGGGTCGTGTTCCGGCTGCTCGATGCGGAGTTGGAGATCGCCCTGCAGCGTGAGGACGGCCACACGGCCGAAGCGGGCGAGTCGCTGATGACGGTGGCCGGATCGGCCCGGTCGATCCTTTCGGCGGAGCGGGTCGCGTTGAATTATGTGGCTCGCCTGAGCGGGATCGCGTCGCTGACGCGGCGCTACGTGTCCGCAGTGGAGGGCACGCGCGCGCGCATAATCGACACGCGCAAGACCACGCCCGGGCTGCGGGCCCTGGAGAAGTACGCGGTCCGGTGTGGCGGCGGGCACAACCACCGGTTCGGTCTTTCGGACGGCTTCATGCTGAAGGACAACCATCGGGCCGCCCTCGCCCGGGCGGGGCTGTCGCTGCCGGAGGCGGTGAGGCGGGCCAGGAGTCGCCTGGGTCACGGCGTCGCCATCACGGTGGAGGTGGACGAGGTAGAACAGGTCTCGGAGGCCCTGGAGGCCGGCGCGGACTCGGTCCTGCTGGACAACATGGGCCCGGAGAAGCTGCGAACCGCCGTGGCCCGCGTGGACGGCGCCGCTTGGACGGAAGCGTCGGGAGGAATCACCCTGGCGTCCGTCCGGTCGGCCGCCGAGTGCGGGGTCGACCTGATCTCCGTGGGGGCACTGACGCATTCGGCCCCCGCGCTTGATGTAGCCCTCGAGTTCGATTGGGAAGAGTGAAGGATCACATGGAGAGCATCGACACGGCCCGGACCACATCCCCGGATGAGATGTATGCAGCGCTGAAGCGGCGCCTGGAAGGGGTGCTTCCCGACTTCGAGCTGCGCCAGAAAGCGGAGGTCGCGGCCGAGGTCAATCGGCTCAAGGCGGAGCGCGGCGCGGTGATCCTCGGCCACAACTACATGGAGCCGGCCCTCTTCCACAGCGTCTGCGACTTCAAGGGCGACTCCCTCGAGCTGAGCCGACTGGCGGCGGAGGCCGAGGGCGACCCCATCGTCTTCTGCGGCGTCCGGTTCATGGCCGAAACGGCCAAGATCCTGAGCCCGCACAAGAAGGTGCTTCTGCCCACGGCCAAGGGCGGCTGCTCGCTGGCCGAGTCCATCACGGGCGAGGATGTCCGACGGCTCAAGAAGAAGTATCCAGGCGTCCCGGTGGTCACCTACGTGAACACCTACGCCGACGTGAAGGCGGAGACCGACGTCTGCTGCACTTCGAGCAATGCGGTCCAGATCGTCGAGAGCCTGGACAGCGACCAGGTGATCTTCCTGCCGGACGAGTTCCTCGCGATGAACGTGGCGCGGGAGACCGGCAAGTCCATCGTCTTCCCGACCCGCGACGCGGCCAAGGCGGCCCGGTCGAACGGGAACCTCACGTACGACATGATCGGCTGGGAGGGCCGCTGCGAGGTCCATGAGCAGTTCACCGTCGAGGACATCGAGAACGTCCGACGCCAGTTCCCGGACGTCCTCGTCCTCGCCCATCCGGAGTGCAGCCCCGAAGTGGTCGAGGCCAGCGACTTCAGCGGCAGCACCAGCGCACTGATCAAGGCCGTCCAGGGGTCCGACGCCGACCGCTACCTGCTCCTCACCGAGTGCAGCATGGCCGACAACATCGTCGGCGAGAACCCGGACAAGGAGATGGTCCGCCTGTGCAGCGTCCGCTGCCCCCACATGAACGAGATCACCCTCGAGAACGTCCGCGACGCGCTCCTCCACGACCGCTTCGAGGTCGACGTCCCCGAGCCCACCCGCTCCGAGGCCCGCGCGGCCATCGACCGGATGCTCGAGATCTCCTACGGGGCGGCGCCGACCGGCTGAGAGGGGCTCGCTTCGCTCGCGGGGGGGGCTCACTTCGCTCGCGGGGGGCTCACTTCGCT
>CAYMLW010000125.1:0-1302 GCA_964391035.1 uncultured Gemmatimonadaceae bacterium
GCAGCCGGGTGTACAGCGACTGGCGCGCCGGGAGCAGCTCGTCGCCCAGCACCATCAGCCGCTGGAACGTCTCCGGGCTCCCACCACCCGCCCGGAGCTCCCGGAGCACGTTCACGAGCACGCCCTCCTGGAATCGCATGCGGCGCAGCTCCGCCTCGGTCGCCGTCAGGCTCGAGGCCAGCGTCTCCCCCTCCGTCGACGGGTCCAGGACGCCGGAACGCTCCTGGTACTGCTGGAGACGACGCTGCTCCTCCGCCAGCGAGTCGGCCACCTGCGCCAGCTGCTCACCCAGGAACGCCCGGCGACGACGGGCTTCCTCGCGCGCGCGTTGCGCCGAGTACTCCTGGTACGACCGGGCCGCCTCGTTCACGACGGCCGCGGCCAGCACCGGGTCCGGACTCGTGTACCGCATCCGGATCAGGTTCGTGTTCTCGACCTGGTGGGCCCGGATCTCGCCCCGCAGCCGGAGGATGGCCTCCTCCCAGCTGATGATCCGCACCGGCACCGGGTCCTCGATCGACGCGTCCTCCGACACCCGGAACCGGAACCCCTGCCCCTCGATCCAATCCCCCGCTTCCGCCTGCGACACGACCCGGCCGGACTCCGCCTCCCGCAGCACGAACGTCCGGCCCCGCTGCGACAGCGTGAACCGGCCCCTGGGCGCACCCTCGTCCAGCTCCGCCTGCGCCACGATCCGGCTCCGGACCGCTTCCGGATCCTCGATCCGGAGCTGGAGCGCCTGCGACCCGACGATCGGCGCCAGCACGGCCCGGCTGCTCAGGATCTCCAGCTCCGACGCGATCCGGTCCTCGCCGCCCCGATCGCCCGCCAGGCCCAGGCCCTCGAGCCCGGAACGCTCCGATTCCCGCTGCAGCAGCGCCGTCGCCGTGTACTCCGGGACCCGCTGGGACACGACCCACCAGCCGCCGGCCAGGCCGACCAGCGTGCTCAGCACGATCACCCACCAGTGCCGTCGGACAACCGCCAGGTACTCGCGCAGGTCGGCCCCACCCCCGCTCTGCTCCGCTGGAGGGTACGAGCCGGGCTCCCCGCCGGGTGGCAGCCTGCGATCGTCCGTCATTGGATGACGTTCACCAGAGTGATGACGCCGAGCGTGACCTCCACCGCCCGCCAGACATTGTCCCACGTCAGGAACCGGAACCGCTCCTGGGGCACCACGATACGATCACCCGACTGGAGGCCCACCGAGTCCACGTCCCCGCCACTCCACAGCGCCTCCGCCGCCTGCACCTGGATCACCCGCCCCTCCCGGATGATCCGCAGCCGGTTCGGGGCCGCTTC
>CAYMLW010000125.1:1312-10925 GCA_964391035.1 uncultured Gemmatimonadaceae bacterium
GACGTCGTACAGCGTCACGGTGGGATCGGCCTGGTAGAGGCCCGGGGCCCGGACCGCCCCGAGCACACTGACCCGGAAGATGGGCGTGACCGTCACCACCGGCGTGGTCATCTCCCGGGCGTACACCCCGCGCAGGTCGGCTCGCAGATCCTCGAGCGGCCGGCCGCCCGCCTCGATCCGACCGACCACCGGCAGGTACGCGAACCCGGTCCCCTCGATGGGGAACGAGCCGGACAGCGACGTGTCGGGCCATACCCGGATCTGGAGCACGTCGCCGGGACGGATCGTGTAGTCCTCGACCGGAGACGGGGTGGAGCCCGCCGGACCGGCCGGGGCCGATGCGCACCCGGACACAATGACCAGCGAGAGGGTCGCGATGGCCCGAACGAGGGTTCTCACGGTGCTGTTCCGCCTCCTTCTCCGTGCTTCGTTTGGCCGGCTCCAGTGGACTGCACCCGCGCCTGGACGGCGGCCAGCTGCTCCCGCCACTGCGCCGCGACCCGGCCCCGCTCGTAGATCGTCTCCGCCGCACGCCGACCGCGCTCTCCCAGCGCGGCCAGCTCGGCGGGCGACCCCCGCAAACGGAGGATGACATTCACCAGCGCGTCCGGGTCGTCCGGGGAGACGACGAACCCACACTCGGCCTCGTGGACGATCTCCGCGATCTCGCTCTCCTCGGAACCGACGAACAGCACCGCCCGGCCGCTCGCCATGATCCCGTACGTCTTGCAGGGGACGAGCAGCCTGGCGACAGACGGGCTCTCCGTCACCAGAGAGATGTCCGCCAATGAGAGCGAATACCGCAGTTCGTCCCTCGGAAAGTAACCGAGGAATTTGATGTTCGGCAATCCCTCCGCCTCCGCCGCGGCCTCCAGCGCCGGACGCTTGCTGCCGCCGCCGACGAACAGGAACACGATGTCCGTCTCGTCCCGAAGTCGGCGAGCGGCCTCGAGAACGGCCTCGAAGGTGTGGGCCCGACCCGCGTTGCCGGAGTACATGACCACGAACCGGTCCGCCAGGCCCAGCTCGTCGAGGAGCGGATTCGCGTGGTCGGGTACGGGCTCGATGGCGGCGGCATCCGCGCCATCCCGCACCCACGTCGTCCGCTCCGGCGGGGCGCCGTACTCGATCAGCTTCTCCGCCATCCCCGGCCCGAGGGTGATGACGGCATCGGCGGCCCGGTGCAGGCGCGCCGCGAAGCCGGCCAGGAGGCGGTACACCAGGCCGCCCTCCCGGAACAGGCCGAGCCGGGCCGCGAGGTACGGATACAGGTCCCGCGCATTGTAGATCACGGTGAAGCCACGGAACCAGCGAGCGACGAGGACGGGGACCAGGAGGAACGGGGGATCGCTGGCCGCGATGACGATATCCGGCTTCCGCATTCGCAGTAAGTACAGCAATGCGCCGACCATATACGTGATATAGTCGGCGGCCCGACCCGTCAGCCGGCCCCGACCGAAGCGCGTGGTCCACAGCCGGACGATCTCGACGCCCCGCCGGGTGTCTCGCCGCGGGAGCCGCCCCTCGGCCGGATCCTCGTACCCGGCCCGGCTCGCGATCACCGTCACGTCCATCCCGGCCCTGGCGAGGTCCTCGGCGAGGTCGGTGAGCTGCTGGGCCGTGGCGGCGAGGTCCGGCCAGTAGTAGCGGTTGAGGAAGACCACGGAGGGCACGTCAGGGCCCCTCGGCGTCGGGGGTTCCGGCCGGCTGCCGCCGCACCATGGTCCGGTCGATGACGATGGCGTCCATCCGGGTGCGGAGGAAGCAGTCGAGGGCCTGTTCGGGGGTGTCGACGATCGGCTCGTTCTCGTTCAGGCTCGTGTTCAGCACGATCGGCACACCCGTGAGCTCCCCGAACGCGGAGATCAGCCGGTGGTAGGTCGGATTGATCCGGGCGTTCACGGTCTGGATCCGACCGGTGCCGTCGACGTGGGTGATGGCGGGGAGCAGCGGCCGCATTTCCTCCCGCACCAGGTAGACCTGCTGCATGAACGGGTCCGGGGCGGCACCCACGAAGTACTCGTCGAGGGACTCCTCCAGCACCGAGGGGGCGAACGGCCGGAACCTCTCGCGGAACTTGATCTTCGTGTTGATGTGGTCCCGGGTGTCCTCCCGTCGCGGGTCCGCCAGGATGCTGCGGTTGCCCAGCGCCCGGGCACCCCACTCCATGCAACCCTGGAACCAGCCGACCACGTGGCCCCCGGGGATCAGCTCCGCCGCCGTACGACACGCGTCCTCTTCGGTGTCGAAGTGGCGGATCTCGAACGTCCACCCGTCGTCCTCGTGGCCGTCCATCATGGCCGGGACATCCGGGTCCGGATACGCAGTGCCCCAGTAGGCGTGGTCCATGACGAATGCCCGGGGCTGCCCGAGGACCTGGTGCCAGACGTGATAGGCCGCCCCCAGCGCCGTGCCGTTGTCGGCGGCCGCCGGCTGGACGTAGAGCGCCTCGAACGGGGTCCGGTCCCGCACCTTCCCGTTCGCCACGCTGTTCATGGCGCAGCCACCCGCGAGACAGAGCCGCGGGTTCCGGGTCCGCTCCCAGAGGTCGTCGAGGATGTGGAAGCAGCACTCCTCGTACAGCGCCTGGAGCGAGTGGGCCACGTCCTCGTGCTCCCGCTCCACCGGGTCCTCCGGGTTCCGGGCCGGCCCCAGCAGCGATTCGAGGGCCGGCGAGTACAGCGCCGGCAGCGTCGGATAGCCCGCCTCCCACTCCATGCGCGTGTCGTCGGACCAGTGCCGGAAGTAGTCGAGGGAGAGCTCGAACGTGCCCCCGTCCTTCAACGTCACGAGCTGCCGCAGCTCCTCCAGCCGCGTGGCCCGGCCGTACGGCGCGAGCCCCATCACCTTGTACTCGTCCCCGTAGTGGAGGAAGCCGAGGTACTGGGTGATCGCCGTGTACAGGATCCCCAGCGAGTGCGGGAAGTACACCTTCTCCAGCAGCTCGATGTCCCGACCCCGACCCACCGCCATGGACGTGCTGACGAAGTCGCCGAACCCGTCGATCGAGCCCACGGCCGCGTCCTCGAACGGCGACACGTAGAACGCGCTCGCCAGGTGGGCCGGGTGGTGCTCCACGTGGTGGATCTCCGGCAGCGCCGTCGCCCCCACCCCCAGCGCCTCCGCCAGCGGACCCCGGACGTTGCGGACCCTGCCGGCGTTCCTCAGCCGGTCCACGACCAGCCGGGGACTCGGCCGCCGCCACAGCGTGTAGGCCACCTTGCGCCAGACATTCGCTTTCGGGTCACGGCTGACGGCCACATGGGCCACGTCGCCCCCGCGGATCCCGCCGATCTCGAGGCACCGGCGGATGGACTCCGTCGGGAAGCCCGCCCAGTGCTTGATCCGGCGGAACCGCTCCTCCTCGACCGCGGCCACGAGCTGGCCGTCCCGGACCAGGACGGCCGAGACATCGCCGTGGTAGGCGTTGATCCCGAGGATGTAGCTCGGCTTCATCAGGGAGGTTGTCGGGTCACGAGGGTCGTGGTCGGGCCCGGGGCCGGATCCGGACGCAGGCCGGCCCGCCGCGAACCCATGAACCTATCACCATTCGGAGCGGCCTGCGACCCGGTCCGGTGGCGGTCCGGCGCCCCGGGGAGAGAGCTGAGAGCTACGATTCGAGATCCGGGTCCCCTCCCCCCCGGAGCGGGGCACCATGGTTCCCCCTGGATTCGAGAGGCCACTCCGTCGTCACGGCGGCCACGCCGTGCTCCCGGGCCCAGCGTGCGAGGGTGAACAGCGCCCACGGCCGACTGTAGTTCATGCCGCCCCGCCGGTCGAGGAACCGGTGCCAGATCTCCCGGGCCGGTCCGGGCGCGAGGCCGACCTGCTCGAGGGCCCCATCCGAGAAGGCGGCCTCGACCTCCCCCCGCAGCTCGTCGCGGAGCCAGCGATCGAGGGGCAGCACGAAGCCCTGCTTCGGTCGATCCCAGACCTGTCGCGGCAGCAGGTCCGCCACGGCCCGGACCAGGGCCGGCTTCGGCATGTCGGGATCCAGCACGAGCCGGTCGTCGATCCGCCCGGCCACGCCCGCGAAGTGGCGGTCCACGAACGGCACCCGGAGCTCGAGCCCGTGGGCGCTGCTGAACACGTCGCTGTCCCGGAGCAGCGTGTTGCGCATGTACCCGTTGACCTCGTACCAGGCCACTTCCCGGAGCGTGGACAGCCCGGCCGGGGCCACGGGCATCGTGAGGGGACGGCCGTCGCCGGTGAGGGCGCGGACGGTGCCGTCGTCCAGGAAGAGCCGGGACCCGGCGTACGCGCCGCGGGCGACGGACGCCTCCTCGAGGACCGACCGGAGCTTGCCGCCCCGGATCCCACCGAGTCGGCCGGCGCCCCGGGCCGCGAGCCGACGGAGCGGCAGGGGCACCGCGATGACGGGTCGAACCCGGCGGGCCCGGTCGAAGGCGGGGTACCCGCCGCACAGCTCGTCGGCCCCGAGGCCGGAGAGGGCGACCTTGATGCCCGCCTGCCGGATCGCCCTGCTCACCACGTACGTGTTCAAGCCGTCCTGGGAGGGCTGGTCCATGGCCGCGAAGGCGTCGGGCAGCAGCCCCAGCGCGTGCCCGCCCTCGAGGAGGATCTCGTGGTGGGACGTGCCGAACCGCCCGGCGACGGCCCGGGCGTGCTCCGCTTCCCCGCCCGCCTCGCCGAAGGTCACGTTGAACGTGTCGAGCGCCTGGTCGGACACCTCGGACGCGACCGCCACGACCGCCGACGAGTCGATCCCGCCGGACAGCATGAAGCCCAGGGGGACGTCGCTGACGAGGTGGGCGGCCACCGAGTCGCGGAGCGCGTCACGGACGGCCCGGGCGGCCGCGGCCCTGTCCCGGATCGGATCATCGCCGACCATCAGCGGGTCGGGGCCGTAGGCCACCGGATCGCCCGGGACGGGGCGGCCGTCACGCCACTCGATGTCCAGGCGCGTCCCGGCCGGCAGCATCCGGACCCCTTCGATCAGGGTCAGCGGCTCCTGGACGGACCCGGCCGCGAGGTACGAGCGGAGCCCCGTGGCCGAGAGCCGGGGCGGGACGAGCCCGGACGCGAGGATGGCCCGGACCTCGCTGGCGAAGACCACGGGCCCGGGCACCGCGTAGTAGAGCGGCTTGATCCCGAAGGGGTCCCGGGCCAGGACGCCGCGGCCCTGGCCGGCATCCCAGATCGCGAAGGCGAACATCCCGCGAAGCCGCTCGAGGAAGGCCGGCCCGTGCTCGATCCAGCCCCGGAGCAGGACCTCGGTGTCGGTATCGGAGCGGAAGCGGTGGCCCCCGCGCCGGAGCTCGTCCCGCAGCTCACGGAAGTTGTAGATCTCCCCGTTGTAGATCAGCGTCCAGCGGCCGTCCTCGGAGCGGAACGGCTGTCGCCCCGCGGACGTGGGGTCCAGGACGGCCAGGCGGGTGTGGCCGACCTCCCCGGCGGGCCCGTCCGCCGCGCGGAGGGTGGCGGTGCCCCGGTCGTCCGGCCCCCGGTGGCGCAGGGCGTCCGTCATCCGGCCCGCCTCGGCGGGCAGCGGCGTCGTCCCGAGGATCCCGGCCAGTCCGCACATGTCGGCTCAGGTGTCCGGCTCGCCGGCGGTGAGCCTGCGCTCGGTCAGAGCCAGGGCCAGGAGGACCTCGGCGTAGGTGCGCTCGAGGGTGTAACGCCAGCCGGCCGCCCCGTCCAGGATCAGCCGCTTGGCGAAGAGGCAGTAGACCGGCATGATCAGCGGAGCGAGACCCCGGCGCCGCAGGCGATCGGCCGCTCCCAGCTCCCTGGGGTCCGCCGCCACCAGCTTGTCCACTTCCTGGGCGGCGTAGCGCCGCTGGTTGTCGAGCCAGCGCGAGAGCGACTTCCGGTCATCGTGGTCGATGGGGTGGGCGAGGCGAGCCTCGACGCCGTCGACCTCGAGCACCTGCCGGTGGCCGTCCACGGTGAACCGGCCGACCGACGGGCGGAAGAGGACGGTGCGATCGGGGTACAGGCTGGCCCGGAGCGGTCGGCCCGCGACGCAGTACCGGAACCGGGCCCGGTATGCGTCGGCCTCCGGCGTCAGCTCCCGCAGCTCCTCGACCAGCTCCTCGGACAGCACGTAGTCGGCGTCGAGGGTGAGGACCCACGGCGTCTCGACGTGCTCGAGGCCGAAGTTCCACTGGTGGGCGAAGTGGTCGAACGCCCTGTGCAGCACCGTGACGTTGGGGTAGGCCGCCAGCAGGTCGAGGGTGCCGTCCGTGCTGCCGCTGTCGATCACGAGCACCGTGCCGGCCCAGTCCAGGCGCTCCAGCACACGACGGAGATTGGCGCCCTCGTTGTAGGTCAGGATCAACGGCGTGATCCGGTCAAGCATCGCCGGTCCCTCCTCCCGGGCGCAGACACTCCGGTCGCGGCCCCGTGCCGAGCGCCCACTCGTACACCGCCGCCATCTCCCGCGCCGCCGCCGACCACGTGTAGCGGCCCTCGACCAGCTCCCGGCCCCGGCGCCCCATGGCACGGCGGGCCCCGGCGTCGAGGGCGACGGCCTCCCTGAGCGCCGCCGTGATCGCCGCCACACTCGGCTCGACCCACCAGCCGCAGCGCTCCGTCTCCACCTCGGACCAGGGCGCGCCCCGGGTCGTGATCACCGGGACCCCGGCCGCGAGCGCCTCGGCCACCACCAGCCCGAAGTTCTCGCTGTGCGTCGGCAGCACGAACAGCTCCGCCGAGCGGTACAGCGCCCACTTCCCGGCATCCGACACGGCGCCCGGGAACGAGACGTCGGTCAGGCCCCCGGCCCGGACCCGGGACTCGAGCGCGGCCACGTGCCCGTCGGGGTCCGGGCCGGCGATCACCAGCTCCCAGCCCTCCGGCCGCACCGCCGCCCAGGCGTCCAGCAGCATGGGCAGCCCTTTCTTCGGGTGGATCCGGGACAGGAAGAGCGCCCGCCGGAGCCCCGCCTCCGGGCGCGGCGGCAGCACGGACGGAATCTCGACGCCGTTCGGGATCACCGCCACCGGGCCATCCAGGCCCGCCCGGCGTACGCTCTCCGCCTCCGGGGCGCCGGTCACGTGGATCGCGGTCGCGGTCGCGAGATCCCTGCGCTGGAAGAGGCGCCACGCGAGCCACTTCCGCCAGTGGTGGTGCCCCAGCGACCACGGCTCGATCATCCCCCGGACCGAGACCACCCGCGGGATCCCGGCCCGGTTCGCCAGCCTCGCCACCCGATGGTTGGTGGGCAGCCAGATGCCATGGTCGTGGATCAGGTCGGGCACACGGGCCGGCGCGCCGTCGCGGTCCCAGGCATGGGCCTCCGCCGCGACGCCCCCGGCGCGCAGCGCGGCCACGAGGGCCGGCACCGAGCGGCTTGGACCCCCATCGGCGGGATCGAGCGACGCGACCGTGTGGAGCACATCCATCAGCCCGCGCCCGGCCCGGCGTCCTCGACCAGCCCGCCGATCAGCCCGATGACCCGCTCCGCGTACGCGTCCCAGCTGTAGCCCGCGGCGGCCGCGCGGGATGGCTCCACCATCGCGTGGAGCGCGGAACGGTTCCCGGCGCACCAGGTCAGCCGGTCCCGGAGCGCCTCCACGTCGCCGGCCGGCAGGACCCAGCCGTTCACGCCCTCCTCGACGGCCTCCTTGCTGCCCACGCGGTCGCTGACCACCACGGGGAGCCCGCTCGCCAGTGCCTCGAGAACCACCATGGGCAGGGCATCGTGCCGGGACGGCAGGACGAGCACGTCGGCCTGCCGGTACAGCTCCGCCAGCTGCCCCTGCGACACCTGCCCGAGCCAGTGGAACTCGACCCCGGCCCGCTCCCGCCACCCCTCCCGGTCCCGTCCCACCACGGTGACCCGCACATCCACCCCGTCCTCCAGGCCGCGCACGGCGTCGACCAGGACATCGAACCCCTTGTGGTAGGCGGCCGCGCCGGCGAACAGGATCTCGAGGGGACCGTCGGTGGGTTTCCCCGGGCCCTCGGGCACGCGGAACCGCTCGAGGTCCACACCCAGCGGCACCACCGTGACGCGGTCCGGGTCCGCGCCCGCCCGGACGTAGGTCTCCCGGGAGAACTCCGAGACCGTGATGATGTGATCGGCCAGACGGATCTCCGCGTCCTTGCGCGCCGTGATGCGCCGGTGTGCCCGGTCGGACTCGGGGTACGCGCACTCGGCGTCCTGCCCGGTGTGGTGCAGCGCGGCGGCGTCCAGGATCGTCATCGTCCCCATCTCCCTGGCCACCTCGAACGTCCGCAGCGCCGCGTTCTCGTAGGCCACCACGGCCGCCGGCGGATCGCCGGACAGCCGTCGCAGCCGCCAGGCGGCCCAGCGGTCGAAAGCGTAGTCCGCGCGGTGGGCCCAGGCCACGGTCCACGCCCCGGGCAGCAGCGGGCCGATCGTCTTCCGCAGGATCGGGCTGATGGGGGCGTGCCTCACGCGGTCGGCGGGCAGCGGCACCGTGTCGTACCGTATGAAGCGGCGCCAGAGTCGAGCCGGGATCAGGCCGCCCACCAGCGCACGGGTCGGGATCCCCGTCCAGTAGCCGCGCAGCAGGCCGGCTTCCTCCAGGGCCACGGCCAGTCGGTGGGAGTGCTGGCGACCCGAGTGGGTGACGAGGACGCCCCTACCCATAGCGGAGCTCCGGCGCGGGCGCCCGGACTCGCCGGACCGCGGCATCCCGCTCCTCCGCGATCTGCGTGGACCGGGCGAACACGACCAGACCCAGACAGCCCCAGTACAGACCCGCCGCCGTGGTGTTGAAGACCACGCCGGCGATCAGATGGGCGGTCAGGAAGATGACGCCGCCGGCGCCCACGGCCCGATGCAGCGGGTCGTCCGCCTTGCGCAGGACCGTGAACGCGAGCCACACCGCCATGCCCTTCAACCCCAGGTACACCAGGAACCCGATCCAGCCCAGCTCCACGGCGATCCGGCCGTTCTCCTCTTCCAGGTAGATGTCCGGCAGCCACGCGTACGGCGGCTGGTCCGGAACCAGCCGGGGCGCCGCCTGGTGGGTCGAACCCGCGCCGTGGCCCAGCGGGCCGGCCTCGAACGCCCGGATCCACGGGCCGGCCACGGCGTCGACCACGCGCGATGGGGCGTCGCCCGCCGTTTCGGCCCGCTCCGCCAGCGCCTGCCATCCCTGGAGCATCTGCGACGTCCCGAACACCGCCATCGCCGCCAACCCGAGCAGCACCGCCACCCCCGCCCGCCGCCCGGCCGCGGGCCGCTTCATCACGTCGTAGAGCAGGAACGGCGCCGCCAGCATCGGCAGCGCGACGAACGACCGGGAGCCGTTCATGGGACCCACGACCATCGTGATCCCGAGCAGCAGCACGCCCGGCAGATACCACCGGTGCTCCCGCGTGCTCCCCCAGATCAGCCCGATCGCCAGCCCGAGGTTGAGCACCAGGAACGTGGTCATCCCGGAGATGAAGGGAAACGTCCCGGTCACCCGGGCATGGCCCGATGCGCCCACCGTGGAGATGGACGACCTCTCGGCCACGTACGAGTTGATCCAGTGGCCGGGGGGCTGGAAGAACTGGTAGATGCCCAGGAGGGAGACGGGGATCGCCATCGCCAGGACGTATCCCATGATGAACCGGCTCTGACGGTCCGGGGCCCGGGGGAAGGCCGCCGGCACGAGCACGAGCAGGAGCAGGT
>CAYMLW010000126.1:0-10912 GCA_964391035.1 uncultured Gemmatimonadaceae bacterium
CGTACGGTTGGCCCGGAGCGGGCTGCGCCCCGATCAGCTCGAGCGCGTCCAGGCCCTGTGCGAAGGGTGCGAGCGGGTCCAGCAGCTCGAGATCATCGATGAGACCCACGCCCACTGCCCCGCCTGCGACACGGTCAACGTCTGGACCATGGTCCGACTCGACGGCGAGGAATGGGTTGCGGTGACGGGGCGGAAAGCCGAAGCTGAACTGGCTGACGGCTGACGGCTGACGGCTGGCGGCTGACGGCTGACGGCTCACGGCTGACGGCTCACGGCTCACGGCTGCCCCCTCACGGCGACGCACGGACATGACGGACGGCAAGACACAGGACGGCATCTCCACCGGCACCCTCATCGCCATCGTGGGCGCGTTCGTGATCGTGGGCGCCCCGCTGGTCTACTACCTGTGGAGCACGATCAACGAGGTCCTGGCCGGCCGGTTCGAAGGCGTGCGCCTTCTGATATCAGGAATCGTTCTCTTGATCTTTGTCGGTCTGCTCACCATACTATCGCGTTCCGTTCGCCGCCTGGATGAGCGGCCTCGATAGGTAAGACCCTTCCACAGCCCCAGGAGTCTCCCATGACGCCCGATCCGACCGGGCCCGCGTCGTCGCAGGGGCGTGAGCCGGCCGAAGAGGCGGCCTCGTCCGAGGAACTGCCTCCCGAAGAGGAGCCCACCACGACCGGCACGTTGTTCATCATGATCTTCTTCCTGATGGCGCTGGCCGGCATGTGGGGGATCATGTACTTGACGCTGCTGAACCGGTGAGGCCATGAGAGTCCACACTTACGAGAAGGCGTTCCTGTACGTGGGGGCGGGCATGCTGGTGGTCTTCATGATCACGCTGGCGCTGACGTCGTACACGATGGGGATCACGCTCCCGGACGACGTGGACCGGATCGATCCGATGCAGGTTCGCTCGATCCCGCCGTTCGACAATCCGGGTGTCCGGGAGACGGCGCCGGGGAAGTACGAGGTGGTGATGCTGGGGCAGGCGTGGTCGTTCACGCCGAACGAGGTCCGGGTCCCTGCGGGGGCGGAGGTCACGTTCCTGATGACGACGCCCGACGTGATCCACGGGTTCCACGTGGAGGGCACGCGGTTGAACGTGATGCTGCTGCCGGGCCAGGTCTCGCGTGTGGAGTACACGTTCGACGAGCCGGGTGAGCACCTGATCATCTGCCACGAGTACTGCGGTATCGGGCACCACAACATGTGGGGCAAGGTGATCGTGGAGGAGGAGGTGGCCGGATGAGCACCGCCGTGGTCCACGACACCACCGGATACGACGTCCCCGCGGGCCAGCGGCGGATCCTCCGCTGGACCATCTACGTCGGCTATTTCGCGCTGGCGGCGGGGGTGGCCCACGGGCTTGCGCAGGCGCTCAGCTATGCGGGCATCGACATCCTCCAGTACTTCCCGGGTCTGCGGGGCTACTACCAGGGGCTGACCGCCCATGGCGTGGCGAACGTGCTGTTCATGACGTTCGCGTTCAGCAATGGGTTCCTCCCACTGCTGACGGCCCGGGCGCTGAACCGGCCGCTGAACGGGGGGCTGGTGCACGGCGCCTTCTGGCTGCTGGCGGCGGCGAACATCATGGTGATCTACGCCGTGGTGTCGAACCAGGCGTCGGTGCTGTACACGTCGTATGCGCCGCTCCAGGCCCACTGGAGCTACTACCTGGGGTTGGTCCTGCTGGTGGTGAGCACCTACCTGGCCTCGCTGAACATGTTCCTCACGCTGCGGGCGTGGCGGAAGGAGCATCCGGGGGAGCGGATCCCGCTGCTGGCCCATATCTCCGTGGCGTCCTATGCCATGTGGTGCCTGGCTTCGTTCGGCGTGGCGATCTCCTTCATCGGGTACCTGCTGCCGTGGTCGCTGGGGATCATCGAGCGGGTCGACCCGCTGTTCAACCGGACGCTCTTCTGGATGACGGGCCACGCGATCGTGTACGCGTGGCTGCTGCCGGCCTACGTGTCGTGGTATGCGCTGATCCCCCGGCAGGTGGAGGGGAAGATGATCAGCGACTCGCTGACCCGGGTGGTCTTCATCCTGTTCCTGCTCCTCTCGATCCCGACGGGGTTCCACCACCAGTACACGGACCCGGGGATCGACACGAAGATGAAGGCGTTCCACGCGATCCTGACGTTCGGGGTATTCTATCCGAGCCTGGCGACGGCGTTCAGCGTGGTGGCATCGCTGGAGATCGGCGGTCGGCACCGGGGTGGGACCGGGCTGTTCGGCTGGATCCGGAAGCTGCCGTGGGGCGACCCCTCGGTGGCGGCGCAGGTCCTGGCCATGTTCACCTTCGTGTTCGGCGGCATCACGGGGCTGATCAATGCCAGCCATACCGTCAATCTGGTGGTGCACAACACCACGTGGGTGCCGGGCCACTTCCACATGACGGTGGGCAGCGCGGTGGCGCTGACGTTCATGGGGATCGCGTACTGGCTGATCCCGTACCTGACCGGGCGCGGGCTCTGGGGGAAGGGCATCGCGGTGGCCCAGTCGTG
The DNA here is from genome assembly GCA_964391035.1 of uncultured Gemmatimonadaceae bacterium. Taxonomy (GTDB): domain Bacteria; phylum Gemmatimonadota; class Gemmatimonadetes; order Longimicrobiales; family RSA9; genus JAWVYT01. The sequence continues at coordinate 2,515 of CAYMLW010000126.1, forward strand.
GGTCTACACGATCGGTGTCCTGATCTTTGCCCGGGGGATGATCTCCGGCGGGCTGGAGGGCATGCCGCGACGTACGTACTTCGCCCAGTCGGCCTATGCCGCGGAGAAGGGCGAGTGGGCGTTGGCCGGTGCGCTGACCGGGATCGGCGGTACGCTGATGACCCTCGGCGCGGTCATGTTCTTCCTGGTGATCGTCATGACGATCCTCGTGGGGCGGAAGGGCGAGCAGCCGAAGGACATCCCCTTCTCGGAGACGATCACGGCGCCGGCGAAGAGCGGCTGGGAGACGCGGTTGGACAACATGTGGTTCTGGGTCATCGTCGCGATCATCCTGATCCTCATGGCCTACGGCCCGTTCTTCATCACGTACCTGCCGCCGGACCTGGTGTCTCCGGGTTTCCGTTTCTTCTAGGCACGGAGGTGATGGAGACACGGAGAACGGCACACACGGAGTCACGGAGCGACGGAGGCACGGCGGGCCGTGCTCCGGGGAGGGCCTGGCGGCGAGCAGTGGACCGTCGGGCCCTTTCATCACGGGTGGTGGGGCGTTTCGGGAGCGCGTGATCCCGGGGCCGTGTTCGCGGCGCCCTCCTGCCCGTTGCTCCCGGCCAGAGGCGTGGCTATCCTCAGATCCCATGAGCCAGTCTGCATTCCAGCGATTCATCAACGAGCTGCGGCGTCGCCATGTGCCGCAGACGGCGGCCGTGTACCTGGTCGCGGCGTGGGCGGCCATCGAGTTCTCCGACGTGGTGGTGCCCAACCTGAGCGGGCCGCAGTGGGTGGTGACGGCGGTGATCGTCGCGGCGGGGGTCGGCTTCCCGGTGGTCCTGGTCCTGGCGTGGATGTTCGACTGGGGGCCGGGAGGCGTGGTCCGCACCCCGGACGAAGACCGCCCGGGCACCGGGTCGCCCACCGGTGGCCCGGGATCGACGCCGTGGCTGGCGGCCATCGCGGTCCTGGTGGTGGGGATCGGCAGCGCACTGGCGGTGGCGGCACTGCTGGCCGGCGACGAGGAGGCGGCCGGGCCGACGGCGGAGGGCGCGGCCGGGGAGGACGAAGGTTCCCGGGCCGAGCCGTCCCGCCCGGATCGGCCGGCGCTCCTGCCGTACGACTCCATCGACCGGGAGGTGACCCGGGCGCTGGAGGAGGTCGGGCTCGCTGATCTGGAGCGGTTCGAGGCGCTGCGGTCGCTGGGCTCCCTCGGTGAGGGGCTCGGCGACTCCCTCAGCCGGGAGCAGGTGAGGAGCCTGGCCCGGAGCATCGCGGGCGAGACCGACCGCGGCATCTTCATCCGGGAGCCCCCCCGGTGGCGCCTGGGTATGGAGGTGCCGGTGACCATTGCGGAGGGTGACACGCTGACGGTGGAGGGCATCGCACAGGACAGCGCTGGGGTAGTCGCCGTAACGGTGGATGGGCAGGTGGCCGTCGAGACCGAAGACCCTCAGCCGCTCCTGGCGTTCAGGGCGCAGCTCGTCGGCCGACCGGTCAACGGACTCCGCGACATCCCCATCGTGCTCCGCACCGCCGATGGCCGGGAGATCCGGACCGTCTACTCGGTCGCCACCCCGCCGGAGCGCCGGTGATCGTCCGCGTCGGGACGAGCGGGTTCTCCTACGACGAATGGAAGGGCAGCTTCTTCAAGCACGAGGACGAGGGTACCGGCCCGAAGCTGGCGCGGCGTTTCATGGAGGCCGTACCGTAGCCCGGCCGGGCGAGCCCGATCCCGGATCGACGCCCGACGCTTTGCGGACCGGGTGACGCCGCTAGTCCCGGGTCACGAAGGCCGCCACCGCGTCCCCGATCTCCGCCATCACTTCGGCCTCCGTTCGGCCGGATCGCTTCAGGACCCTGAACGAGTGGTCGCAGAAGAGCATGGGGACTTCGACGCCGGTCAGGTGGGCGGCGCGGTCGCTGCCGGGCTTGCCGGCGGCGTGGAGCGGGAAGCCGAGGAACACCAGTCCCCGCACGCCAGGCAGCGGCGTCTCGGAGGCGGCCTGCGAGGTCATCCGCCCGCCGAACGACTTCCCGCCCGCGAAGACCGGTACGCCATCGAGGCCGCCCGCCTCCTCCAGCGCTCGCGCCACCGCGGTCCGGACCGTCGCCCGGGCCACGGGCGGCCGGTCGGGCCGGTCGAGGAGCGCGGATACGGTCGTGTCGTCCGGGAGGTCGAGCCTCAGCTCGGATCGCATGGCGAGACGTTATCGGCTGGTGGCGGGTGCGGCTACCCGGTCCGTCGTTCCTGCAGTCGGGTGAGGGCGCCGAGAAGGTCGGGACGCGCGTCGAGGACGGGGCGCAGCGGGTCGTCGCCGAGATCGGTCATCCGGTCCGCGGCATTGGCGATGGTGAAGTCGGTGATGGCGAGCCCGGGCCGTACCTCGTCCCAGCGGAGCGGCATGGACACGGGCGCGCCGGCCCGGGGCCGCACGCTGAACGGCGCGGCGATGAGCTTGCCGTGCCCGTTCTGGAGGTAGTCGAGGTAGACCTTGCCCTCTCTGCGGTCGATGACGCGCTGGAGGGTGGCGATGTCGCCGTGCTCGTCGACGATGACCTGGGACAGCAGGTGGCCGAGGATCCGGCTCTGCTCGTAGGTGAAGGCGCCATGGAGCGGGACCATGACGTGGATCCCGGATGAGCCGCTGGTCTTGACGAAGTGGGGCAGGTCGATGGCGTCGCAGAGCTCGTGCAGGACGAGGGCCACGTCGATGACCTGCTCGAACGGGGCCTCCTTCGGGTCGAGGTCGAGGACGCACCAGTCGGGCTTCTCGAGGGAGCCCGCGCGGCTGTGCCAGACGTGGAGCGGGATGGACGCGGAGTTGGCGACGTAGAGGAGCGTCTCGACGTTGTCGCAGATGACGTAGCTGAGCTCCCGCTCGGACCCCTCGCTCCAGAGCGTCTCGGTCCGGATCCAGTCGGGCGCCCAGTCGGGCATGTCCTTCTGGTAGAACGACTTACCATCGATGCCATCGGGATAGCGCGTGAGCACCAGCGGCCGGTCCCGGAGGTACGGCAGGATCCACTCGGCGATGACCTCGTAGTAGCGCACCAGGTCGCCCTTCGTGTAGCCCTCGTCGGGCCAGAACGTCTTGTCGAGATTGGTCAGCCGCACGTCGCGGCGCTCGGCCTCCGGCTCGTCGACCTCGAGGCTCAATGAGGCCACCGGGACGCGCTTCACGCACTCGGCTGGCGGCCTGTCGTCGCGGAAGCGGAGGAAGACGGGCTGGCGCAGGCTGCCCTCCCCGGTCCACTCCTTGTACCGGACCTCGGCCACGAGGCCGAGCTGCTCGGGGTCGACCCAGTGATGGTCCTTCCCCGTCGGCGACCCGGCCGCCGCGGGGTCGTCGACCTCGGCGGCCTCGAGTAGCCCGGAGACCTCGTCGAGCCGGGCGTCGCTGAACCCGCTGCCCACGCGGCCCGCATAGACCAGCGTGCCGTCATCGTAGGCGCCGAGGTGAAGCGCGCCGAAGCCGGTGCGTCCGCCGGAGGGGTCGGTCCAGCCGACCACGAGGAAGTCGTCGACGAGGTCGGCCCGGACCTTGAGCCAGTCCTTCGACCGGCCGGACCGGTACGGCGCATCGGCCTTCTTGGCGACGACGCCCTCGAGCCCCATCCCGGCGACCTGCTCGAAGAGGGCCGTCCCCTTCTCCGGGATGTGCTCCGAGTAGCGGAGCGGGCCGGCGGGCGGGACCATCCGGCGGAGGATGTCCTTCCGGTCGGTGAGCGCCAGGGGCCGGAGGTCCCGGTCCTCGAAGGCGAGGATGTCGAAGAGGTAGAGGGTGGCCGGAAGAACCAGGGTGGCATGGCGGATATCGAGAGGGCGGCTCAGCCGGGCTCGCTTCTGGAGCCGCTGGAAGCTGGGGATGCCCCGGGCGTCGTGGACGACCACCTCACCGTCCAGGACGAAGTCGTCGTACGGCAGCGCCTCGAGCACCTCGACGACCTCGGGGAACGAGGCCGTGATGTCGTTGCCGTTGCGGGTCCGGAGCGCGATGTGGCCGTCGTCGGCGCCGGCGAGGATCCGGTAGCCGTCGTACTTGAGCTCGAAGACCCAGCCCTCCCGGTCGAAGGGTCGTTTGCGGCTCTCGGCGAGCATGGGCCGGGCGTCGGCCAGCTCGAGGGCGCCGGTCGGGGCCTCGAGGTGGTCGAGGGCCTCCCGGATCCCGGCCCCGGGGTCGTGGCCCTGGCCCAGCTCCTCGACTGTCAGACCCGAGAGGATCGACGCCTCCGGCACCTCGCGGCCCGGACCCTCCAGCCCGTCCCGCTCCTTGATGAAGAGCCACGTGTTGTCGGCGTCGCCGTCCCGGTCCCTGATCTTCACGAGCGTCCACCGGCCCCGGATCTTGTAGCCCCGGAGCTCGAACAGGAGCTTGCCCTTCTCGAAGCCTTCGTGGGGGTCCTCGATCGGGAGCCAGATGCCCCGGTCCCACACGATGACAGGACCCGCGCCGTAGTTGTCCTCCGGGATGATCCCCTCGAATCGGGCGTACTCGAGGGGATGATCCTCGACGTGGATGGCGACCCGCTTGTCCGCCTGGTGGTAGGACGGCGTCTTCGGTACCGCCCACGACTTCAGGACCCCGTCCAATTCGAGGCGGAGGTCGTAGTGCGTGCGAGTGGCCGCGTGTTTCTGGATGACGAAGAGACCGGGGCCATTCCCCTCCACCGGCGCACCCGGCCGGCCGCCGCCCGGCTCGGGGGTGCGGTCGAAGGAGCGTCTGGCGTGGTAGTCGGCGAGGGAGGAGTCGGCAGGACGTTTGGGCATGACGGGAAAGAGAAGGACCCGCCGTGGCATTGGCAACCGAGGGGAGAGGGGGAGGGGGAGAGGGAGGGGGAGAGGGAGGGGAGAGGGAGGGGAGAGGGAGGGGAGAGGGTGTTCGAGGGGAGAGGGTGTTCGAGGGGAGAGGGTGGAAGCGGAAGGCGAAGGCGGAGGCGAGGCGCGCCTTGTGGGCGCGGAGGGAGAGGGAGAGGTGTCGAAGGTGTCGCGGTGAGAGGGGATCAACCGCGCGGGGTCAGCCGCTGGCTCTGGATTCCTGCGTTCGTATCATGGTGACGAGGAGGGCGATGATCTGGTTCTGGAGGTCGCGGATCTCCTGGATGTCGCGGGGAGTGGCGATCCCGAAGTCGCGGACTTCACGCAGCGTTTCAGGTTGTCAACGAGATCCGCGTATCCACGGGTGTCCGAGCGTTCGAGCAACTCGGCTACCGCGCGTGTATGCCGACGCGCCAACCGATACACCGCCAACCTCTCGGGATCATACCGGCTCCACCTCCCCCTCTCCCTCTCCCTCTCCCCTAGAATTGCGGCGAATATGGGGCACCTCCATAGCCCGATCCGCCAGACCACTCCACGCCGGGATGATTGACCTTCCGCCCTCCCCTTTCCTACACTGTCTCCACTATGGCACCTCGTGCGATCGGTTCGGCGAGCATCTCCTTCGGGTTGGTCAACGTCCCGTGCAAGCTGTACACGGCGGCGAACAGCTCGTCGGGGATCCGATTCAACATGATCGATCCGGAGAGCGGGTCCCGGGTCAGGTACCAGTACATCCGCGCCTCGGACGGGGAGGTGGTGGAGCGATCGGACCTGGTGAAGGGCTACGAATTCGCGAAGGACCGGTATGTGACCTTCACGGACGAGGAGCTGAAGGCCCTCGAGGCGAAGAGCGACAACTCCATCGAGATCGAGGAATTCGTGCCCCGGGAGGAGGTGGGCAGGGAGTACATCGATCGGATCTACTACCTGGGCCCCGACAAGGGTGGTGACCGGGCGTACCGGCTGCTCTCGAAGGCCATGCGGGAGACCGGCCTTTCGGCACTCGGCAAGTACGCGGCCCGGGGCAAGCAGTATCTGGTCCTGCTGACGCCGAAGGACGACGGCGTGATCATGGAGCAGCTTCGTTACGCCGACGAGATCCGGTCGTTCTCCGAGGTCCCGATCGGGGACGCGGAAGTGAAGGACCAGGAGCTGGAGCTGGCGAAGCAGCTGATCCAGCAGATCGCCACGGAGGAGTTCGAGCCGGAGCAGTACACGGACGAGGTCCGGGACCGGGTCCTCGAGCTGATCCAGAGGAAGGTGGAGGGCGAGGACATCACGATCAGCGCGGCGGAGGAGCCGGAGACGCAGATCATCGACCTCATGGAGGCGCTGAAGGCGAGCCTGGGCGAGGGCGAGGGGGATCGGAAGCCGACGAAGCGAGCCGGGAGCTCGAAAAAGGACAAGAAGAAGGCCGGGGGCGCGTCCGGTTGAGGGCGATCCCGACGGGTCGCACATGAAGGGCTACACCACCCGCGACGTCGAGAGTCTCATCGGACTGACCCGGCGCCAGAGCCGGGAGTACGGTCGCTCGGGGATCCTGGACCCGGCACGGGGCCGGGGGAACCGCTACGTCTTCTCCTTCCAGGACCTGGTCCTGCTCCGGACCGCGAAGGAGCTGCTGGACGCGAACGTGTCCCAGCGACGGATCCTGCGCTCGCTGCGTCGCCTGAAGGAGCAGCTCCCCACCGACCGATCGCTGACGGAGCTCCGGATCGGCGCGCAGGGAGGGGACGTGGTGGTCCGGGACGAGGACCGGGCCTGGGAGCCGGAGTCGGGGCAGCTCCAGTTCGTCTTCGACGTGGCCGACCTGGCGGCGCAGGTCGAGCCGTTGGATCGGGTGACCCTCGACCGGGCCGCCGGGGCGACGCCGGCCTCCGACTGGCTGGACCTGGGCCTCGAGCTGGAGTCCCATGCCCCGGCACAGGCGCGGGAGGCGTACGAGAAGGTGCTCGAGATCGAGCCGGACCACGTCGACGCCCTGATCAACCTGGGGCGGTTGATGCAGGAGGACGGGGCGCTCGAGGCCGCCGTGGTCCACTACCGCCGCGCGCTCGAGGCCGCCGGCGGGAACGCGCCGCCCGCCGCGTTCAATCTCGGGCTCGCCCTCGAGGACCTGGGGCGGGATACGGCCGCCGCCGATGCCTACCAGGCGGCCCTGGCCGCCGATGCCACCTTCGCCGACGCCCACTACAACCTGGCCCGGCTGTACGAGAGGGCCGGCGACCGGATCTCGGCGCTCCGGCATCTGAAGAGCTACCGGGCGCTCACCGGGCAGTCCTGACCCGCCGCTGGCGCGCCGGCCCGCCGGCGGCCCCGGTCTGCCTGGCCCGGGCAATCGCCGGCATCAACTCAGAACTCGGGCTCGACGCGCAGCCGGCGCGCCAGCTCGCGCCCGATCGTCTCCTCCCGGTCCGCCACCCGAAGACGAATCGGCCCGTTGTCGGGCTGCTGCTCGAGGACTTCCACGGCCACGCCGGGGATCAGGTTGAGCCGGGCGAGGTAGCGGAGCGCCTCGGCGTCCTCGTCGCTCACGCGTCGCAGGACGGCGCGGTTTCCGGGCTCGAGCTCCGCCAGTGTGGGGAGGGACAGGGTCCGGAGGTGGCCGGCGCGGCTGGGGATCGGGTGCCCGTGGGGGTCGACCTCCGGGTCGCCCAGTGTGGCGGCCATCCGGTTCACCAGCCCGTCCGACGCGGCGTGCTCGAGCCGTTCCGCCTCTTCGTGGACCTGGTCCCAGGTGTAGCCCAGGACATCAACCAGAAAGAGCTCCAGGATGCGGTGCCTCCGGATCAACCGGATCGCCTCCCGGCGGCCCTCGACCGTCAGGGTGGCGCCACGATAGCGCTCGTGCTGCACGAGCCGCTGCCGGCCGAGTCGCTTGAGCATGCCGGTCACCGAGCCCGGCGCAACGCCCAGCCGCTCGGCGATGGCCGACGTGCCCACGGGCGCATCGCCCTGGCCGAGCTGGTAGATGGCCTTGAGGTAATCCTCGACGGCTGGCGTTGGCATGGCGGGAGGGTAGTACCCTACCCGCATATCAAGCAAACTCCCACTGGACGACGGCATGGCGCCGGGCAAGATTACAGGTGAGCCCTCCCGCCGAATCCTGCTCCGAGGAGGACCAGATGTACGACCGCATCATCGTCCCGATCGCGGAGGGCGCGGGCGTCGAGTCCATCGCCCAGGCGCGCCCACTGGCACGACAGCTCGGCTGCACCCTGACCCTGCTGTACGTCCATCACCCACAGGAAGCGCCGGCGGAGCTGGAAGGGCTGCCGCAGTACCGCTACCAGGGAGTAGTGGAGTCGTGGGACGAGCAGGACCTCGAGTGCGAGGCCGAAGAGCTGGAGTGGCTGCAGGCCATGGCCGGGGAGGTGAGGGCGGAGGAGGCGGATCTGACCGTCACGTGCCAGGTGGTCCACGCGCCCCTGGGCCGCGCCCTCCGCCAGGAGCACGAGTCGGTCCTGGCCGTCGTGCCGCTGGACCCGGTGGACGGGCTGAGCCCGACCGCGCGCGAGGTCCTGACGGGGGGCGGGATCCCGGTGCTCCTCCTCCCCGGTGACCTCACGGTTCCGGACGAGCCCCGCA
>CAYMLW010000127.1:0-10831 GCA_964391035.1 uncultured Gemmatimonadaceae bacterium
ACCCCTCCAGGGATTCCAACATGAGGCCGGAAGACCACTAATGCAAGAGTATTGCGGCTAGGCCCGCGCTTTCCACACCGAGCGAAGCGAGGTGCCCCCCGCGAGGCCGCAGGCCGAGCCCCCCCGGCCGAGCGAAGCGAGGTCCCCCCCGCGAGGCCGCAGGCCGAGCCCCCCGGGCCGAGCGAAGCGAGGTCCCCCCCTCACTCCACCTGCCACAGGCACCGCTCCCCGCCCTTCGCCTCGCACTCGGGGTGGGTGACGGCGGGGCGGCGGCCGGTGGCCTGGTGGTAGGCTTCTTCGGTGGCGGCGGCGTAGAGGACGCAGGCGACGCCGTGGGGGTCGGCCCGGGCAGTGACGGCGCCGCGGCTCTCGACGCGGAAGGGGCTGCGTAGGGTGTGGAACCCGGCCCCGCCGATGCGTCGCATGAGGGCATTGACGCTGCGCTGGGCGACCCAGGAGCCGATCCCTTCGGGGAGGACGCGAGCGAGTGCGGAGAGGCGGTAGAGGACCTTGCGGTGGTGGTGCTTCGCCAGGTCGTGGCCGGCCTCCCGGAGGATGGGTTCGCAGTCGGGGCGTCGCATGACCAGGCGGAGCAGGTCGACCACGTCATCGGCCGAGACGCGTTCGCGGCGCCTGCGGGCGATGCGGTAGCGGTGGATCTGGCTCTCGACCACGCCGGTCAGGCCGAGGCGGCGGGGCAGGCTGGCGGCGAGGTCCTCGTCCTCGAGGACTTCCATGGGGCGATCGTGGTGACGGACGGACTCGAGGATGGCCAACGGGAGGTCGGCGCGGAACCCGTTGCCCGGTTCTTGCGCCGCATCTGGCCGGGTCGTTTCTTCGGGATCAGGGCGTTGATTCATCTCGCCAATCTAGAAAGCATGAGGCCGGGTCGCCATGAACGAGCATTGCGTATTCTGCAGGATCATTGCCGGCGAGGAGACGGTGAGCATCGTCCACGAGGACGAGCGGGTGCTCGCGTTCATGGATATCCAGCCGGCGAGTCCGGGTCACGTGCTGGTCGCATCCCGCGAGCACTACGCGGATCTGTTCGACACGCCGGACCCCGTGGCGGTCCACAGTCTCCGGGTGGCGAAGCAGCTCGCGCCGGGGATCCGGGAGGCGACGGGCGCGGGTGCGGTGAACCTGTTCAGCGCCAACGGGAAGGCCGGGGGCCAGGACGTGCTGCACTATCATCTCCACCTGATCCCGGTCCGGCAGGGTGAGCTTTTCGACCTCCAGCTCCCGAAGGAGGACGCGCCGGTGCCGTCGCGCTCGGAGCTGAACGTGATGGCGGCCCGGATCAGCCGGGCCGTCCAGAGCGCGGGGAAGCCAGGCGACGACGACGCCGCCGACTCCGGGGCCCAGACCCCCCACTCCGTCCGGCAGCCCTAGCCATGAAACGCTATCCACCCTTCGACCCGCCGGAGTACCTGGAGTGGGAGGCCGATCCCGAGCTGGTGGCCGAGTACCGGGACCGGCTCGAGTCGGACCCCGATCGCCGGGCCCGGATCCGGGAGCTGGACGACCAGGCGCTGCTGCAGCTCTACGCCGGGCTGCTGCGGACCCGGCTGCACGACATCATGCTCAAGCGGTGGGTCCGACAGGGCGTGCTCTCGAAGGCGTGGCTCGGGACCGGCGAGGAGGCCGTGACGGTCGGGTGCGTGCACGCGCTGGACCGGGACCGGGACCTGGTCACCCCGATGATCCGCAATGCGGGCGCGCTCCCCGAGATGGGGGTCCCGCTGGAGGACGTATTCCACGGTGTGCTGGCCACGCGCCACAGCCAGACCGGCGGCAAGGACCTGCACTTCGGGTCCCTCGAGCACGGCGTCCTCCAGCCCATCTCCCATGTCGGCGACATGGTCCCCGTGATCACCGGCGTGGCGCTGGCGTTCCGACAGCGGGGCGAGGCGCGGGTGGCGCTGACCTGGGTCGGCGATGGGGCCACCAAGACCGCCGCCTTCCACGAGGGCATGAACCTCGCCGCGGTCCAGAAGGTGCCAGCGATCTTCGTGATCCAGAACAACCAGGTGGCGCTGGGGACCCGGCTGGACCAGCACCAGGCCGGGTCGTTCGACCACTGGCCGAAGATGTACGGGGTGACCGGCCTCCGGGCGGACGGGAACAACGTGCTGGACGTGTGGGCCGCGGCGAGGGACGCGGCGGAGCGAGCGCGTGGGGGCGAAGGTCCGATCATGCTGCTGACGGACACGTTCCGGATGGGCGGGCACGCGACCCACGACGAGAGCGAAGCGCGCCGCACCTTCCCCGACGAGTTGTTCCGCCAGTGGGGTCGACGGGACCCCATCGGATTGTACGAGGAGTACCTGGTCGGGGCCGGGATCGATCGGGACCGGCTGGCCGCGGTGGAGACCGAGGTGACCGGGGAGATCGAGTCGGCGGCGGAGCGGGTGCGAGCCGAGAAGGATGCCCTCCCGCCGGAGCCCGCGACGGCCGAGCTGGAGGGCTTCAGCCAGGGGCGCCAGCCGGGATTGGCCGGGCGGGTTGGGGGGACGGGGGATGGGGGACGGGTAACGGGTAACAGATAACGGGTAACGGGTAACGGGTAACGGGTAACAGCCCACCACCCCCACCACCCACAACTGCCGGCCGGTCCGTAGCTGTCCGCTGGCGACTGTCGACTGCCAACGGTGAGCTGGGGCTGGCTCTAGACTGTGAGCTGTGAATTGGCCTGTGGCCTGTGAATTGGCCTGTGGCCTGTGGCCTGTGAACCGTGAACCGTGAACCGTGAACCGTGCTCAGCAGATGCCGGCCCGGCGCGCGATGTCCATGAACCCCGTCAGGATGCGGTGGGTCAGGCCCCAGATGATGTACTCCTGGTAGTTGAGGGCGGGCATGGCCAGGGACTCGTCCTCGAGTTCGATGAGGACCTCGTCGACGGCCTCGTCGCTGGCGAGGTGGGGGAGGGGGACCCAGAGGGCGGTCTCGACCTCGGATGGCGCCGGGACGAGGCGGGTCTCGATGGGCACGGCGGCCACGAAGGGCGTGATGGTGATGGCGAAGCGGCGACGGCTCGTGGGCCGGAGCTCGTCGAGCCTGCCGATGACCCGGCTCTCGGGCACGACCACGCCGACCTCCTCGTTCGTCTCGCGGAGGGCCGTGGCCAGGAGGGACCCGTCGCGGGGCTCCTGGCGGCCGCCGGGCAGGGCCATGTGACCGGACCACGGGTCGCCTTCCTTCTCGGCTCGCTCGATGAGGAGCAGCTCGAGAGGGGCGGTGGGCCGGAGCAGGAGCAGGACGGCCGCGCGTGAGAGGGAGGGGTCCACGGGCCCGCGGAAGGGCGTCCGCCGTTCGAGCTCGGTCCGGAGAGCGAGGAGGCGCGGGTCGTCGATCATCGTGTCTGATTGTGCGGCCCGGCGAAGCCGGCGGCAATCGCCGGGCCATCGGAGGACGCCGGAGCATTTCCTCGTTTCGCCTGTAGTACCCGGTACGGGGTAAGGAACGGGGGTGTCATGGCATCGAGCCGGCGCAAGCGGGAGATCCTGGAGCTGCACGACTACCGCTGTGTCTATTGCGGCGAGCGGCTGGACCCGTCGGATCTGACGGTGGACCACGTGCAGCCGAGGGTGAAGGGCGGCGACCACTCCCGGGGCAACCTCGTGGCCTGCTGCAAGCGCTGCAATACCGAGAAGGGTGGGGTGGCGGCATGGGCGTTCCTGGCGGACCGGCCGGAGCTGCGGGCCAATTTCCTCCGCTACGCCCGGTGGATCTGGCCGCGGCTCAGGAAGGCGGTCGAGGAAGCGGACTGAAGGAGGGTCCGCGACTCAGACGCCGGGGACGTCGGCCCCCCAGATGAGCTTGTGGAGCTGGAGCTGGTAGCGAACCCGGAGCCGGTCCTCGAGGATCCACCCGGCCAGCTCTTCGGGGTCGAGGCTGTCCCAGACGGGCGAGAAGAGGACGGCGCGGAGCGAGCCGCGGTCGACCCGCTGCCGCAGGCCCCGGTCCCCGACCACGTCGCGGGCCCACTCGTAGTCGGGGCGGTCGGCGATGACGAACTTGACCTCGTCGCGCCCGGTCAGGTGATCGAGGTTGGACCACAGGTTCCTGGCGGACTCGCCGGAGCCCGGGCACTTGAGGTCCATGATCCGGTGGGCCCGGGGGTCCACCGGGGAGACGTCGATGGCGCCTGAGGTCTCGACCAGGACCGTGAACCCCTGGTCGAGGAGCCGCTCGATGAGGACGAACGCGCCCCGATGCACGAGGGGCTCGCCCCCGGTCACCTCGACCAGCGGCGTCCCGATCTCCGCCACCCGATCCACGATGGCGTCCAGCGTCATCTTCTCGCCCCCGTGGAACGCGTACTCGGTGTCGCACCAGACGCAGCGGAGGGGACAGCCGGTCAGTCGTACGAAGGTGCACGGGCTGCCGATCCAGGTGGACTCGCCCTGGATGGAGTGGAAGATCTCGGTGACGGGAAGGACGTCTTTCATGCGGGAAATATAGCGACCGCAGGACGGTGACGTGGGGGTGGCTCGTCGCAGGGCCGGGTTCGCCGGTCTCTCGGCCGCGTTCCTTCGCCCGGCCCGGGACGTGGGGGACCGGGGGCGGGCGACTCCCGGTCCCCCACGTCGGCTTGCGATGCGGGGCTGCGTCCTCCGCCGCGGCGCCGGCTGCGCCCGGCGGGTCCCCCATGTCGGGCGGGGTCGGGCGGGGCGGTGCTATCCCCGGAAGAGCTGCTTCGCGATGAACATGACGTTGGCGGGGCGCTCGGCGAGGCGTCGCATGAAGTAGGGGTACCAGGCGCGGCCGAAGCCGACGTAAGTGCGGACGCGCCAGCCGTCGCGCACGAGCTGCTCCTGGAGGTCGCGGCGGATGCCGTAGAGCATCTGGAACTCGAAGCGCTCGGGCGGGATGTCGCTGGCCCGGGCGTGGTCGATGGTGGCCCGGATCATGGCCTCGTCATGGGTCGCGATGCCGGGATGGTTGCCCTCGTCGAGGAGGAGCTTCGTGCACCGGACGAAGTTGGCGTCGACGTCGGCCCTGTCCCTGAACGCGACCTTCTCGGGCTCCATGTAGGCGCCCTTGCAGAGGCGGACCCGGGCGCCCAGGCCATTGGCCCGGCGGATATCGGCCTCGGTCCGGCGGAGCATGGACTGGAGCACGATGCCCGAGTTCATGTAGCCCTCGTCCCAGACGCGCTCGAAGAAGTCGAGGGTGCGCTGGGTGTAGTCGCTGGACTCCATGTCGAAGCGGACGAACATGTCGAGGGATGCCGCCTTGTCGAGGACGCGGCCCACGTTGGACCGCAGGAACTCCTCGTCGATGTCCTGGCCCATCTGGGTCAGCTTGAGTGACACGTTGCCGTCGATGGCGTGGTCATCGATGGCGTCGATGATCTCGAGGTAGGTGTCGGCGGCGGCGGTGGCCTGGGCCCGGTCGCGCACGGACTCGCCCAGGTAGTCCATGGTCACCGTCAGGCCCCGGGCATTGAGCTCGTGGGCGGCGTGCATGGCCTCCGGGATGGTCTCGCCGGCCACGAACCGCCGGGCGGCCGCACTGGCGAACGGGGCGTGGGTGACGAATGCGCGGGCGAGCCTGCTCTCGCTCAGCAGCAGGAACAAGGGTCTCAGCATCTATTCCTCCAGTAGCTCGGCCCGGCGCGCGATGGCCCGATCGAGCTGCGTCTTCAGTTCGTACAGGGTGAGATCCAGAGCCGCGGCCCTGGCCTCGTCCTCGGTCTCGCCCCAGGCGACATCGTCGCTCAGGGCGTGTCCCATGATCCCGGCCCCCGTGGCGGCCCAGCGCACGAACACCAGGAACGCCGCCCATGGCCGGGCCGGGTCGTCGGTCCGCTCGGCGTCGATGTCGACGGTGTACGGCTGGCCGTCGGAGCCCTCGAAGGCCGGGACCCGGTCGTGGGTCTCGACGTAGCCGGCGAAGGTCGCGTCCGGGGCCGGCCCGCCATTCCCCACGCCGCCCAGCCGGGCCACGAGATCGGGCACGGCCTCCGCCTCCCGGGCCGAGCGCTCGGCGGCATCCCGGACGGCGGCCTGCTCCAGCCGCTTCAGTATCTCCTTGCGGTCGTCGTCTTGCATGGACGCAAGGTAAACTGCCAACTACCAACGACCAACAGGAGGCAGGAGGCAGGAGGCAGGAGGCGAGTGGCAAGTGGCGAACCTAGTGAAGAGTGGGTGTGCGTATGAGAGCGGCGGTCTTTGACGGTCATGGCGGGCCGGAGGTGGTGGAGGTCCGGGAAGTGGAGCAGCCGGAGCCGGGTGCTGGCGAGGTGCGGATCCGGGTGGGCGCGAGCGGGATGAACCACCTGGACCTGTGGGTCCGGAGGGGACTGCCGATCGAGACGACCATGCCCCACATCGGCGGGTCGGACGTGGCGGGGGTCGTGGACGAGCTCGGCGAGGACGTGGCGGGCTGGGGGGTCGGAGATCGGGTGGTCGTGAACCCGTCGCTCTGGTGCGGCGAGTGCGAATGGTGCGAGAAGGGCGAGGAGTCGCTGTGCGAGGTGTACCGGATCCTGGGCGAGCACACGCAGGGCGGCTTCGCCGAGTACGTGGTGGTGCCGGCCCGGAACCTGTACGCGCTCCCGGATGACGTCCCGTTCGAGCGGGCGGCGGCGGCGCCGCTGGTCTACCTGACGGCGTGGCGGGGGCTGGTGACCCGGGGCCGGCTCGAGGCGGGACAGACGGTGCTGGTCACGGGCGCATCGGGTGGAGTGGCGACGGCGGCGATCCGGATCGGGAAGCGCCTGGGAGCGACGGTGTACGCGGTGACGTCGTCGCCATGGGTCGACCGGGTCCGGGCGCTGGGGGCGGACGTGGTGTACGACCGGACGGACGAGAGCGTGGACTGGGGCCGGGAGCTCTGGAGCGCGACCGGCAAGCGGGGCGTGGACGTGGTCTTCGACTCGGTGGGCGCGGAGACGTTCAAGGAGAACGTCCGCTCGCTGGCCAGGGGCGGCCGGCTGGTGGTGTACGGCGCGACGACGGGGGCGACGGGCGAGGTGGACATCCGGTTGCTCTTCTGGCGGCAGCTCGAGATCCTGGGGACGACCATGTCGAACCAGGCGGAGTTCCGGGCGGTCATGGGTCGGGTCTTGGGCGGCGAGCTGGAGCCGGTGGTGGACGTGGTCTGGCCGCTGAGCCGGGCGGCGGAGGCCCACGCCCGCCTGGAGAGCGGCGAAGCGTTCGGGAACATCGTCCTGGTCCCGGACGGTGCGGGCACGGAATCTCTGGAGGGAGGTTGAGATGGACGTGATCCTGGTGATGGCCGTGGTCGTGGTCCACTGACCGGATCATGACCGACCCACAGGACGATGGACTGACGTGGCGGCGGGAGCGGTCGGAGCCGCTGGGCGAGCACCGCATCTTCTCACTGAGCCGGGTGTGGGCCCGGCCGCCGGAAGGCGGTGAGCCCCGGGACTTCTACGTCCTGGCCATGCCGGACTGGGTCCAGATCGTACCGATCCTGCCGGACGGCCGGTTCGTCATGGTCGAGCAGTACCGGCACGGGACGGAGCGGGTGACGCTCGAGTTCCCGGCCGGGATCGTGGAGCCCGACGAGACGCCCGTCGAGTGCGGGGTCCGGGAGCTGGAGGAGGAGACGGGGTTCGTGGCGGGCTCGGCGGAGCAGGTGGGTCGGCTCGACCCGAACGCCGCGCTCCAGGACAACGAGTTGTTCATCGTGGTGGCCCGTGACTGCGTGCCCGAGGGCACACGCAACCTGGACTCGCGAGAGGCGATCCGGCCCCGGATCGTGGACCCCGACGAGGTGGACAGCCTGATCGCGAGTGGCCAGTTCCGGGACGCCTACGGGATCATCGCGTGGGACTTCTACCGGAGGACCACCACCGACTGACAACCACGAACGACGCGGCTCGTCATCGTTCGGTCCACCGGTCGGCGTCCCTGACCTCGTACTTCTCGAGCACCCGCTCGAAGGCCAGGGTCAGGTCGATCTCCCGCTCGTTGGCCAGGGCGATGAGGACGAAGAGGATGTCGGCGATCTCGAGGGCGAGGTCGCCGTCGGGCTCATCGGGCTTCCTGGGCTTGGCGCCGTAACGGTGGTTCAGCTCCCGGGCCAGCTCGCCGACCTCCTCGGTGAGGCGGGCCAGGTTGGCGAGCGGAGGCCAGTACCCCTCCTCGAAGCGCGATACCCATCGGTCCACCGCGTCCTGCGCGTCCCGCAGCGTCAAGTCATGCGCCATACCGCGCCTCCGTCGCTCTGCTCGATGCTCGATTGCTATCCCCTCCACGCCGCCAGCTCGTCCACCACCCCGTCGACCTCGTCCCCGGTGTTGTAGAAGTGTGGGGAGACGCGGACGTGGCCGGGGCGGGCGTCCACGATGATGCCGGCGCGCTCGAGGTGGGCGACGGCGTGGTGGGGGGCGTCGGCGGCGATCATGACGATGGCGGAGCGGGCGGCCGGGTCGTCGGCCACCCGGAGCTGGAACCCGGCGTTGCGGGCGCGGTCGATCAGGCGCTCGGTCAGGCCCCGGTTCCGCTCCCGGATGGCGGGCACGCCGATCTCGTCGATGATCTGCTGGCCGCCGAGTGCGGTGTGCACGGTGTGGAGCGCGGGGGTGCCGAGCTCGAAGCGGCGGGCGTCGTCCTTGAAGGTCAGCCGGGAGGCATCGAAGTCGAACTGGCCGGCGGCGCCGAACCAGCCGGCGATGCGGGGCTCGAGGCGGTGGATGAGCTCCGGCCGGACCCAGGCGTAGGCGAGCCCGGGCCCGCCGAGGAGCCACTTGAGGGGGCCCGTGATGACGAAATCGGCGCCGCTGCCCGGCGCGTCGATGGGGACCTGCCCGGCGCTCTGGTAGGCGTCGACCAGGAGGAGCGCGCCGGCGTCATGGGCGATGCGGGCGAGGGCCCCGAGGTCCTGGATGGCGCCGGTGGTGAAGAAGACGTGGCTGGTGGCGATGAGGGCGGTGCGGTGGTCGACGGCGTCGGCCCAGCGGTCGAGGTCGATGGTGACGCCGTCGTCGCTGGGCACGGTGACCACCTCGACGTCCGACCGCGCCCGCCACTGGTAGGCGATGGTCGGGAAGTCGAGCTCGGCCACGACGACCCGGTTCCTGCCGTAGTCGAGTGCCGAGGCGATGACGGAGAGGGCGGCGGAGACGGAGGCGGCGAGGGCGATCTCGGGTTCCCGTCCACCGAGCATGGCGGCCACGCGCCCCCGGAGCTCGGCGAGGCGGCCCATCCAGGTCTCGTACCAGGCGGAGGCGCCGTAGCGGTGCCACTCGTCGCGGAAATCCCGGAGCCGCTGCTCGGCCCGGCGAGAGAGGGGGCCGAGAGAGCAGGAGTTGAGGTAGGTCGTCCGGGACAGGATGGGGAACTCGTCGCGCCAGTCGGTCCAGTTCATGGTGGCCGAACGTAGGCGGCCCGGGAGCGGGTGGGCAAGGTGCAGCCGGTGACGGGTCGCCGTATCTTGGGCCGGGATGCTCCCGACCCTGGCGATGACTCCGTGGTTCCTGATGGTGGCGGCCCTCGTCTTCCTGACGCGGCGTCGTCCCCGGCTGGACGAGTATGCTCCGACACGGGACGGCGACGCGCCGCGGGTGTCCGTGGTCGTGCCCACCCGGAACGATGCCGATCGCGTCGGGCTCTTCCTGGCCATGCTGCTCAACTCCGAGTACCCGGACTTCGAGGTCCTGGTCGTGGACCATCAGAGCGTGGACGGGACGCGGGAGATCGTCCAGGCGCTGAGCCGCCGGACGCCGCATCGGGTCCGCCTGGTCCGGTCCGGTCCCGTGCCCGAGGGCCGGCCACACAGGGCCTGGGCGTGCCTGCGGGGGTGCCGGGAGGCGACGGGGACGCTGCTGCTGTTCACGGAGCCGGGCACGGTGGTCGAGCCGGACACCATCGGGCGGGCCGTCACGGCGCTGCGAACGGAACCCGTGGACCTGCTCACGGTCCGGCCCCGCTGGAGCATGCACGGGTTCTGGGAACGGCTGGTCACGCCGCACGTCTGGCTGATGGTCCGGGCGAGGTTCCCGTCCGCGCGGCTGGTGAACCGGAGCCGGAGCCCCCGCAACGCCCTCGCCCACCACCAGTTCCTGTTGTTCCGGAAGGACGCGTACACGCACTTCGGTGGCCACGCGGCCATGCGACCCGGCGACGTCGAGGACCTGGCCATTGCCCAGTCCGCGGTCCGGGCCGGGCTCCGGCTCTTCATGGTCCACGGGGACGGCTTGCTGGAGACGCGCATATACCGTCGGCTACGGGACATCTCGAGCGCCTGGGTCGGCGCGCTGCGCCCGGCCTCGCGCACGACGTTCGTCCCATGGCTCGCCGCGTTCGCGCCCTGGCTGGCCGCGGTCACGCCGCTGCTGCTGTTCGTCCTGCCGCCCGTGGTCCTTCTGCTCGGGCTGGCGCTGCCGCGCCACGAGGTGATGACCCTCTGGGGGCTCTGGACGACCGGCCTCGCCCTGGTCTTCTGGCTCGTGATCTACACCATCCACCGGATCCGGCTGGCGTACGCCCTGGCCTACCCGATCGGGGCCCTCACGATGGCGGTGATCTTCGCCCGGAGCGCCTGGCGGCAGGGCGGTTCTCCGGACCGGGTGGGGTGATCGCTCGGGGTTCGACCGCTCGCCCTGCGCACTCGCTTTTCGACCCGCGTCGGTCGCTGCGCTCCCGGGCGGACCCCCGCGGGATTCGAACGCGGCCGGCGGCCGCGCGGCGCGCAGCGCCGATTCGAGGACCGACTCACCGGTAGCGCAGGCCGGCCCGGCTACTCTGCCTCACCGGCACTTCGAATCGGCGCTCGGCGCCGTCGACGAGCGTGCGGCAGCACGCGAGGCGATCGAATCCGGCGCAGCCGGGCCGCCGGAGCGGAGCGACCGGCGGAT
>CAYMLW010000128.1:0-10825 GCA_964391035.1 uncultured Gemmatimonadaceae bacterium
GTGTCGATCCCGTACGGGCAGAACACGCTGCAGCGACGGCACTCGGTGCACTGGTAGAAGTAGTAGAACCACTCCTTGATCACGTCCTCCGTCAGTGGCCTGGCCCCGGCCATCTCGCCGAAGATCTTCCCCATGGCGGTGAAGTCCTTCCGGTAGATGGAACGGAGCAGTTCCGCCCGCAGGACGGGCATGTTCTTCGGGTCGCCGCTGCCGAGGAAGAAGTGGCACTTGTCGGCACACGCGCCACAGCGGACGCAGGTGTCCATGAAGAGCTTGAAGCTGCGGTACTTCTGGAGCCGCTCCGCCATCCCCTCGAGGACGATCCGCTGCCAGTCGTGGGGCAGCTTCCAGTCGATGTCGCCGACCGCCCATTCCCGCGGGTTGTTCAGCCCCAGGTACTCCAGGTGCTTGGGCTTTCCGGGGTAGATGTAGGTGCCCTTCCGGAGGTCCACCGGCGTGTCCATCCACGGCGTCTCCGGGGGCTGCCAGTCGACACCCAGCAGCTCTTCCTTCTCGTAGTAGTCGGGCTCGTCGAAGCTACTCATTGCTATTCCTTCTTCTCCACCGGCACGCCGGCGGCGATCATCTTGTCGCGGAAGTCCTCTTCGTACTCCTCGTAGGTGTGGACCTTCACCGGGTAGTCCCACGGGTTCACGTGGCGCACGGCCCGGTTGTTGTTCGCCATGTTGCGGGTAGGGCTGAGGAAGACCCCGCCCAGGTGCATGAGCTTGCTGAACGGGAAGTAGATCAGCAGCACGGACACCAGGAAGAGGTGTCCGTAGAAGATCGGGCCGATCCCGTCCGGTACGGTCGGCGTTCCCCGAACGAGGCCGAGGGCGAGCTCCTTGATGGCGGTCACGTCGGTCCGGGTCAGGTGGCGCACCCAGAAGCCGCTGAGCCCGATCCCGAGCAGGAGGAAGAGCGGGAAGTAGTCGGTGGCCAGGGAGATATACCGCACCTGGGCATCCGCCAGGCGCCGGTACAGGAGGTAGCCGGCGCCGAGCAGGAAGAGGACCGTGGTCACGTAGATCGTGGGCAGACTGACCAGCAGGAACCCATCGAGGGCTGCCACGCCCGTGACGAACGCGGGCACGGGCTCGGTGAAGAACCGGAGGTGTCGCACCAGGATGAAGAGGAGCGACCAGTGCATGGCCAGCGCCGCCGCCCAGAGCATGAGCGACGTGCCGTAGACCAGGCGTCCGCCCTCGGCCTTCGAAGCCCGCGTGTTCTTCAACAGGGACCGGAAGAACAGGACCTCGAGGGCCATCCGGCCCAGGGTGCCGAGGGCGGAATGGGGGTTGTCCAGCCGGCTGGGCCGGATCCAGGACAGGGACTTCTGCTGGCCGCTCGTCGTCGGGATGCGGAAGGGGACCGGTGCCCGGGCCCACCCCACCACGCGATAGACGAAGCCGATCACGAAGACGGCCAGCGCCACGTACGGGATCACCACGCCGAACACTCCGGTCAGCCCGAGGGAGGCCCCGACCAGGGCGATCCCGAACAGCGTACCGACGACCGCCAGAGGAAGTAGTACCTTCATCAGCAGCTCTCCCCTCGCACGCGTGTATCCTCTATTTCGACCAGCCCGCTCGGCGCCGCCCCGCCTTCCTCCCCGTTCAGCCGGTCCACGATCCAGGCCACGTGGCGCTGGGCCTCGCGGACCCGGAGCCGTGACAGCTCCTCGCGGAACGCCACGTAGACATCGAACGCCTGCAGGGCGAGCCGGTCCACCCGGGCCTCGAAGGCCCGCAGACCGGGCCGGTCCACCTCCGCCCCGTCCGCCCCGTCGATGGCCGCGAGCTCGGCCCGGACCACGCTCTTGAGGTCCAGGACGAAGCCGACGGCGGTCGAAGCGGGCATCTGCTGGACCGCCCGGATCCGGAGCAGGTCGCCCAGCGCCCGCTCCACGGCCTCCTCGTCCGGGCTCTCGACCCGGAGCGTCCGGTACAGGCTCCGGGTCCCCTCGCGGGCCGTGTGGCCCACCGGGTTGGCGAACTGGTTCGTTCGGCGCTTGAACACTGCGCCGCCGTCCGCCGGGTAGGCGGCCAGGACGCGGTCGAGCCAGCGCTCGACGATCGCGTCTTCACGTTCTTCCAGGACCTGCCGGAGCATGGTCGCTCTCTCCCTGGATGCATGCCCGTCATCGGGCATGCCGCCTCAAAGTTCCCGGCCCGCAGGCCGGTGCTTCGTACTGCCGTTACAGCACTTCATCCGGGTCGCGGGCGGACGGGCGCCCGACGGGGCGTGCGCCCGTGCCCCGCGACCGACTCCCGTCAGACGCAGCCCGTGGGCTTCGGCAGTCCGGCCACCTTGCAGGCACCCTTCGCCGGTCCGCTCGGGAACAGGTCGTAGATCTCCTTCAGCTTGAAGCCCGTCTCCTTGCAGAGCTTGCGGATCATCGGGGCCATGTCGTACTCGAGGTAATAGTTCCTGAGGTAGTTCACGACCTTCCAGTGGTCCTCGGTCAGCTCTTCGACGGCCTCGGTCTTCGCGAGGTCGGCGGCGACGGCCTCGTCCCACGCGCCGGGATCCTGAATGAATCCGTCTTCGTCGATCTCGATCTGCTTCCCACCCAGCTCTACCATTTCCATCGGATTCCTCCGTTGCTGAAGCGTTCCAACCTCATACGAACTCGACGGCCAGCTCCGGGGGGCTCGACAACGTGGCCGGGACCGGGAACCGGGAGACGAGGGAGCCAAGCTGCTCCCGTTGCTCTTCCGGCACCCCGTCCGGCAGCTCGATGTCGGCCACGAAGGCGGCCACGCGCTTGGGGTCATCGGCCATCTGCAGAGTGAGGTTCACGCCGACATCACCGTCGTGGCCCCGAGCATTGCAGAACTGCTGGACCATGATCGCCAGGCAGCCGCCGAGTGCGGCGCCAAGGAGCTCCACAGGATTGCAGCCTGCGTCGCGGCCACCCTCATCCCCGGACATGTCCGTGGTGATGTCGTGACCCCGCAGACGGATCCGGAACTCCAGTCCGTCCGTCCGGTCCACCGTGATCAGGTCCATGGTCTCTGCCCCGTTCCGATCCTACTTGGCCGCCGTGCCCGTCGCGGCGCCGTGCAGCTTGATGTCGACCTTCTCTTCCAGGTTCGCGTAGAACTCGCGCAGGATCTCCACGACCTCGGGCTTGCTGAACTCCGGCGGCACCGGCTTGCCCTCGGAGAGCATCTTCCGGAGCATGGTGCCGGACAGGAGGAGCCGGGACCCGGATACGTGGTTCCCTTCCTCGTCGATGACGGCCTTCTCCTCGTGCGGGCACGTCTTCATCGACGCCATCTCGCCGCAGTCGTAGCAGTAGAAGGTCCAGTCCATCTTGAGGGGCTGCGTGAGCAGGTCGCCCTCCGAGAGCTGGTTGAAGATCTCGTGGGCATCGAACGGCCCGTAGTAGTCGCCCACGCCCGCGTGGTCACGTCCCACGATCAGGTGCGAGCAGCCGTAGTTCTGGCGGAACAGCGCGTGCAGCAGCGCTTCCCGGGGACCCGCGTACCGCATGTCCAGCGGATAGCCGCCCTGCACCACGCGCTCGGGCCGGAAGTAGTTGTCCACCAGCGTCTGGATGCACTTCACACGCGTCTCCGCCGGGATGTCGCCCGGCTTCAGCGCGCCGAGGAGCTGATGGATGTAGACCCCGTCCGTCACCTCGATCGCCACCTTGGCCAGGTAGGCGTGGGAATTGTGCATCGGGTTCCGCAGCTGCAGCGCGGCCACCGTGTTCCAGCCCCGCTCCTCGAAGATCGCCCGGGACTCGGCCGGACGCTGGTAGATCCCGGCGAACTCCGTGGGGAACATCCCCTCGGTCAGAACCTGGATCGGGCCGGCGATGTTGACCGCCCTCTGGGCCATGACCTTGGCCACGCCAGGGTGCTCCTCATCGGTGGTCCTGAAGACCTCCTTGCACTCCAGCTCCTTGTCGATCGTGTACTTCTCCCGGACCGTCATGATCGCCATGACGGTGCCCGACTCCTCGTCGAAGAGCGTGACCTCGTCCCCGTCGGAGAGCCCGTCGGCCACCTCCTGGGCGACGGACATGGTGACCGGGATCGGCCAGAAGGTGCCGTCGCCCATGTGCAGATCCGTGACGGAGCCCTTCCAGTCATCGTGGCTCATGAACCCCTCGATGGGCGTGAAGCCACCGATGCCCATCATGATGGCGTCGCCGACCTCCCGGGACGTCATGGGGATCTTGGGGAGCGACTCGGCCTTGGTCTGAGCCTCCTTCAGCTCGTCACCCTCCAGGAGCAGGGGGTTCAGCTCGCCCTTCTTGCCGTGTGGCTTGACCAGTTGCGACATACGTTGTGTCCTCTCTTCTCTCTCCGGGTCTCGGCCCGATCAAAGTCCAGGGAGCCGTAGGACTCCCGCGATCTCCCTCACCCCCCCGCCACGACGGTCTCGGCCTGCCGGCCTTGCGACACGCGCTCCGTCTGCAGGGCATACGTCATGGCCAGAGTCCGATACCACATGTGCGCGAACTTCGAATACGGCAGGTAGACCAGCAGCCCGAAGACCAACACGAGGTGGATGAAGTAGGTGGTGTATGCTGCATACTCCACGCCTCCCATTGTCTCGGGTGTCACCGTGAAGCGGAAGGCCTGCGTGGCGAAGCCCGTGATGCCCACCCAGAAGAGCAGCCAGACGAAGATCCAGTCGAAGGACGTGCTCTGGTGCTTGCCGTCCTTCGGCGCGTTGATCCGGTCCAGGATGGCCTTCCCGGAGCCCACCACGAGGACGAGCCCGCCGACATTGGCCAGGATCTTCATGGGATGGACCAGGTCGAATGGGTACATGGACGCCACGCCGACCACGGGCATCACGTACAGGTCGATCACCGCCCAGACGGTCACGACGAAGAGGGCGAGGAAGCCGTAGAAGGTCAGCAGGTGCGACACCTTCCGCTGCTTCTGATCGCCGCAGTCGCCGAACCGGCGATGGGTGAACACGTCGGCCAGCGCGCCCATCAGCGCCGGCAGGAAGCCGGTGCTCGGGCCCGGCCGATCCATGGCGGCGTCCTGGGCCTTCATCCCCCTGTAGAACCGCACCAGCCCGCCGATCAGCCCGGCGAAGGCCAGCAGCGTGAAGGAGGTGTAGAACCCGATGAGCAGCCAGTGGGGGAAGAACTGGGCGTAGAACGCCTCGTGGGCGTGGAGCCCGAGCGCATTCGCGATCGGGTCTCGGACGGCCAGTGCGGCGGCCAGCAGCAGCGCCGGCACCAGGATCAGCATGATCGGCGTGGCCCGGACCGAGTTCACCCAGCGGGCCACGGAATGCGGGATCGCAAAATGCTGGATCGTCTGCTGACGGATCGCCGCCAGCACGTCCCCCGGACGGGCGCCGCGCGGGCAACGCATCGAGCAGTCGTTGCACTGGTGACAGAGCCAGATGTCCGGATCGTTCACCAGCCGCTCCTTCAGGCCCCACTGGGCCCAGTGCATCTCCTTCCGCGGGAACGCATGCCCCTCGCACGCGAGCTCGCAGACCACCGAGCAGGTGGCGCACTGGAAGCACTTCTTCAGGTCGCCCCCGCCGGATGAGACAATGGCGTCGACGAACTTCCGGTCCGGGCGCAGTGCCGTTGCCTGGGCCATGCTCTCCCTCCTCTACATTCCCTTGAACGGGTTGAGTCCGACCGCGTCCACCTCTTCGGCAAACTCGTTGATGACCTGCGGCAGTCGGTCGAACTGGTCGATGGGCAGCTGGACGAGCTTGACCCGCTCCTCCTCGAGGGCGAGCTGCTGCAGCTTCTCCTGCACGTTCTTGCTGCGTGTCTCCATCAGCTCGCTGCCCTGGATGTAGTGGCACTGGTAGTCTTCCCCGGACCGGCAGCCCACCAGCAGCACGCCGTCGAAGCCCCGGGAGAACGCGTCATTCAGCCAGATCACGTTCACCGAGCCGAGGCAGCGGACCGGCACGAAGCGGATGAACGCCGAATGCCGGATCCGGTTGAGTCCGGCCGTGTCCAGCGCCGGATACGCGTCGTTCTCGCAGAGGAACCCGAGCAGCCGCGGCTTCTCGTCCCATTCGTCGGGGATATGCACCGCCTTGATCATCGACGAGACGATCTCCGGCGAGTAGTCGTCGAAGGAGATGATCCGCTCCGGGCACGCGCCCATGCAGATGCCGCAGCGCCGGCAGCGGAGCGGGTTCGGCTTGGGCGTGCCCTTCTCGTCCTCGTTCAGCGTGCCGAACGGGCACTCCTCCGTGCAGCGCTTGCACTGGGTGCAGCGCTGGAGCGCGAACTCCGGGTGCGACATGTCGCCCCAACGGGGGTGCACCGTCTCGCCCACGGAGGCGAGCTCGACGGTCTGGATCGCCTTGAGCGCGGCGCCCGAGCCGTCCTCCCGGGCCATCATGCTGTCCTGCGGGGCCCGCACGTTGCCGGCGGGGTAGATGCCCGTCCGCCGGCTCTCGTAGGGGAAGCAGATGAAGTGGGAGTCCGGGAAGTCGTACTTCAGGACGGGCAGGTCCGGACCCTGACGGTAGCCGAGGTTGAGGATGCCCTCGCCCTCCAGGTGACCCAGCTCATCGACCGTCTGCTTGGCCGTCTCGAGCTGCGCGCCCGCCTCGCCTTTCGCCACCACCGCCTCCGCATCGGCCAGGCGACGCAGCGCCTCGCCATCCGCGGCACGCGGCACCATCCCGGTGGCCAGCACCACCAGGTCGGCCTCGACATCGATATCGCCGCCCAGCAACGAGTCCTCGCCGTGGACCACCAGGGCGCCGTTGCTCGTGGCCACGCCCGTGACGTCGGCCTTCGTGAAGAAGATTCCGTCCTCTTCCTGGGCCCTCCGGTACAGTTCCTCGTACTGGCCCGGCGTCCGGATGTCCTTGTACAGGACGTAGACCTCCGAGTCGGGATCCAGGTCCCGGGCCACCAGCGCCTGCTTCAGGCTGACCCGGCAGCAGACGGCCGAACAGTAGGGCAGGTGCTCCTTGTCCCGGGAGCCCGCACACTGGACGAAGGCGATCCGACGGGGCGGCTGGCCGTCACTGGGCCGCTTGATCCCTCCGTTCGCGATCATCTCCTCCATCTGGACGTTGGTGATCACGTCCGGGGAGGCGCCGTAGCCGAGGTGGCCGAGCCTGTTGGCGTCATAGGGCTTCCAGCCGGTGGCCTGGACAATGGCGCCGACACGGAGGTCCGTGCTGGTCCCGTTCGACTCGAGAGTGACGTCGAACTGCCCCGGCTGACCCGTGGTCTTCTCAATGGTCGTGCCGGTATGGACCGTGATCCGGCTGTCGCCCAGGATCCGGGCGATCTGATCCTGGATCCGGGACGGCTCGACTTCGCTGTACGGGGGGGCGTGCTGGATCTGGCGGGTGAACCTGCCCATCCAGCCACCGAGCTGCTCCTCCTTCTCGACGAGCACGACCGGGTAGCCGGCGCGAGCCCCGTCCAGGGCGGCGCTCATCCCGCTGACACCGCCGCCCACCACGAGGAGCGTCCTTTCGACCTCCTCCTGGATCGGCACCGGGATCCTGGCCTTCTCCGCACGGGTCAGCCCCATCCGGAGATAGTCCTCGGCCAGCATCTGGGTGTCCTCGTCGTTCGGCTCGTGACTCCAGACCACGTGCTCCCGGAGGTTCACCCGCTCGGTCTGGACACCGTCGAACGCGAAGGCGTCGCCCATCACCCGAGGCGAGCAGGCCGCCACCACGATGGTGTTGACGCCCTCGTCCCGGATGTCCCGGCTGATCAGCTCCCGGCCCTCGTCCCCGCACAGGCAGGCGTGGTCACGGCAGAATTCCGGTGAGAACTCGTCCGCCGCCACTTCGCCCAGCGCGTCCAGGTCCAGCGAGTCTCCGATGTCGCACCCGCGACAGACGTATACTGCGGTTTTCTTGTCCAAGGCTCACTCCCCCGCGATGGCCGCGACCGGCTCGTTCTTCGCTCCCTCGATCTCTCGGCTCGGCCCCGCCCCCAGGCTGAGCGCCCTGGCGGCGGCGGCCGTGGCGTCCCGGTTGCACGCGGCCACGTCGATGGGCCGCTTGGCGCAGCCGACGGGGATCATCCCCGCCTGCGGCTGGTCCGGGGCCAGGAACCCGAACTCGTCCAGCTCCAGTCCGCCCTCGACCTCGGCCGCCCCGGCACCCGTGGGGATCATCCCCGTGGCCAGCACGACCAGGTCCACCGTCTCGTCGACGAATTCGCCGGAGAGGGCGTCCTCGGCCTCCACCTTGAGACCGTCGCCGTTCGGCGAGACCCTGGCGACCTTGCCCTTGATCAGCGTCACCTTCTCGTCCTCCTGCACCTGGGCGAAGAAGTCCTCGAGACGCCCCGGCGCCCGGATGTCGATGTAGAAGACGTGGATCTCCGCGTCCGGGTAGCGCTCCCGGACGTAGCGGGTCTGCTTGAGAGCTGCCATGCAGCAGACGCCGGAGCACTGCTTGTAGTAGTTCTCGTCCCGTGAGCCCGCGCACTGGACGAACGCGACCGAGCGAATCTCCTCGCCGTTCGACGGCCGGCGCAGCGCGCCGCCGGTGGGGCCGGACGGTGCGGTCAGACGCTCCATCATCACGTTGGTGATGATATCCGGGTGCGTGCCGAAGCCGAGCCCTTCGAACCGGGTCGCGTCCGGCGGGTCCCACCCGGTGGCCCAGATCACCGCCTGGACGTCCAGCTCCTCGGTCTCCGCCTCCATGCCGAGGTCGATGGCGTCGTACGCGCACGCCTCGACGCACTTCCCGCACTCCGCCTCGCCCAGGCAGGCCTCGCCGTCGATCACGAATCGGAACGGATACGCCATGGGGAAGGGGAGGTAGACCGCCCTGGTCGTGCCCATCCCCAGGTTGAAGGCGTCCGGCCGCTCGACGGGACAGACCTCGACACAGTCGCCGCAGGCCGTGCAGCTGTCGCGCACGTAGCGCGGGTTCTTCCGCACCGCGACCCGGTAGCGTCCCGGCTCGCCCGTGACCTTTTCGACTTCCGTCCCCGTCAGGACCCGGATCCGCGGGCTCGACTTCACCCGACGCAGGTTGATCTCGAGGCCGCAGGTCGGCGGGCACATCTTCGGGAAATACTGGTTGCTCCGGGCGACGCGCCCTCCCAGAAACGCCTCCTTCTCCACCAGCACCACCTCGGCCCCGGCCTCCGACGCTTCGACGGCCGCGGTGATCCCGCTGATGCCGCCCCCGACTACGAGGATCCTTCCCCGTGCTCCGTTCTCACTCATCGCGCCTCTCCCTGCGCGGGTTGGGCTGTCTTGCGCTGCTTCTCGATGATCCGCCGCTCCAGCCGGTCCTGTGCCTCCTCCAGCGCCTCGTCCCGCAACTTCATCGTCGCCTCCCGGAAGAGGGCGAACCGGAGCCAGAGGAAACCGAAGCGGAGGAGCGCCTCATCGCTCTCGCGCATCTCTTCCACGAAGTGCTCGTCGACCTCGAACTTCCGGAGCAGCGAGCTCTCGAACACGAAGGTCCGGAACTTGTCGAGGTCGTACATCGCCGTGTAGAACATCTCGAGCCGCTCGGGCGAGAGGGTGCCATTGTGCTCGAAGTACTCGTGCAGCGTCAGCTCCTTGTACGCCTCGCCCCAGCGGTCGTAGTCCTCGACGCCCTGGTCATCCATCCACTCCCGGATCGTCCATTCCCTGGACTCCTCGAACCCCTTGCATCCCTCCTCCTCCATGAGGAAGTAGAAGCGCTCGCCCCTCCAGCCGTCCGGGGTGTCCCGCGAGGCGGCCAGCCCGACCGGATACATCCGGCACGGCCACGGCCGATCCTCGTAGACGCCGCACCCGGCCTCCGTCACGAACGGACAGCTCTTCCCCTCGTCGTCGTTCATGCGGAGCACGACGACGGGAGTGCGCATGTCCTTCTGGATGGGGAGGAGTACGTGCTTCTCGAGGAACTCGGTCGAGCCCATGCCCAGCCGCTTCCTCAGGCGCAGCACGTCGTAGGGAGAAAGGAAGATGTTGACGTCGCTACAACAGTGATTGAAGCAGGACACCCCGGGGTGACAACCGAACCGGAACGTGTCGTCCGTCCCCAGACGGGTGTGCTGCTCCAGGATCTTCTCCTCCAGCCTCGCCTGATCCGCCGAGCTCGCCGGGCCACTCATGGCTGGGCCTCCTCGTCCTCCGCGATGATCATCTCCCGGGTGGCCCTGTCCGACCACACGGGGATCATGAGCGAAGCGTCCTGCACCGGACTGTAGGCGTATCGATACGAGGCTTCCTGGCGGTACTGCTCACGCATCCACGTCCAGCCGTCCAGGTAGTAGGAGCATTGATCGTTGAAGCACACCAGGAAGTACTCCTCTTCCCAGCTCGCCCCGTCCGGTACCTGCCACTTGAGCAGGCGCTCCCCGCAATGCGGACACGTGGTCTGGCGTTCCTCCATCAAGGCTTCCATGACCCCCTTGACCCCCTTTTGGCGGGCCGGAGCGACCCCGGGCAGCCTCATCACCGCCCGGAGCGCCACGCCCCTGTTTCCGGTCCTGCGTTCCTGCGATGCCGCTCGCTACTGCACTACCGGCCGACGGGGCGCCCCTGCTGGCGCGCCCCGCCGACTCGCGGCGTCAACCTGCCGCCACCGGCTCCGCCAGCTTCGGCGACTCGGTGGTGATGTACTTGACGGGCCGCTTGATCATCTCCCACTCGCCCGTCTCGCGGTCGTACCTGCAGTTGCAGAAGGCCAACCAGTTGTCGTTGTCCATGGTCGGCTTGTCCGCACGGAAGTAGTACCCGGGCCACCGCGTCTCCTCACGGAAGAGGACCGAGTGGACGTGGGCTTCCGCCTGCGACATCCGGTGCTGCGCTTCCCAGACCCGCTCCAGCTCGTAGAGCTTCTCGGCGGCCAGGTTCTCGGCGTCTTCCTTCAGGGAGCC
>CAYMLW010000129.1:0-10816 GCA_964391035.1 uncultured Gemmatimonadaceae bacterium
AGGTACAGCCCCGCGGTCAGCAGTGCGATCAGGATCAGCAGCATGATCGCCGGCAACTGGGCGTTGACGACCGAGTAGGTGGCGCCCTGCACGATGCCGGTCTGGCTGTTGGTGACGTCGTAGCGGTCGAGCCAGTAGTCGCCGGCCATGACGGCGTTCAAGCCCTCCTCGAGCCGGCCGGGCCCGATGGAGGTGAGGAACCCGAGGTGGCCGAGGTTGACACCGAGGACGGGCGTGTGGTGGGGCGCCACGAGGCGCGCGCCGCGCAGGAGGGTGCCGTCGCCGCCGAGGCTGAGGAGGAGGTCGATGTCCCGGGGAACGAATTCCCCCGCGCCCACGAACAGATCCTGCAGAGCGGGCTCCGGATACAGGATGAGTCCGCGCTCTTCGGCCATCCCGGAAATGAACTCCGCGACGCTCTCCACCGCCGGGTCGAGGGTGTGGCCGACGATCCCGATCCGGCGGAATGGCGGCTCGCCGGCCATCACGCGGTGTCGCGCGCGCTCGAGACGCCGAGGGGCACCAGCTCCAGCGCGGCCGCGGCGATCCCGTCCGGGGTGAGGCCGACCTCTTCGAGCTGCTCGCTGCGGGCGGCGTGGTCGACGATCCGGTCGGGGACCCCCATGACGCGGACCCGTGGCCGGTTCCGGCTGTCCCGGTCGGCGGCCCGGGCGGCGATGGCGGCGCCGAACCCGTTCACGACGATTCCTTCCTCGATGGTGAGGAGGGTACGATGCTCGGCGAGGGCCCATTCCAGAGTGTCCTCGTCCATCGGCTTCAGGAACCTGCAGTTGACCACGGACGCGTCGACCCCTTGCGCCGCGAGCTTCTCGGCGGCCGCGACGGCGGGCAGGACCATGGTCCCGGTGGCCAGGAGCGCGATGTCGGAGCCCTCCCGGAGGACCTCCCAGCGGCCGAACTCGATCGCTGGGATCTCGTCCATGGCCGGCGTGTCGTACGGGACGGTATCCCGGGGGTAGCGGAGGCTGAACGGGCCGCCCTCGTGCTCGACCCCCAGGCGCAGGAGCGCGAGCATCTCGGCGCCGTCCTTGGGTGCGGTGACCACGGTGTTCGGCAGCGTCAACAGGTACGCGATGTCGTAGAGCCCCATATGGGTAGGGCCGTCGTTGCCCACGAGCCCGGCCCGGTCCATGGCCAGCACGACCGGGAGCTTCTGGAGCGCCGCGTCGTGGATGATGGAGTCGTAGGCTCGCTGGAGGAAGGTCGAGTAGATGGCCGCGACGGGCTTCATCCCTTCGGCGGCGAGGCCGCTGGCGAAGGTGACGGCGTGACCCTCGGCGATGCCGACATCGAAGAAGCGGTCGGGGAATTCCTTCCCGAACGCCCCCGTCCCCGTGCCGCCGGGCATGGCGGCGGTGATGACGGCGAGCCTGTCGTTCGTGGCGCCGAGCTCCACCAGTCCGCGGCCGAAGACATTGGTGTAGCGGGGCAGCCCGCCTGCCTTCTTGTGAATCTCGCCGCTGATCTTGTCGAAGGGCTTGGCGCCGTGCCAGCCAACGGGATCCTCCTCCGCCTGCGGGTACCCCTTCCCCTTCCGGGTCAGGACATGGACTACCCGCGGGCCCTGCATGCTCTTCACGTTCCGGAGCGTGTCGACCAGGGCGGAGACGTCGTGGCCGTCCACGGGTCCCACGTAGCGGAAGCCCAGGTCCTCGAAGACCATGCCCGGGACCACCATGTTCTTGAGGCTGTCATCGAGCCTGACGGCCAGTTGCTCCATGGGCTCGGGCAGGCGATGGACCAGACCCTTCAGCTCTTCCCGCACCCGGTTGTAGAGTGGGTTGCTCCGAATCCGTGTGAGGTAGCGGTTCATGGCCCCGACGTTCGGGGCGATGGACATGTCATTGTCGTTCAGGACCACGATCAGGTCCCGCTCCGTGTGGCCCGCGTTGTTCATCGCCTCGTAGGCGATCCCGCTGGTCAGCGCGCCATCGCCGATGACGGCCACGACCTTGTAGTCGTCGCCCAGGAGGTCCCGGGCCGTGGCCATGCCGAAGGCGGCGGAGATGGACGTGGCGGCGTGGCCCGCGCCGAAGTGGTCGTATTCGGACTCGTCGCGCTTGAGGAACCCGGACAGGCCACCCTTCTGACGGATGGTCGGGAACCGGTCGTTGCGCCCGGTCAGGATCTTGTGGGGATAGCCCTGGTGACCCACGTCCCAGATCAGGCGGTCTGCGGGCGTGTCGAACACGTAGTGCAGGGCGATGGTGAGCTCCACCACGCCGAGCCCCGGTGCGAAGTGCCCGCCCAGTTGGCTGATCACGTCCACCAACCGCTGCCGGACCTCGGCGGCAAGGGGTTCGAGCTCCGACACGTCGAGCCGTCGGATATCCGACGGCGACGCTATCCCGTCCAGCAACGCCACGTTGGCCTCCCGTGCTTCATCGATCCCGCTCGACCGCGTACCGGGCGAGCGCCCGTAGTTCCTCCGAATCGATCGCCGCGGCGCCCAGCGCCGCAATGGCGATCTCCACCTGCTCCTCCGCCCGGAGCCGGGACGCCTCCATCCCGGCCAGCGCCGGGTACGTCGCCTTGTGCAGCACCGTGTCCCGACCGGCCGTCTTGCCCAACACGGCCGTGCTGCCGGTCACGTCCAGAATATCATCCGTCACCTGGAACGCCAGCCCGAGCGCCGTGCCGTACAGGGTGAGGGCATCCCGTGCCACGCCCCCGGCCCCGGCGGCAATCCCTCCGAGGACGGGCGCGGCCGTAAGCAGTGCGCCGGTCTTGCGCCGGTGGATGGCCTCCAGCTCTTCCAGCGACACCGACCGGCCCTCGGCCTCCAGGTCGAGGACCTGACCCCCGACCATACCCCCACCCCCCGCCGCGCGGCAGAGGGTGGTGACCAACTCGGTTCGTACCCCCGAGGACAGGCCCAGGTCCCGACCGGCGGCGTCCGCCACCCGTGCGGCCCGCGGGATCAGCGCCGCCCCGGCCAGCGTGGCAGCCGGCACGCCATAGACCACGTGGGTCGCCGGGCGCCCGCGGCGGATGTCGTCGTCATCCATGAGGGGCAGGTCGTCGTGGATGAGGGAGTACGTATGGATCAGCTCGAGGGCCGCGGCCAGTCGGTACAGCGGGGCGGGCCGGTCGTCCCGGAACGCGCCCCAGGCGGCCACGCAGAGGACGGGACGGAGCCGTTTCCCCCCGCCTTCGATGGCGTAGCGCGCGGCGGCGACGAGGGTGGCCGGGCCGGCATGGTCGGGATGCGGCTCGAGGGCGGTGAGGAGTCCTTCCTCGACCTGTTCCCGCTCTCGCTCCAGGAGCGCCTCGAGCGGTCCGGCGCTCACTCGCCCGACGGCCGGGGCTCGAGGGTAATCTCCCCCTCCACGTCGACCACCAGCTTCTCGACCCGGAGCTGCCCCTCCTCGATGACCCGGTACGCGGCGCGCACGTGGGTGATTCCTTCCTCGAAGAGGTCCAGGGCTTCCTGCAGCTCCAACTCGTCACGCTCCAGGCGCTCGACAATGGACTCCAGCTTCTCCAGCCGGGTATCGAGGGTTTCCCGTTCCTCACTCATCGGCGTCGATCCCTTCCACCGCGCTGTACACTCGGCCGTCCGCGACCCGGAGCCGGAACGACGCGCCCTTCTCGAAATCGGCCACCCGCCGGAGTATCCGGCCGTCATCCGCCTGCGCCACGGCGTAGCCCCGCCGGAGGGCGGCCAGCGGCGACAGCGTCTCCAGCTTCTCCGCGGCCCGGGCCAGGCGCTCCGACCGCTCCGCGATCAGGTCCCCGGCACACGCCTCGAGCGCCGCGGCAAGGCCCTCCACCCGGCGGCGTCGATCGTCCACGGTCCGGCGCGCTGCCCCCTCCAGTCGGGCCCGGCCGGTCCGGAGCTGCCGACGCAGCTCCTGGGCATCGGGCACGATCCGCTCCGCGGCCGCCGACGGCGTGGCCGCCCGCTGATCGGCCACCAGGTCCGCGATGGTCACGTCCACCTCGTGACCCACCGCGCTCACCACCGGGACCGGGCACGCCGCGATGGCCCGGGCCACTTCCTCACGGTTGAACGACCACAGGTCTTCCACCGACCCACCGCCGCGGCCCACGATGATCACGTCCACCCGGCCGTGTTCGGCCAGCCGGTTCAGCGCCGCGGTGATCTCGAGCTCCGCGCCATCGCCCTGGACCCGGGTCGGGCTCAGCACCACCGTGGTCCAGGGCGCGCGCTGCTCGATGACCTGGACCACGTCGTGGATGGCCGCGCCCACCGGCGAGGTGACCACGCCCACCCGGGCCGGGCTGCGGGGCAGCCGTCGTTTCCGCTCGGGCGCCAGGAGCCCTTCCCGCTCGAGCTTGAGCCGGAGCTTCTCGAAGGCGAGGCGCCAGAGGCCGCCGGCATCGGTGGCCTCGACGTCTCGGACGATGAGCTGGTAGTCGCCCCGCGTCTCGTACAGCGTGACGGAGCCGAAAACACGGACGCTCATGCCCTCCTCCGGCTCGGTGGGCAGCCGGCGGGCGTCGCTCGAGAAGAGGACGCACCGGACCTGGGCCTCGGAGTCCCGGAGCGAGAAGTAGCAGTGGCCCCGGGCCGAGCGGGTCCAGTTGGCCACCTCGCCGGATACCCAGAACGGGGGCAGCGACTGGTCCAGGAGCTCCCGGACCAGCCGGTTCAGGCTGCTGACACTGTACGTGACGCGCGCCTCGCCCCGCTGCGACTCGTCGTCCTGCCGGGTCTGCCGCTCGGCCTCCGCCGCGGCGAACAGGTCGAGAGGACCGCTCACCCGCTGCCCGCGCCCTCCGGGACCCGGGCCCGCTTGGCCGCCTCCAGCGTGTTCTTCATGAGCATGGTGATGGTCATGGGTCCGACGCCGCCGGGTACGGGTGTGATGGCCTCCGCCACCTCGGCCACGCCGTCGAAGTCCACGTCGCCGACCCAGCGGTAGCCGCGCTCGTCGTTGGGATCGTCGATTCGGTTGGAGCCGACGTCGATCACCACCACGCCCTTCTTCACCATGTCGGCGGTCACCGTGTTCGGCCGGCCGACGGCAGCCACCACGATATCGGCGTCCCGGGTCATGGCTCCGAGGTCCGGCGTGCGGCTGTGGGCGATGGTCACGGTCGCGTTCCCGCCCCGGGCCTTCCGGAGCAGGAGCAGCCCGAGGGGCTTGCCCACGATGTTCGACCGGCCGATCACCACGACATGCTTGCCCGATGGGTCGTAGCCGTTGCGGACCAGCATCTCGACGATGCCGGCGGGCGTGCACGGGGCCAGGATGTCCTCATCGCCGATGGCGAGCCGACCGACATTGATCGGGTGGAACCCGTCCACGTCCTTGGCCGGATCGATGGCCTCGAGGATCGCCTCTTCGTCGATCTGATCCGGTAACGGGAGCTGGACCAGGATGCCGTGGATCTCCGGGTCGGCGTTCAACCCCTCGACCAGACCCAGCAGCTCCTCGTGGGGCGTGTCCAGCGGGAGCGTGATCTGACGGGAGTTGAACCCCGCCTTCTCCGCAGCCTTGTTCTTCATCCGTACATACTGGTGGCTCGCCGGGTCCTCGCCTACCAGGACCGTGGCCAGCCCGGGCTTCGACCCGGTCTCCTCGAAGAAGGCCCCGGCCTCAGCCCGGATCTCTTCCCGCATCTCCTTCGCCAGCGCCCGCCCATCTATGATGTTCGCCATAGTAGATCTAGGATTCTAAGATTTGAGATCTAAGTCCCTACCCCACCCCACCCGCTCTCTTCACGTTGCCCGCTCTTCACGTTACCCGCCCATCGCGTTCCCGGGGGCGTGGCCGGATCGGGGCGTGGACTGTTCAACGCGTGCCCGTGCCCCTACCCACCGTAACGTATCAGCCTCACGCCGTCAGCCGTCAGCAGTCAGCCGTCAGCCGTCAGCCGTCAGCCGTCAGCCGTCAGCCGTCAGCGTGCGAAATCTACGGCCCGTGTCTCCCGGATGACCACCACCTTGATCTGGCCGGGGTACTGGAGCTCCTCTTCGAGGGTCCGGGCGATCTTCTCGCTCAGCGCGGCCATGTCCTGGTCGCGGGCCTTCTCCGGGTCGACCATGACCCGGATCTCGCGACCGGCCTGGATCGCGTAGCAGCGTTCGACGCCGTCGAAGCCCTGGGCGATGGTCTCCAGCTTCTCGAGCCGCTTCACGTACGTCTCGAACATCTCCCGCCGGGCCCCGGGCCGCGCCCCGCTGATCGCATCGGCGGCGGTGACCAGGAACGTCTCGGGATAGTGGTGCGGCTCTTCGTCGTGGTGCGCCCTGATGGCGTTCAGCACCATGTCCGGCTCGCCGTGGCGCTTGCACAGGGCGTAGCCGAGCTCGACGTGGGTGCCCTCCTGCTCGTGGGTCAGCCCCTTCCCGACATCGTGGAGCAGCCCCATGCGCCGGGTTAGCTGTGCGTCGAGGCCCATCTCGACGGCCATGTTGCCGGCCAGGATCGCGACCTCCTTCGAGTGGAGGAGCTGGTTCTGGCCGTACGACGTGCGGAACTTGAGGCGGCCCAGCACCCTGACGATCTCCGGCGCCACGCCGTGGATGCCCAGGTCGTAGAGGACCTCCTCGGCCGCCCGGACCATTCCCTGCTCGACCTCGCCGCGGCTCTGCTCGACGACCTCCTCGATCCGGCCAGGGTGGATGCGGCCGTCCTCGACCAGCTTCTCGAGGGCGATCCGGGCCATCTCCCGGCGGACGGGGTCGAAGGCCGAGAGGACCACGGCCTCCGGGGTGTCGTCGATGACCACGTCCACGCCGGTGGCCTGCTCGAAGGCCCGTATGTTCCGGCCCTCGCGGCCGATGATCCGGCCCTTCATCTCGTCGGAGGGCAGCGTGACCACGGAGACGACGCTCTCGGCCGTGTGGTCCGCGGCGACCCGCTGTATGGCGAGGCCGATGATGTTCTTGGCCTCCCGCTCGGCGTCGCGCTGGGCCTCCTCCTTGATCGAGCGGAGCGTGTTGGCCGCCTCCGCCCGGGCCTCATCCTCCATCTCGCTGACGAGCTGCTCCCGGGCCTCGTCGGCGGACAGCCCGGCCAGGGCTTCCAGGCGACGTCGGGCCTCCACGACCCGTCCCTTCACTTCCCCTGCCGCGGCCTCGACCTCCTCGTACCGCGCCTCCAGTGCCCGCTCCCGCTCCGCGAGCTGCTGTTCCCGGGCCTCCAGCGTGTCGAACTTCCGGTCGAGATTGGTGCGCCGCTCGTCCAGTCGCGCCTCGGCCCGCTCCAGCTCCTCCCGCCGACGCCCCTCCTCCCGCTCCCACTCCTCCCGCGTCCGGACGGCGGACTCCCGACCCTCCAGCTCGGCGGCCTTGCGAAGCCGCTCCGCGTCCTCTTCGGCCGCCCGCCGGATGCGATCGGCTTCGTCGCCCGCGCTGGCCCGGGCGCTGCGCAGTCGCAGGCGCTCGGCGAGCCAGCCCACGAGCAGGCCGACGAGGGCGGCGAGAATCGCCACCACGTAAGGGTTGTCCATATGGATAGCTCCAACAAAGGCGCGGGGCGCCTCGGCAGGCAATGCGAAACGTCGCCGGGTCCTGTCCGACGGACCGACAGACCCACTGTCGGAATGAGAAAAGCTAGGGCAGGTCAGTCGACGGATGCAAGGCCGGACCCGGGGGTGCGCTGGTCGATTTCGTCGAGCAGCCGAGCCGTCCTCTCGGCCAGCGTCCGGCGCAGCGTCTCTGTGTCCTTCCGTGCCTGGAAGAGCTGATCGGCCAGCGCCATGGCGGCGAGGATGGCGGCCTTGTGGGCTTCCACGAGGCCGCCGCGGGACATGATCTCCTCGATGGTCCGGTTCACGTACCGGGCGCACTCGCGGGTGTACTCGGCGGACGCCTCGGATCGGATGGTGTACTCGTCCCCGGCGATCTCGACGGTCGTGACGCTCTTCTCGCCTGTCACAGCTCCTCGCTCAGGAAGTCGAAGCGGGCGATGAGGCGGCGGATCCGGTCCTGCGCTCCGACCATGCGACGTCGCAGCTCCTGGTTCTCGTCCTCCAGCTCCCGCAGCCCGCTCTTCAGCTCCATCGGGTCGAGGCGGCCGCTGGTCATGTCCCGCAGTGTCTTCTCCAGCTCTCTGGCCCGGCTCTCCGCCATCTCGGCCCGCGCCCGC
Organism: uncultured Gemmatimonadaceae bacterium; assembly: GCA_964391035.1. Classification (GTDB taxonomy): domain Bacteria; phylum Gemmatimonadota; class Gemmatimonadetes; order Longimicrobiales; family RSA9; genus JAWVYT01. The sequence goes on from CAYMLW010000129.1 coordinate 8,085, forward strand.
AGCCCGGCGATCTCATCCAGCAGGCGCGCCACGGCGGCCTCGAGGCGCGTGAAATCCTCCGGCAGCCCCGACCCGTCCGGCTCAGCCGCGTCGCTCGATGCCATGCGCATCCCTGAGCTCCTCGAGGACCCGGGCGACCACCTCGTCGACCTCGGCATCCTTCAAGGTACGATCCGGGTGCCGGAACACCAGTCGGTAGGCCACGCTCCGGGTGCCCTCCGGGATGCCCTTCCCCTGGTAGAGGTCGAAGACATCGAGCCGTTCCAGCAGCGCCCCGGCCGACGATCGGATCGTCTTCGCCACGTCGCCGGCCGACACCCCGACCGGGACCAGCAGCGCCAGGTCCCGGTCGCTGGACGGCTGGCTCGGCACGGGCTCGAGGGTCGGCCGCCGCCGCTCCGTCATGGGCTCGGTGAGCCGCGCCTCCAGCGCATAGACGGGCGCCGCCCACGCGGGCGCGTCCACGGCATCCGGCGACAGCTCGCCCGCCACCCCGACCCCCACGCCCCGGGACCGGAGCTCGAGGACGGTGCCGGGGCGGTAGAAGCCGGGCAGCGCCAGGGGCCCCGGGTCGCCGGGGCTTCGCTCCCCGTCGCCCTCCCCCACCGTGCGGCCGGGCTCCGTCGGGCCCGGTCGCACGACGCCCTCCGGATCCAGCCGCGCCATCAGTGTCTCCGCCAGGCCCCGCAGATCCCAGATGTCGGCGTCGGGGGCGTCGTCGCTCCAGTGGCCGGGCCGGGCGCTGCCGGTGATCACGACGGCCACTCGGGTCTCCTCGTCCGGTCGCTCGCCCGCGGCGCCCCGGTGGAAGGTGGTGCCGATCTCGAAGAGGCGGACGTCCCGGACGCCCCGGGCGAAGTTGAGCTCGACGGCCCGGGCGAGCCCGAAGGCGAGGGTCGATCGGAGGAACCCCTCGTCGGCGGAGAGGGGCCGCAGGAGCGGGACCTCGCCCGCCCCTTCCGGCGCCATGGAGATGCTCCGGGTCTCGAGGAGCCCCTGGGCGGCCAGGAAGGTCCGGAGCTCGTCCTCGAGGGCGGAGAGCGGATGGTCGCGCAGCGCCGTAGGCCGGAAGGGGCGGAGTGCGTCGTCGAACCGGTCGTAGCCGTAGCGGCGGGCGATCTCCTCGATGAGGTCTACCTCGCGAGTCACGTCGTGGCGTCGGAAGCCGGGCACCTGGAAGACGAGGGCGTGGTCGTCCCTCTCCTGGAGCTCGAAGCCGATATGGGCGAGGAGCCCCGCGATCTCGTCGCCGTCGATGGCCTCGCCCAGGACCGTCTCGACCCGGGATGGCCGGACCGATACCCGGGGCGGCGCCTGCGGCGACGGGTAGACATCGACGGCCACGGGCTCGATCCGCCCACCCGCCACGGCATGGATCAGCTCGGCGGCCCGGTGGACCGCCTGTCCCATGCCCTCGATGTCGGTGCCCCGTTCGAAGCGGTAGCTCGCGTCGGTCGAGAGGCCCAGGCCCCGGGCCGCGGAGCGCACGGTGCGGGGGTCGAAGTAGGCGCACTCCAGCAGAATGCGACGGGTGGCGACCGAGACCTCGCTGTCGGCTCCACCCATGACGCCCGCCACGGCCACGGGCCGGGACGCGTCGGCGATCACGAGGGTGTCGGGGTCCAGCCTCCGGTCCACGTCGTCGAGGGTGGTGAGGGTCTCGCCTGGCTCCGCCCGTCGGACGACGATGGCGGGACCGTCGAGGCGGTCGAAGTCGAAGGCGTGGAGCGGCTGGCCCAGCTCGTGGAGGATGTAGTTGGTCGCGTCCACCACGTTGTTGATGGGCCGCTGGCCGATGGCCCGGAGCCGGGCGGCGAGCCAGGGCGGCGAGGGCCCCACCTCGACGCCCTCGATGAGCGCAGCGATGTAGCGGGGGCAGCCGGCCGTGTCGTCGATCCGGATCTCGGCGCCGGCCACGGTGCCGACATCGGGGGCGCGGCGCAGCTCGAGGGGCGGGAGGGTGGCGTCGGAGCGCTCGTCGGTGTCCGGCGCCGGGAAGGGCGGCAGCTCGAGCCCGTGGTGCCCGTCGGGCGCGAGTTCCCGGGCCACGCCGAGGTGCGAGAGCAGGTCCGGCCGGTTGGGCGTGACCTCGATCTCGATCCGGGTGTCGCCGAGGCCGAGGGCCTCGACGAGGGACTGCCCCACGGCGTGGTCGTCCGCGAGGCGCATGATCCCGGCGGCGTCCTTGCCGAGCCGGAGCTCGTGCTCGCTGCACAGCATGCCTTCACTGGCCTGGCCCCGGATCTCGGCCTTCCGGATCTCCATTCCCCCCGGCAGCGTGGTCCCGACGGGGGCGAACGGGTAGAGGCCGCCCTCCTCGATGACCGGGGCGCCGCAGACCACCTCGACCGCATCGCCGCCGGCGTCGACCCGGCAGAGGGAGAGCCGGTCGGCGTCGGGGTGGGGGCGGGACTCGAGGACGCGGCCGACCACGATGTCGTCGAGTCCGGCGCCGGGCCGCTCCATGGACTCGACGGGCGCGCCGAGGAGTCCGAGCTCGTCAGCGAGGGTCTCCGGCGATGCCTGGATCCCCGGCGCGATGTCCGTGAGCCAGCGGTAGCTGACATTCATGCGAACTGCTCCAGGAAGCGGGTGTCCCCTTCGTACCACATCCGGATGTCGGGCACGCCATAGACGAGCATGGCGATCCGGCCCGGACCCATCCCGAAGGCGAAGCCGGTGTAGCGCTCCGGGTCGTACCCGACGGCTTCGAAGACGGCCGGGTCCACCAT
>CAYMLW010000130.1:0-10788 GCA_964391035.1 uncultured Gemmatimonadaceae bacterium
TGTACTCGTACGCGATGCCCGGTACACTGGAGAAGGACACACCGGCGGCGACGTGGTCCCGGAGCTCCTGGTCCGGGGCGGCCAGCTGCCGGTCGCCCCACGGGTTGTCCTCGGGGAACCCGGCCGAGTGGGTCAGGAGATGGCGGACGGTGATGACCGGCGCGTCGCTGGCGGGATAGTCGAGGTCGGCCATCTCCGGGATGTATCGGGATGCCGGGTCGTCGAGCGAGAGCCGACCCTCGTCCCGGAGCTGGAGGATGGCGAGGGCGGTGAAGCTCTTGCTCATGGAGGCGATGCGGAAGAGCGTGCGCGTGTCGGCGGGGACCGGGTCGGCGGGTCCGTCGGGCTGCGCGGGACCGTCGGGCCGTGTGGGGTGGCCGAGCTGGGCGAGGCCGAACGCCCCGGAGTAGACCAGCTCGCCGTCGAGAACGACGCCGTAGGCGAAGCCCGGCATGTGGGACCGCTGCCAGTGGTCGCGGAACATGGACGCGACCGTGGCCTCGGTGGCGGCGACCTGCGCCGCCCGGTCGGGATCGGCGAAGGTGGCCGGGGCCCGGGCGGGTGCGTCCTGGGCCCGTGCGGCCGAGGCGAGGAGGATGAGGCCGAGGATCAATGCGCGCATGGCGCTCTCCCTGGGGGTGGTGAACACCGCCGGGCTGCTACGGGAAGTCGGGTGGCGGCACGCGCCGCCGGGTGGCCTGCTCGAAGGCGTAGGCGATCTCGATCAGGCGGGGCTCGCTGCACGCTGTGCCGGTGAAGCCGACGCCGAACGGGGCCGGCCGGGGCTCGAAGCCGTCGGGGAGCGGCGGGTCGTAGTCGGGCGGGATGCGGGCAAAGGGGACGAGGACGGTCGGGTAGCCGGGCCTTGCCGCGATGCCGGCGCTGCCCGGGCCGGGGAAGAGGAGTGCGTCGAGGGCGTGGTCGGCCATGACCTCGTCGATGCCGTGCTCGCCGGTGAGGCGGAGGTCCCGGGCGCGGTCGGCCTCGTACGCGGCGCGGTCCGCCTCGAGGTCCAGGGCGTCGGCGCCGTCGATCCGGGCCTGCTCGTACTTCATGGAGCCGGCGTGGCGGTGGGCCAGGTTCCACTCCCGGAGGGCGGTGAGGCTCTCCACCGGAGCGGACTCGCCGAGCGTCTCGAGCCAGGCGTTGAAGTCGCGCTTCATGCCGTAGGAGAGGACGCTGCTGCCCGGGGCGGCCAGCAGGTTGTTCTCCGGGTCCGGGTCCACGACGCTGGGTATGTCCGCCGGGTCGACCACCGTGGCGCCGTGCTCGGTGAGGACCGCGATGGCCTCGGCCATGACCGCGCGCTCGGCGCCGGAGAGGCCGCCTCGCCACCGGTCGGAGCCGGGCACCCGGACGGAGTCGTAGTAGAGGGCCCGGGGGATGCCGATGCGCGCGCCCTGGAGGCCGTCGGGGTCGAGGAAGGCGGTGTAGTCGCCGTCGGCGGGCGGCTCGCAGTGGGACGTGGCGGCGTCGTTCGGGTCGGGCTCGTCGCCCTCCAGCGCGCCGAGCATGATGGCGGCATCGGTGACCGTGCGGGCCATGGGGCCGGGGGTGTCCTGGTCGCCGGTGATGGGGATGACGCCCCACCGGCTGACCCGACCGACGGTGGGCTTGATGCCCACGAGCATGGTGGCGTGGGACGGGGACAGGATGGAGCCGGAGGTCTCGGTGCCGACATTGGCGGCCCAGAAGCTCATGGCGGTGCCGATCCCCGAGCTCGAGCCCCGGACCGCCATGAGGGGGCGGCCGTCGTCCCGCTCCTCCCGGGGGTCCCGACGGGGGTCGTACGGGTTCAGGCCGTAGCCGCCCACGGCGCTGTAGTTCCCGGGCATCCCCGACGCCATGAAGTTGGCCAGCTCGGTCAGGACCGTCTTGGCCAGGACGATGGCGCCCGCGCGGTGGAGGTTCTCGGTCAGCGTGGCCCGGTAGGGCGGCGTGAAGCCCTCGAAGGCGAGGGCGCCGCCGGTGGTCGGCATCTCGGTGGTGTGGATGATGTCCTTGAGGGCGACGGGCACGCCGTGGAGCGGCCCGAGGACGGTGCCCTCGGCGCGGAGCCGGTCCAGGCTGTCGGCGATGGCCAGCGCCCGGGGGTTCACCGCGATGGTGGCGTTGACCCGCTCCTCGTAGAGGGCGATGCGGAGGAGGTGGGCCTCGACGAGCTCCCGGGCGGTGAGTCGGCCTTCCTCCATGGCGGCCTGCATCTCGGGGATGGTGGCCTCGACCACATCGAAGCGGGCGGTCTCGTCGTCGTCGGGCGCGCAGGCGGCGAGGGCGAGGACCAGGGCGGCGGCGAGGGCCAGGCCGGCAGGGAGGGCCCGGCCGGCGGTCGGGAGCTCGGCGGGGATCTGGGGGATGCGGCGTCGCATGGCGGGTGGCTCCGGGTGCTGTGGACGGGATGACCGGTTCAAGATAGGCGGGGAGGTCCCGGCGTGCACTCGCACGGGCACGAGCACGAGCACTCGCACGAGCACTCGTACGCCCCCGCCCCGGTGCGCACTCACACGGGCGGTCTCTCTCAGTCTCCGTCGTCCTCCTCGCCGGGGAGGACGACGGGGGCGACTACGCCGTCGCCGGGGGGCTCGACGAGGACGGCATCGTCGGGGCCGGTGATCGTGAACGCCACCTCGCCCCAGGCGACGAAGCGGGAGCGGCCGCCGCCAATGCTGTAGCCGGTGCTGGCGTACCCGATCCGGTGCTCGGCGGCGCCGGCGGGAGCAGCGGCCGCGGGCGTAGGCCCACAGCTCGGCGTGGACGTGGCAGGTCGGGTTCTCGACGTCGGGAGAGTCCGCGGCGTCGCGGTGGTCGAAGAACCAGGAGGCGGCGTTGCTGCCGGTGGGTCGTCGGCCTGGTCCCGGGGGTGGACGTAGAGGAACGGCGTGCCGGTCACGGCGCGGAGCTCGACGGAGCCGGTGTGCTGGCGGTCCGGAATGCGTCGCCACTCGATGCGGGTGGCCACGGGGCTTCCTTCCGGAGGGGGCGCAGGAACGGAGGCTACCCATCGATGGGGCCGCCCGGGCGGACGGGCAAGCTTCGCGGGCTACGTGGCCTTCTGCACCCGGAGCCGCAGCTCCGTCAGGCCGTTGGCGTGGGGGGTCCGCTCGATGACCTTCAGCGGCGGATCCACGATCCGGCGGGTGAAGAGCGGCGCGCCGCCGGCCAGGAAGATGGGGGCGATGGTGACGATGATCTCGTCGAGGAGACCCCGCTCGTGGAACTGGCCGGCGAGGTCGCCGCCGCCGGCGAGCCAGACGTCGTTGCCGGGTGCCGCATCGCGCATCTCGGCGAAGACGGGCGCCGGGTCGCCGCCGACGAAGCGGATGTCGGCGTTCGGGACGGTGGGCAGGGATCGTGATGTGAAGACCCAGGTGGGCTGGTCGTGGGGCCAGGGCTCGGGCGCGTCGGGGTCGGCGTGGATGTAATTCTCCAGGAGCCACTCGTACGTGCCGGAGCCCATGACCACGGCGCCGACGGTGCGGATGAAGTCGGTGAAGCTGCTCTGGTCCGGGTCGCCGAACTGGAAGAGCCAGTCCAGGGAGTGGTCCGGGTCGGCGATGTAGCCGTCGAGGCTCGCGGCGGTGTAGTAGACGGTCTTCATATCCACGAACGAATCAGGGGGGTCGGACCGGGGAACGCAATGCCGGTACGTTCCGAGTGCCGGGCCCACCGCCGCAACCCGATTGCCCTTCCACCCGTCCAACCCGTTGTGGGCCCGGCCTCCGGGCCACACGTTGTGACGACGACATCATTCGACGACCCCCCGCAGACAACGCAGCAGCGAGGTGACGATGACGTTCAGTCGTGAGATCGGAACGATGGAGCGGGTCCGCGCATTGATCCGTGGTCTGATGGCGCTGGCCCTGGCCGCACTGGTGGTGGGGACGACCGGGTGCGCCGGCCGCTCCGCCGCGGCCTCGCCCTCGCCGCAGGGCGGGCCCGGCGGGTCGGGCGGCGAGAGTCCCGGGGACGACGCGGCGGAGTCGTATGCCGAGGTGACGGAAGGGCTCGCGGCGGACAGCGGGCTGTTCGTGGTCCATCGGGATGACGAGAAGCTGCTGTTCGAGATCCCGGACACGCTGTTCGGCCGGGAGATGCTGGTGATCAGCCGGATCGCCCGGGTGCCGGGGGACATCAGCGGGTTCATCGTCGCCGGTCACAAGGTGCAGGAGCAGGTATGGACGTGGGAGCGTCGTGGCGAGCGGGTGCTGCTGCGGAAGCAGTCGTATGCGCAGGTGGCGGCGGACACGACGCCGATCTCGATCAGCGTGGTGAACAACAACTACGCGCCGATCATCGCGTCGTTCGACATCGAGGCGGAGAACGGGGACTCGACGGCGGTGGTGGTAGACGTGACGGAGCTGTACGAGGGCGACACGCAGGCCATCAGCCCGCTGCGGCCGGGCCAGCGGCGGGAGCTGGGGGTGCGGCGGCTGGACGGGGACCGGAGCTTCGTGGTCTTCGCCCGGTCGTTCCCGGAGAACGTGGACGTTCGGCATTCGTTGACGTTCGACGCGACGGAGCTGCCGCGAGGGAACAACACGGGGTCGCTGAGCGTGGAGATGCACCAGACCATGGTGGCGCTGCCGGTCGAGCCGATGCGGCCGCGGCTGGCGGACGACCGGGTGGGCTATTTCAGCGTGAGCCGAACCAACTTCGGGCTGGACCGCCAGAAGGCGGCGGAGGAGACGTTCATCCGGCGCTGGCGTCTGGAGCCGAGCGACCCGGGGGCGTACCGGAACGGCGAGGTCGTGGACCCGGTGGAGCCGATCACGTACTACATCGACCCGGCCACGCCCACCGAGTGGCGGGAGTGCGTGCGGCAGGGGGTCGAGGACTGGCGGCCGGCGTTCGAGACAGCGGGGTTCAGCAACGCCATCGTGGCGCTGGACGCGCCGGGGCCGGAGGAGGACCCGGAGTGGGACATGAGCGACGTCCGCTACTCGACGGTCCGGTGGGCGGCGAGTCTGACCCGGAACGCCATGGGCCCGAGCGTGTCGGACCCCCGGTCGGGCGAGATCATCGAGAGCGACATCGTATGGTACCACAACCACATGCGATCGTACCGCAACCGGTTGATGCTGGAGACCGGCGCCGCGAACCCCCTGGCGCGGGATTTACCGATCGACCGGGAGCTGATGTGCGAGGCGATTCGACAGGTGATCGCCCACGAGATCGGCCACGCGCTGGGGCTGCCCCACAACATGATCTCGAGCAGCGCGTACGACGTGGCGGACCTGCGGGACCCGGCCTTCGCCGACTCCATGGGCGTCGCCCCCACCATCATGGACTACGCCCGCCAGAACTACATCGCCCAGCCGGGCGACGGGCTCGAGGGCGACGACTTCATCCGCCAGGTGGGGCCGTACGACCACCACGCCATCGACTGGGGCTACCGGGTGCTGGACGTCGCGACGTACGAGGCGGAGAAACCGATCCTGAACGCGTGGATCACGGCCCGGGCCGGGAACCCGCTCTACCGGTACCTGCCCCAGTCGGCTGAGACCATCTGGGACCCGCGGCTCCAGACGGAGGACCTGGGCGACGACCACGTCGAGGCCAGCACGCTGGGGATCGCGAACCTGAAGCGGGTGATCGGGAACCTGGTGGAGTGGACCACGGACCCGGGCGAGGACTACAGCGACCTGGAGGAGCTGTACGGCGAGCTGGTCTTCCAGTGGTACCGGTACGTGGGGCACGTGGCGTCGATCCCCGGCGGGATCTACGTGGACCTGAAGACGGCCGACCAGCCCGGCGCGGTCTACGACGGCGTGCCGCGGCTCGAGCAGGAGCGGGCGCTGGCCTTCCTCGAGCGGGAGGTCTTCGAGCCGCCCACGTGGCTGGCGGAGCCGGAGATCCTGTCGCTGATCGGCGACGACGCCTTCGAGACGATCTCGACCTGGCAGGGCCGCGTCCTCGGCGGGCTGCTCGACGCCCGGCGGCTCGGGCGGCTGGCGTCCCTCGAGGTCAGCGACGACGACCCGTACCCGCTGGCCGACTACCTCGACGACCTGCGCGACGCCGTCTGGGGCCGGATCACCACCACCGCCGGCGACCCGTACCGGCGGGCGCTCCAGCGGGCGTACCTCGAGGAGGTCGAGGAGCTGCTGACGGAGGAGCCGCCGTCGAGCTCGTTCCTGCCGGCGCCGGACGTGAGCCGGTCCGACATCCGGCCGCTGCTGCGGCTCCAGATGCGGCGGCTGGCGACGCAGGCGGAGTCGGCCGCCCGGAGAGTGGGGGAGAGCGTGGCCCGGGCGCACCTGGAGGACGTGGCGCATCGGATCTCGCAGATGCTCGATCCGGGCTGACGGCGTGTCAGGCTGGCGGCTGGCGGCTGACGGCTGACGGCTGACGGCTGAGGGCTGACGGCTGAGGGCTGACGGCTGAGGGCCGACGGCCGGTGGGCCGTCATACTTCCGGGCGCGGCACGCATCGTTCCGTCACCCGAAGCCGCGAAGCCGCGAAGAACGAGCCCGAATGCGGTTCCCTTCGCGGCTTCGCGCGAGAGATGTGTTCTGCTTCCTCCGGCAACCCGCGGATCCGCCGCGAACCCGGACGCCGCCGGCGCCGTCAGCCGCCAGCCGTCAGCCGTCAGCCGTCGTCGTGGGTCCCCCACTTCTCGAACCAGTGGCGCAGGTAGAGCTGGGTGCGGAGGCGGTTCGAGGGCTTGGAGCTGGTGCCGTGCCACTCCTCGTAGAAGCGGACCATGGCGGTGGGGACCTTCCGCATCTTGAGGGCCTGGTAGAACTCCTCGGTCTGGGAGATGGGCGTGCGCAGGTCGAGCTCGCCGGTCATGAGCATGGTGGGCGTGGTGACGTTCTGGACGTACATGAGCGGGGAGCGGCGGAGGTGCTCGCTCGGGTCGTCCCACGGCATCTCGGCGAAGTTGTGGTACCAGTACGGGCTGTCGGTGGTGCCCACGAAGCTGAGCCAGTTGATGACCGGGCAGTTGGACGACGCGGCCCGGAACCGGTCGGTGTGGGTCACGATCCAGGCGGTGAGGACGCCGCCGCCGCTGCAGCCGAAGACGAACATGTTGTCCGTGTCGACCCACCCTTGCTCGATGACGGCGTCGACGCCGCTCATGAGGTCGTCGAAGTCCTTGTTCGGGTAGTCGTTCTTGATGGCGTTGCCGAAGGCGCTGCCGTAGCCGGAGCTGCCCCGGGGGTTGGTGTAGAGGACGAGGTAGCCGTTGGCGGCGTGCTCGTGCCGGTCGTAGTCGAAGCCCACGTCGTACATGGCGTGGGGCCCGCCGTGGATCTCGAGCATGAGGGGGTATCGCTTCGCGGGGTCGAAGTCGGGCGGCTTGACCACCCAGCCCTGGATCCGGAGGTCGTCCGTGGAGGTCCACCACAGCTCCTCGACCTCGCCCAGCTCGACGTCCCGGAGGATGTCGTCGTTCACGGCGGTGAGCCGGGTCATGCCCTCGGGCCGGCGCAGATCGAAGACGACGATGTCGCCCGGCTGCGTCCCGGTCTCCCGGACCCCGACGGCCATCCGGCCGTCCATGTCCTGGACGTCGAGGATGTGGGTGTCGTTCGTGATCCGGCGGGCCTCGCCGCCATCGGCGGGGGCGTAGTAGAGGTCCCGGACGCCCTCGCGCTCGACGTTGAAGTAGACGCCCCGGGAGCGGTCGTCCCAGATCAGGCCCCGGGGCGAGCGGTCGAGGCCGACGGCCAGCTCCCGGACGTCGGAGCCGTCGGCAGCCATGGCGTAGAGGCGGCTCTCCCGGAAGGTGTCATCGCTCCAGTCGTAGCCGATGTAGGCAACGTGCCGGCCGTCGGGCGAGACCTCGGGGCCGTAGTCGGGGCCGTGTCGGGTGGTGAGCTGCTCGATGGCGCCGGTCTCCACGTCGACCCGGTAGATCTCCGACTCCCGGATCGCGTACTCGGCGTCCTCGGTCCGGAGCGTCGAGAACAGGATATGGCGGCCGTCGGGGGTCCACTCGGGGCTGCCATGGTCCCAGTCGCCGCTGGTGAGCTGACGGGGTGTACCGCCGGTGGCGGGGACCACGAAGAGGTGGCGGTAGCCGGCGTCGTTAAAGCCGCGCCGGTCCTGCCGGTAGTCCACGCTCTCGACGACCCGTGGCGCCTCGGTCCATTTCGCGCCCTCGGGCCGGCCGGGCAGGGAGATCTTCCAGCCGGCGTCCTCGGGGACCAGCATGGAGAAGGCGATCCACTGGCCGTCGGGGCTCCAGGCCAGGTTCGACGGCGATTCGGTGACGCGGGTGACCTGGCTGACGGCGCCCTCGGCGTCCATCCACCGGACGAAGACCTGGCTGCCCTCGGGCTCGCCCTCCGCGATGTACGCGATCCGGGTCCCGTCGGGCGACCACTCGGCGCCGCTGCCATCGACCAGCGCCCGGAGCTTCGAGCCGTCGGCGTTCATGAGCCAGAGGTCGCTGGTCCAGCGGTCATTGATCTTGTCGACCCGGCCCCGGGTGAAGAGGATCTCGTCGCCATCGGGGGAGAAGCGGGGGCTGGAGACCGACTCCCACTCCAGGTAGTGCTCGAGGGTGAGCCGGTTGTCGACCACCGCCACCGCGTCGGCGCCGTTCTGGGCCGCGACAGGGAGGGCCACCAGAACGAGGGCGAGGGCGCTCAGGGCGGCAAGGCCCCCGAGACCGGCGTGCACGGGTGTGAGGAATCGCGGCGTGAGGGTGCGGATACGCATGCGGGTCTCCGTTGCCAGGCCGGGCACGTCGCGGCGTGGTCCGGCAAAGACGTGGCCGGGCGCCGGGATGCCGACGGCCGGGGCGGATGGGACAGGGTAGCGGTCGGGAACGCCCCTGTGCAACGCTTCCTACTCATCTTCCTCTGTGAGCCCCGTGAGCCGGTCCCGGGCGTGGTCGACCAGGGGCTGGAGCTCGGGGTCGGTGTTCTGCCAGGCGTCGAGGAACGCGGCGTAGGCCTGGCGGGCGTCGTCGGGGCGGTCGAGGCGCTCGTAGAGGTCGCCGAGGCGGTACTGGGCGAGGGCGTCGAAGCCCGGGGCCGGGAAGAACCGCTGGAAGCGCTCCGTTGCCTGGTCGAGGCGGTCGAGCTCCGCGTTCGCCTCGCCGAGCCACCAGAGGACGGTGCTGGCCGGGGCGAGCCATTCGTGTTCGCCCGGTGACCAGGCGGGCATGCCGGCCAGTGCCCGCTCGAGGCCGGGCAGTGCGGCCCGGGCATCGCCGGCCTGCCAGGTGGCGTACGCGTCCAGCGCGCGAGCCAGCGCCGCCCAGCGTCCGGCCTCGGTCGTGTCCCCGGCCGAGGCGGCTGACTGGCGGCGGCGATCGGCCTCGGCGAGGACCGGGCCGAGGGTGGGGGCGGTGGGGTCGCCTTCGATGGCCGCGACGCCCAGGCTCAGCAGGGCGGAGGGCAGGGTGGTGGAGTCGGGGGCCGGGGGCCGCCATGTCTCGAGGTAGACGGGGAGGCGGGCGGCCCGGAGCACCAGGACCAGCTCCGCGATCCGGGCGGGATTCCGGTCGTTGACGAATGCGGCAGCCTCCCGGAGGCGACCCTGTGACAGGAGCGCTCCGGTGTAGGCCCCCGAGGCGAAGATTTCGTCGGTGGGGACGGTGATCTCGGCGACCCTCTCCCGGAGCCGCGCGTTCTGGAGCCCCAACAGCGGCACGGCCGCCCAGCCGGTCTCCATGGGTCGCGCCTCGTGACGGGCCCAGGCGGCCTCCCGGGTCGCGTCGTCCCCGAAGACGAGGTCGAAGGCGAGCCGGCTGCCGGGGTGATGCTGGTCGTTCGGGGCCACGCGCGCCTGGGCGTCGAGGAGCTCGGCGGCCCGGGCCGAGTCGCCCGTGATGATGGCCAGGTCGACGGCGTGCACGTAGTAGGGCCCGAAGGTGGGGTCCAGCGCGATGGCCTTTTCGAACGTGGCCAGGGTGGAGTCGAACGAGGGGACGGCCAGACCGCCGAAATGGAAATAGTACTCGGCCACCTCGTAGACGATCTCGGGGTCGTCGGGGTACCGTCGGGCGGCGGCCTCCAGCTCCGGCAGCATGTCCAGGGTGCCCCGGGAGAAGGCGGCGTCGCTCCGGACGAGGAGCTTCTCGCGGGCCGGGAGCCGGTCCTGGTACCGGGCGGCTCGCTCCGCGCTCTCGTTGTACGCGTCCCCGGCCACGTCCGTCCAGCCGTACGCGTCGTGGAGTCGCATCCAGGCGAGGGCGAAGGTCGAGTCCTCGGACACGGCCTCGTCGTACCGCCCGATGGCCTGCTCGTAGTCGGCGCGCCGGTAGTGGGCCTCGCCCTGGAGGTAGGCCTCGAGGGCCGGGAGCGACGACGTCGTCACGCTGGACAGGTGCTGGACGCCGCCGTCATCCGGGTCGCGATCCAGGAGCAGCGCGGCGACGCCCACGGACAGCTCGTCGACGAGGGCCATCATCGCGTCGGCCGCGCCATCCGCCCGCGCCGTGCCGAGCTTGGCGCCCGTCTCGAGGTCGTAGACATCGGCGGCCAGGCGGACCCGGTCGGCGCCGACCACGCTGCCGATGAGAACCCAGCGGGCGTCGGCGGCCCGGGCCACGCCGAGCATGGTGTCGAGGTCGGGGCGGACGTCCGCCGGGACGGCCTCGGACCAGCGGGCCAGGACCGTGCGGCTGTCTATGCCCCGGAGCCCGCCGAGCCCGTCGAGGTTGGTGGCCAGGAGGTCGACCAGCCCCTCCCGCCAGAGGTCGAGCTCGGGGCCGCTCACGCTGAACGGGACCACGGCCACGCCGGGTGCGGCGGCCGCCTCGGCGGCCAGCGGTGTGGGGCCGGGTCGGGGGGCATCGGGACTGAAGAGGACGTAGCCGAATGCGAGGCC
>CAYMLW010000131.1:0-10784 GCA_964391035.1 uncultured Gemmatimonadaceae bacterium
GGGGCTCGTAGGCCGGGCCGCTGCCGGCGCCGAGGAAGCCGAGGGAGCGCGGCAGGATCCGGTCCCGGGCCAGCGCCTGGAGGACCCGGGGCGCGGCCAGGATGCTGCCCACGGCGCTGGACAGCGTGGCGCCCCAGACGCCGATGAGGATGGCGTCGCCCCAGAACGCGATCCGGCGCATGACGAGGGGATCCTCGATGAGGGTGGTGGCGTCCGCCCGCCCCGCGAGTACCAGGGGCAGCAGCATGTAGATCACGTAGCCCACGCCGATGGCCGCGAGGGTGCCCCGGGGGATCGCCCGGCTCGGATCCTTCAGGTCGCCCGACATGTTGACCCCGGCCATGATCCCGGTCACGGCCGGGAAGAAGACGGCGAAGACCACCCAGAACGACTCGGACCGGGCCGGCGACGCCCCGAAGAGCTCGATTTCCGTGGGCTCGAGGGGCTTCCCGGCCACCAGCGAGACCAGGGAGATGGCGATGGCGGCCATGATCACGTACTGGGCGCGGATGGCCACGGCAGCCGACTTGAGGGCGAGGAACGCGACGGCCACGGTGACCACGAGGGCCACGATCTGCTGGTCGAGGGCCGGGAACGTCTGGTGCACGCTCTCGGCGAATCCGACGGTGTAGAGCGCGACGCTCAGCGCCTGGGCGAAGTAGAGGGGGATCCCCACGGCGCCGCCGGTCTCGATCCCCAGCGAGCGGCTGATCATGTAGTAGGCGCCGCCGATCCGGACCCGGCGGTCCGTGGCGATGGTGGCGATGCTGAGCCCGGTCAGGAAGGTGATGCCTGTGGCCAGCGTGACGATGGCGAGGGTGCCGACGAGCCCGACGTTCCCCACCACCCACCCGAAGCGCAGGTACATGATGACGCCGAGGATGGTGAGGATCGACGGGGTGAAGACCCCGCCGAATGTGCTCAGCCCCGTTTCGTTTGCCTCGGCCTGCTCGTCCGGTTTCACCATGGCGCCGAACAAGGTGTGTCCTCCGAGGAAGCGTGGAAAGGGGAGTCTCCATCGCTGTGGCGGACGGGGTCACGGTGCCCCGCGGTCTCTCGATTCGCCCGCTGACCCCCCTGGGAGGGGGAGGGGCGCCAGGGTCTCGAGGCGCGAAGGTCTTCGGGGGGGAGAGGGCGGAAGCGGAAGGCGAAGGCGGAAGCGAGGGTCCTTCGGGCGAGGGAGCGGTCCAAGGTCCTCGAAGGCATCGAAGGAGAGGCGACCACCACCCCCTCTCCCCTCGGGCCATGAGACCTCTCCCCTCAGTTGATCCGCTGCGGGGATCCCTTGCCCGATCTCCTCGCCGGATAGAGACCTGAAGACGAGGGAAAGCGGAGGATGCTTGCAGTCCCGAACCTCCCGGGCGCATCTTTCGGCAGGACAAACCCCCCTTCTTCCCTCCTTGCCATGCAGCGTTTACTTCAGCGGCTTGGCACCCTCGTCGCGGAGCTGCGGCGTCGAAAGGTGTACAGAGCTGCGGCGGTGTACCTGATCGGGGCCTACGCGATCATCGAGCTGTCCGACATCGTGCTGCCGGCTCTGGGAGCGCCGGATGGCGCCCTCCTCGTGGTTCTCATCCTCGTCGCCGCCGGGTTCCCCGTAGCGGTGCTCCTCGGCTGGATGTACGACCTCGGCACCGCCGGCCTCGAGCGCGATCCCGGCGACCCGTCCTCGACGCCGGCACGACGGCGGCGGACCCGCGCCATTGCGGCGACCGTGGTACTCGTGTCCGGCGCGATCCTCGGCTGGAGCGCGTGGACGCTCAGCTCCGACGACATCGTCCCCGTGACCGCCGCGGAGATCCCCGACTTCGATCCGCGCAGGATCGCCGTGCTGTACTTCGACGACCACAGCCCCGATGGCGACCTCGGCTACCTGGCCGCGGGCCTGACCGAGTCACTCCTCCACGAGCTGGGCGTTGTCCCGGGGCTGAGGGTCAGCGCGCGGAACAGTGTCAAGCCGTTCCGCCACGAGCCGGTGTCGACGGATTCGATCGTGTCGCTGCTGCGCGTGGGCACGCTGGTGGAAGGGAGCGTAAGCGGATCGGGCGACAGCGTGCGGGCCGTGGTCCAGATCATCGACGCTGGCTCGGAGTCCCACCTCGACTCTCGCGTGGTCGCAGGGTCTCTCGAGGACCCGTTCGCATTCCAGGACTCCCTCGCGGTGTCGGTTGCACGGGGGCTGCGCAAGCACCTGGGCCGGGAGATCCAGCTCCGCGGGGCCCGGAAAGGAGCATCGAGTGCCGAGGCATGGGCGGCCTACCGGCGGGGGCAAGAGCTGGTCTCGACCCTGGAGTCCACCCGGGAGACGAACCGATGGGAAGGCGAGCTGATGCTCCTCCGGGCCGATTCGCTCCTCGCCAGGGCCGCCGCCCTCGACCCGGACTGGCCCGAGCCCGCACTCGGCCGTGTCGGCGTGGCCAGGCGGCTGGCGTCGTACCTCGCCTCCCGGCCCGGAGCCATGGACACGGCCTGGGCCCGGGAAGCCATCGCCCGTGCCGACGCGATCCTGGAGGAGGATCCTGACTTCGCCGAGGTGCTGGAGCAGCGGGGCTGGGTCCGGCTCCGGCTGGCGAGCACGCCGGGTGTCGACGGCCGCTCGGGCCTCCTGGCCGCCGCCGAGACCGACCTCCGGCGCGCGGTCGAGCTCGAGCCCGACCTTTCCGCCGCCTGGTGGAAGCTGAGCGAGGTCTTCATCCAGGACGCCCGCTTCGCAGAGGCGGTGGATGCGGCCGAGCGAGCGTTCGACTCCGACGTCTTCCTGCAAATCGAGGAACGCTCCCTTCACTCGCTCTTCTACGCCACGCTCCAGCTGGGCCCGCGGGAAGAGGCCATCCGCTGGTGTGACGAAGGCCGACGACGCTTTCCCGAGAACGTCAATTTCGTGCGCTGCAAGCTGCTCATCCTCGGCACGTTCCCCCAGGTCCATCCGAACGTCAATCGGGCCTGGGAGCTGTACCGAGAGCTACTCGAGCTGTCGTCGGAGCGCAGCCGGGAGACGTGGCGCATGTTCGGGGGCGCCCATCTGGCACAGACCCTGGCCCGGGCCGGCATGGCCGACAGCGCGCGGGCCGTGCTCCGGGCCGTGCGGGGGGCCGAGCCCCCGGCACACCTGGCGTCGCACGAGGCCAAAGTGCAGCTCCTCATCGGCGACGAAGGAGAGGCCATCCGCCTGCTTCGCCGGTATCTGACCTATGACTCCGACACCACCTATCTGGCGCAGGACTGGTGGTTCGAGGGGCTGCGGGACAATACCGAGTTCAGGCGACTGGTAGGCCTGGAGACCGGCCCGGGTTGAGCGGGGCCGGACCAGGCGGATCGCCGCAGTACGAGCGGGGCCGGGGCCGTCCCCGGCGCCGGGTCTAGTCGGTCGACAGCGAGTCGGACCCGCCCGTTCCCTCATCCTCGATGACCACCAGCTTCGGGTCGAGCTGCAGGTAGCCGCCCTGACCGTCCGGGTAGAACACCCAGTACTTGTAGGTCGTGGTCGGAGCGTCCTGGTTGATGGGGCCCTGGCCCGCGCTGCTCGGACCGCCGCCGTTGAAGACCCGTCGGCCGTTCCGGAACGGCGTTCCGCCCGCGAAGGCGACCACCCATACGGCTTCCTCGCCGCCCGCCCAGCGCACCATGGCCCCCCGCTCGACCTCGAGGGAGTCGGGCTCGACGACGATCTGGCCGTTCTGCAGGGAAAGCTGAATGGTCGCGTTCGGCGCTGGCGACTGCTCCACGTCCGGCGCAGCCACGGCGGTGTCGACGGTCGTTTCGTCGTCGACGGCCGGTGCCTCGTCGGCGGGGGCGCAGGCGGCCAGGACGGCCGCGACAGCGATGCTCGAGGTGATGCGTGGGAGGTGACGCATGAGGTTACTCCTCGTTCGGGTGAGGGTACTCGCGTCCAGTATTACGGGTACTTCACGCTGCAGCCGTAGGGACGGGATACGGGGACCGAGACGGGCTGGCCGCTCATGGCCTCTTCGAGGCCCTGGTCGACCAGCTGGGTGGCGCGCTCGAGATCCTCGTCCCGGCTGGTGGGCACGTCGTCGATGCCACCTTTGTAGACCAGCACGCCGTCGGGGTCGATCACGAACATCTCCGGCGTGGTGCGGGCCTGGTAGAGCCGCCCTACGGTGCCGGCCGGATCCAGCAGCACGGCGTCCGCATTGTTGCCCCACTCCGCGGACTGCTCGTTCATCTCGTCGGGCTCGTAGTACCCCTGCTTCCCGGGCGCCGACGAGACCACGTTCAGCCACACCACGCCCCGCTCCCGCCACTTCTCCTGCTGGGACGGGATGTTGTCGGTCCGGTAGTGCTTCTGGACATAAGGACAGCCGTAGTTCAGCCACTCGAGGACTACCCAGGAGCCGCGGTACTGTTCGAGGTCGTGCGTCTCGCCGTAGGTATCCGGCAGCTCGAATACCGGCGCGGCGCTCCCGATCTCCGGCGCCGTCTGGGCGGCCGCGAAGGCCGGCAGTCCGGCCAGGAGGATGAGTACGAGGAGGGTCCTGATTGCGGTATGGGACATGATTGTCCTCCGTGTGATCGGTGCTCGGGAGTGCGTCTGTCTTCAGCGTGGCTGCGGACGACGCACCCGTCAACAGTTTCGTCTCATCGCGGCATGGCCGCCGCGACGCACGCGCCCCCGGGAGCTGACCCGAAGTGCCCGAAGAACATATCCAAACGGGTCAGAACTGGCGACTGGTGCGCCGTCCCGGTCTCACCCCGTCCCGGTCTCACCCGGCGGGCGTCGGATCGAGGGTCTCCCGCAACGCGTCCAGCACGATCTTCCGGGTCAGCAGCTCCGGCAGGATCCTGGGCTCGCCCGCCGGGTCGGCCGGGTAGAGCACATACAGCGGTACACCGGCGCGACCGAAGGACGCGAGGGCCTCCGTGATGGCCGGGTCCCGTCGAGTCCAGTCGGCCTTGATCGGCGCGACGTCGTACTCCCGCATCGCCTTCCGCACGGCCCCGGTCTCGAGGGCCACGCGCTCGTTGACCTGGCAGCTGATACACCAGGCCGCGGTGAAATCGATGAACACGGGGCGACCCTCCTCCCGATACCGCTGCACGGTCTCCTCCGAGTAGGGCTCCCACGTGAGAGCCTCGCCCTCGGCGGTGGTGGGCATCGCCTCGGCGCTCCGCACGGCGGTCGCGCCGGCCACGACGGCCCCGGCCAGGGCGGTGAGGGCCAGGCCGCGGGTCAGGACCCGTGTCCGTGTGGACGCGGTGACGGCGGGCCACCGTCCGACGAGCCAGGCGGCGAGGGCCAGGAGGAGGAGGCCGAAGAGCAGTCGCGCGGCGCCGTCCATCCCGACCTGGAGGCCGAAGACCCAGACCAGCCAGATCGCGACGGCGAGCATCGGGAACGCGAGCAGCTGCTTGAACGTCTCCATCCAGCGGCCCGGCCGGGGCAGCTTCTGTGCGAGGGCGGGCCAGAAGGAGAGCACCACGTACGGCGCGGCCATGCCGACGCCCAGGGCGGCGAAGATCGCGAGGGCCTCGACGGGCGGCCGGATCAACGCCGCGCCGACGGCCGCGCCCATGAACGGCGCGGTGCAGGGCGTGGCGACCACGGTGGCCAGCACGCCGGTGAGGAACGACCCGCCGGCTCCCTCCTGCTCGCCGGTCCCGCCGAGCCGGGTGAGCGACGCGCCGAGCTCGATCACGCCGGCGAGCCAGAGCGCGATCCCGACCATGAGGGCCGCCAGCAGCGCGACGATGGCCGGGCTCTGGAGCTGGTAGCCCCACCCCACCTGGGCGCCACCGGCCCGGACCAGCAGCAGCATGCCGGCCACGACCAGGAACGTCGCGACGACGCCGGCGCCGAAGGCCAGCCCGTCGGCCCGCATCCCGGCCCGGTCGCCGCCGCGGCTCGCGAAGCCGAGGGCCTTGAGGGAGAGGATGGGGAAGACGCAGGGCATCAGGTTGAGGATGATGCCGCCCACGAACGCGAAGAAGAGGGCCACGAGGAGTGTGAGACCGGCATCGGATCCCCCGGCGGCCGACCCGGCGGCCGACGGTCCAGCCCCGGCGGGTGGGGCCAGCGGTGTCACGGGCTCGGCCAGCCAGGCCGCGTCGCCGGCCTCGACGGCGGCCGTGAGCTCGATCCCGCGGTGGCCGGCGTCGTCGAACGCGGCCCCTTCCGGCAGCACCAGGATGCCCTCGAGAGCGACCGGCTCGTCGTACAGGTAGTCGGACCGCTTCAGCTCGAGCCGCAGCTCATGGCCGGCCACCCCCACGGGCTGTTCCGCCTCGTGCGCCAGTGTGGTCGGGTCGACGGGGAAGAAGTAGGCACCGTTGAAGCGGCCGTCCCACCCTTCCGGCGGGTCGGCGGCCAGGACGAATCCGCTGTCCGTCCGGGCGGCCCGGAAGGCCCAGTCGTCGCTCTCGACCGGGATCTGGTCGCGGAACCGCCGGATGAGGCGGGCTTCGTCGGTCGAGCCCGGGGCGCGGTCCCGGGGGCCCGCCGCGCCGGCGACCGGCAACGTGAGCCGCAGCGTCGCACTGGCCGGGATACAGATATCGGCGCAGACCAGGAAATCGGTGGCGGCGCGGAGCCGGACCGAGTCGCCGGCGATGGACGCGGGCGGGGTGACCGTGGCGAGGAAGACGACCTCGTCGTGGTACCCGTAGCTCATGAGCGGCGGGTAGGGGATCCGCTCGGGGACGGGATAGCGGAGCGAGTCGACGGAGAACCCGTCGGGCAGTCCCCAGTCGACGAGCATCCCAGTGCCGGCGTCGCCGGCGTTCAGCCAGTAGGTGTGCCAGCCGTCCTCGAGGGTGACGTGGATGCCGGCGGTGAAGGGCTGCCCCGGCTGCACGGCCGGGACGTCGACGACGAGGCGGGCATCGCTGTGGGGGGTCGAGTCGCCGGGCGCGGCGCCAACGGTCTGGGCCGCCGCGCTGCCCGCCGTCAGGAGCGCCAGGCCCGCGACCACCACCACCCGACCCCCATGCCTGATCGCCTGTCCCACCCGAGCCATCGTCCGCCTCCCGGTTTCCATCATGATGCTCTCATCGCTCGATCGCGTTGGCCAAACCCCTCGAGATGATCGCCGGTTCCCCGCGTGTTTGCCACCCCTCAGCGGGCCCGTCGTTCCGCGGGGACCTCCCGGGATGTGCAAGACGCCGGGACTCATTCGTCACCCATGACCGGAGACCATGAACCGGAGGGTGAGACGATGCAGACACGAACGAGGGCTGGCGCGTTCGCCGCGATGGCCCTGGCCGCAATCGGGGTCGCGGGTCCGGCCCCGGCGCCGGCGCAGGGATGGATCGAGCCGCTGCGGCCGGATGGCGGGGTCGTGAAGCTGGGGACGGACGTGACGGTGCGGGTCGAGGGCCGCGTGGCCGAGGTCGTCGTGGAGGAGTGGTTCGAGAACCGGGGCGGCCGTCTCGGCGAGGGCGACTACCTGTACGCGCTGCCGGGGGAGGCCGTGTTCTCGAACTTCTCGCTCTACCAGGGTGACCGGGAGCTGCGGGGCGAGACCATGGACGCGGACGAGGCGCGTCGCATCTACGAGGAGATCGTACGACGACGCCGGGACCCGGCCCTCATCGAGCTGGCCGGCCACGGGCTGATCCGGGCCCGCGTGTTCCCCTTCCAGCCGGGGGAGCGGCGGCGGATCACGCTGCGATACACACAGGTGCTGGAGCGGGCGGGTGAGTCGGTCCAGTTCCGGTACGCGGCGGGCCGGCGGAACCCGGGGCGGCAGGACCGGGGCCAGATCCGGGTCCCGGGCGGACTCGCGCCGCTGGTTGGACCCGCGGTGCCGGGCGGAGGCGACGGCGCTCCGATCCGGTTCCAGCTGACGGCCCCGGCGGCGGAGTACGGGGAGCCGTTCTCGCCGACCCACGGGCTGGAGGTCGAGCGACGCGGCGGTCGGCTCGCGGTCCGGCTCGCGGCCCGGCCCGACGGCGCCCTCACCGGCGACCTCAGCCTCTTCCTGCCCCTGGCGACGGACGGGATCGGGCTGACCATCGCGACCCACCGGCCGGTAGGCGAGGACGGCTACTTCATGCTGACGCTGTCACCCGGCGCCGCGGACGGGGAGGGGCCAGGCCGGGATGTGACGGCCGTGGTGGACGTTTCGGGCTCCATGTCGGGCGACAAGCTGGAGCAGACCAGGGCGGCGCTCCGCCAGCTCCTGGGCTCGCTGCGGACCGAGGACCGGTTCCGGCTCGTGGCATTCAGCAACCGGGTGCGGGTGAGCTCGACCGGCTGGTCGCGGACGTCCGCGGCGGAGCTGCGGGCCGCCCGACACTGGATCGAGGACCTCGAGGCCGATGGCGGGACCGACATTGCCGGCGCGCTGGAGGCGGCGTTCGGACTGGAATCGCCGTCGGACCGGCTGCCGATCGTGCTCTTCCTGACGGACGGGCTGCCGACGGTGGGCGAGCGGGACCCGGAGCGGATCGCGGCTGCCGCGGAGGCCGACCGGGGCCGGGCCAGGGTATTCGCCTTCGGAGTCGGCTACGACGTAAACACGTACCTCCTCGACCGGCTCGGCGAGGCGGGACGGGGGAGCACCGAGTATGTCGAGCCCGGGGAGGATGTCGAGCGGGCGGTCTCGACGCTGGCCGCGAAGGTGACGCACCCCGTGCTGACCGATCTGGAGATCGGGGGCGCGCCGGTCCGGCTGACTGAAGTCTACCCCGGCCGGCTGCCGGACCTCTTCGCCGGCGAGGAGCTCGTGGTCTTCGGCCGCTACGAGGGCGATGGCAATGGGCGGGTGCGGATCCGGGGTCGTCGGGGCGACCGGCGAGCCACGTTCGCCGTTCGTGGCGACTTCTCGGGCGTCGCCCACGCCAACGACTTCATCCCGCGCCTCTGGGCGTCGCGGAAGCTGGGCGAGCTGACCCGTGAGATCCGGCTCCACGGCTCGGACGACGAGCTGGTGTCGGAGGTCCGCCGGATCGCGGCCCGCTACGGGCTGCTGAGCGAGTACACGTCGTACCTGGTGCGGGAGCCCGAGATGCTGCTGGGCGGCCGGATCGGGGAGCAGCGGCTCGAGATGGCCCGGGCCGACTTCGCGGCGGCTCCGGCGCCCCGACCGGCGGCGGCCACCGGCCAGGGCGCGGTGCAGGCGTCGAAGCGGGCCGAGGCGCGGCGGCGGGTGGTGTCGGCGGCGGAGCTGGCGGCGGCGGAGCGGGAAGCGGCCGAGGAGCTGGCGGACCGGGGGCTCCGGGTGGTCGCGGGTCGGACCTTCCGCCAGACCGACGGCGTATGGACGGAGGTGGCCGGTGAGCCGGAGGAGCCGGTGTCGGTGGCGCTCTACTCGGATGCCTACTTCGCGCTGCTGCGGGCGCTGCCGGAGCTTCGGGCGGTGATGGCCGAGCTTTCCCCGGTCGTGGTGCGCGGCGAGGAGGTCTGGCTGCGCTTCGACGCGTCGGGCCGGGAGTCGCTCGATACGGGCGAGATCGACCGGCTCGTGGAGCGGTTCCGGGGGATGTAGAGTTGAGAACGTGGCAGCGGCTGTGGCGGGGGGGTCCTTGAACATGCTCGAGATCCTGATGGTGCTGTGGGGCGCGGTGGGTGCGGTGGGCGCCGGCGGCCCGCCGGGAGCGCTGTTGGCGCCGATCGACACCGTCGCCATCCTCCAGTCGGCTCTGGAGTCGCACTTCCCGGACGGACGCCCGGACTCGGTCGCCCTCGATGTCCGCCCGCGATCCGGTTCCGGCGTCGGGCTCAGCGAGTCGATCCTGGAGCGACTGGCCGACAGGGTGGGCATGCCGGTTGCGCGTCGCTCGGAAGTCCACGCCTGCGACGGGGAGCGACGGCCCCGGCGGCGCTGCCATCTGGACGGACTGACCCACCTTCTGAGCGTGAGATTGGTGTCTCTGGAGGAGGCGCGAGCCGTGGTGGACATCTCCGCGCTGCACGAGTGGAAGCCCGGCCGCGTGGACGTGGAAGGGTCCCGCTACGCGCTGGAGCCTCGGGACGGCCGCTGGGTCGTCATCGAGAGGATGATGTCGTGGGCGAGCTGATCCGGGGGCGAGCCCGCGGGGCGCGGCCGCACGCCGGATCGCAGGGCTGAGGAAGCCGGGAGCGCCGATGGCCGTCGACTGGGAGGACGTCTACAGGGAGACCTTCCCGGACCTGGTCCGCTACCTCCACCGGAAGGTGTGGGACGCGGACCGGGCCCGGGACCTGGCCCAGGAGGCGTTCGCCCGATCGCTGGACCGGGAGCCGGACGATCCCCAGTCGTGGGTCTTCACGGTGGCGGCCAACCTGGCCCGGGACGAGGCCCGGACCGAGATCCGCCGGCGTCGTCACCTGACGCTGGTGAAGGTGGAGAAGGAGACGGAGCCGCGGCCGCCGGACGCGCTGCGTCGGCTGGAGGACGAGGAACGGGCGCGAGAGGCCCGGGCGGCGCTGGAGCGGGTGAGCGAGCGGGATCGGGAGTGCCTGCTGCTGTGGGACGCGGGACTGAGCTATCGCCAGATCGCGGGCCGGACGGGGCTCGCGGCGGGCGCCATCGGGACGACCCTCGCCCGGGCCAGGAAGCGGCTGGTCGAGGCGCACGAGGAGCTGAAGGAGGCGGACGATGCCGCACGTGGATGAGGGCACGCTGCACGCGCTGCTCGACGGCGCGCTCCGGGCCGAGGACCCCGACCGGGCGGACCGGGTCGAGACCCACGTGGCCGCGTGCGACGACTGTCGGGCGCGTTTGGAGGCCGCCGTGGACGTGCGGGATCGGGCATCGGAGATCCTGGGCGCTGCCGGGCCGGTGGCCCGGCCGGCCGGAGACGCGCACGAGCCCGACTTCAGCGAGGTGCTGGCCCGGGCAGGG
>CAYMLW010000132.1:0-10762 GCA_964391035.1 uncultured Gemmatimonadaceae bacterium
GCGTCAGCCGCCCTCTTGCGGCGTCAGCCGCCCTCTTGCGGCGTCAGCCGCCCTCGGACCAACTCCAGGATCGCCGCCACCTGCTCCTCGAACGTCAGTGCAGTGGTATCGACGGGCACGGCGTCATCGGCGCGGCGGAGGGGGGCGGTTTGGCGCTCGCTGTCGGCCCTGTCGCGGGCCTTGAGGCGGTCGATCTCGGCGAGCAGGGTGTCGCGGTCGGGGTCATCGGTGCCGTGGTCGCGGAGGCGGCGCCGGGCCCGGACCTCGAGGTCGGCGACGAGGAAGATCTTGAGGGGCGCGTCGGGGAATACGACGGTCCCGATGTCGCGGCCATCGACCACGACATCGGTGCGTGCGGCGAGGTCGCGGAGCCGCTCGAGCAGCCATTCGCGGACGGCGGGGATCCGAGCGACGTGGGAGACGTGGGCGGTGACCTCGGGTGTACGGAGTGCGTCGGATACGACCTGGTCGCCGACGCGCATCCACACCTTGCCATCGCCGGGCTCCCCACGGACACGGAGCCGGTCGAGGGTGTCGGTGTCGAGGCCGTCCCATTCGGCTTGGGGCACGTCATCGGCCAGGAGGGCGTGGGTCAGGGCGCGGTAGAACGCGCCGGAATCGACGTGCAGGTAGTCGAGTCGCCGGGCGACCTCCCGGGCGGTGGTGCTCTTGCCGGACCCGGCGGGCCCGTCGATGGCTACGATCACTGCGCCTCCAGCTCGGTGTTCACGCGTTCCAGCTCGGTCCAGAAGCCGGGGTAGCTGATCCCGACGGCGTCCCGACCCCGGATCGTGATCTCGTTGCCCGGCAGCGCGGCCAGGACCCCGAAGGCCATGGCGATCCGGTGGTCCCCGTGCGCGTCGACGGTCCCCCGGAGCGGCCTGTCGGTGCCCCAGACCCGGAGCTCGTCGGGCGCGGCGTCGGCGTCGACGCCCAGTGTACGGAGGTTGCGAACCATGGCCTCGACCCGGTCCGATTCCTTGACCCGCAGCTCGGCCACTCCCTCGAAGCGCGTCTCGCCCTCGGCCCGGGCGGCCAGGGCGGCCAGCACGGGAATCTCGTCCAACAGCGTCGGCACCTCGTCCCGCTCCACCACGGTCCCGACCAGCCCGTCCCGCGAGACGGTGACGGCGCCGACGGGCTCGCCGGCGGCCTCCGCGTCCGTCTCGACTTCGACCCGGCAGCCCATGCGACGCAGGACGTCGAGGGCCCCGGCCCGGGTCGGGTTCGTCCCCACGCCGACCACCCGGACCGCGCCGCGGAGCGCGGCCAGGGCGAGAAAGAAGGTCGCGGACGAGATGTCGCCTGGGACCCGGAGCTCGACGGGGTCGAGCCCGTCGCAGCGGTCCAGAGTCGTGACGACACCATCGGGCCCCATCCTCGTGGACAGCGGCGCGCCCATGGCCGCGAGCATCCGCTCGCTGTGGTCCCGGGACCGACCGGGCTCGACGACCCGCACGGTCGTACCCGCGGTCAGCCCCGCCAGGAGCATGGCGGTCTTGACCTGGGCGCTGGAGCGGCTATTGAGCACGTCCAGCGGCACGAGGTCGCCGCCCCGGACCCGGATCGGCAGCCGGTCCTCCGCCTCCAGCTCCTCGAACCGGGCGCCGGCCGCCGCCAGCGGGTCCGTGACGCGGCGCATGGGTCGGCGGCGGAGCGAGTCGTCGCCGGTCAGCACCGCCTGGACGGGGGCCCCGGCCAGTGCGCCCAGGAGGAGCCGGGCGGTGGTGCCGCTGTTGCCGCAGTCGAGGACGGCACCGGGCGACCGGAGGCCCCGGAGTCCGGCGCCACGGATGGTGGCGGCCCCGAGGAACGGGCCGGTCACAGCGGCCCCCGGTGCCGACGCCGCAAGGGCGGGGGCGCGGGCTTCGATGCCCACCCCGAGGGCACGCAGTGCGGCGGCGGTCGAGCGGGTGTCGCCGGCATCCAGCAGCCCGTCCACCCGGCTCGTGCCGTCGGCCAGCGCTGCGAAGATCAGCGATCGGTGGGAGATCGACTTGTCGCCCGGCACGACGACATCGACGGGGCGAGACACCCTCAGGCCCCCGCCCCCTCGGGCGCCCCGGCGGCGTCCGCCGGGCCCACGCTCCGGTGGCCCGCTTCGTCCTCGGCGTCGGGGTACGGGATCTCGATCTCGAGGCCGTCCCTGGCCAGGACGGTCTCGGGGAACACCGCCCGGGCCTCCTGCACGAGGACCCGGGGGTCGAGACCGTAGCGGGGCGAGATATGGGTCAGGACCAGGCGACGGGCGCCCGCCTCCCGGGCCACCTCGGCCGCCTCCCGGGCCGTCGAGTGGTCCGTCTCCCGGGCCCGGCTCGCCTCCTCGTTCCCGAAGGTGGCCTCGTGGATCAGGAGGTCCGCGTCCCGGGCGTGCTCCACCGTCACGGGATGGGGGCGGGTGTCGCCGGTGTAGACCAGGCGACGGCCGGGGCGGGCCGGCCCCACGACCTCGTCCGGCGAGATGGTCCGGCCGTCCATGTCGATGGCCTCGCCCCCGTGTAGCCGACCGAAGAGCGGGCCCTCCGGGACACCCAGCTCCCGGGCCCGGTCCGGGTCGAAGCGGCCGAGGCGGTCGTGCTCGACCAGTGCATAGCCCAGGGAGTGGCGGCCGTGCCGCGTCTTGAAGGGGACGATGTCGTAGCCGTCGCGCTCCACCGGGTGGCCGGGCCGCAGCTCGTGGATCCGCACATCGAACCCCACCCGCTCCACGCCGAGGTGGACGGCCTCATTGACGATCCGCTTCTCCCCCTTCGCGCAGTACAGGTGCATGGGCTCGTCCCGTCCCTGGAGCCCCATGGTCCGGAGGAGCCCGGGCAGCCCGAGAAGGTGATCCGCGTGCATGTGCGTGAAGAAGATGTCGTGGACGGAGAACCCGGTCCCGTACCGCATCATCTGACGCTGGGTCCCCTCACCGCAGTCGAAGAGCAGCGTCTCGCCCAGCCGCTGGACCAGCACGGCGCTCACGTTCCTCCCCACCGTCGGCCGGCTCGCCGCCGTCCCCAGGAATACGACCCGGATCACGATTTCCTCCCCCGCAGCGCCCGGACCGCCGGGCCGATCCATACCACGCTGTAGCCGGCATAGAGCGCCCGCGGCCAGGGCGTAAACGACGGCGCCGTCAGCAGGACCAGCCAGCCCAGGGCCGCCAGTCCCGCCCACCGGCCGGCCTTCCGTGCCGCGTCCCGCTCACGCCGACGCTCGTCCAGCGCCGTCAGATCGCCATGGCGCGCGTGGGTGCGCTCCAGCTCTTCCGCGACCACTCCCGTGGCCTCGCCCCGCAGGAATCGCAACGCCGCCCGCACCAGATGCCAGGCGGCGCCCACGCCCCCCGCAACGGCGAGGAGATTCAGTAGCGTATTCACGCGGAGAACCTACAACGACCGGGGTCACAGGTCACGGGTCACGGGTCACGGGTCACGGACGGCGGGGCGCGGAGCCCGGGCGGGCAACGGCCGACGGGGTGAGCGGCATCGGAAGAACGAACGGAGAAGTCGACATTCGCGCACTCGGATACTGGGGGATCGATGATGACCACCATGCTGACCCGGGGCCCTCGGGCCTTCTGGCTGGTACTCGCCGCCGCGCTGCTGGCCGCACCGACCACCGGCCAGGAAGGGGAGTGGGAGCCGGACGCGGACCGCCGCAACTGCATCTGTTTCGACGACATGGCCGACCGCATGAGTGTGTTCAGGGTGGGCTCACGGGCCCGGCTGGGTGTGATGCTCGGCGCTGAGGCCGAGGTTGACGGTCGCACGGGGATCCGCCTGGAGGACGTCCCCGACGGGACGCCGGCGTACCGCGCGGGGCTGCGGGAAGGCGATGTCGTCGTGGCGCTGGACGGTGCCGAACTGGCCGACGAGCCGGTCGACGCCGTCCTCGAGTTCATGGGGGAGCGGAACCCCGGGGACACCGTGGAGGTGACCTTCTGTCGGGACGGCGACGAGCGTACGGTGCGCGTCGTCACGGAGGCAGCCGAGGGCTACGGCTTCTTCAGCGAGGGGCCAGACTATCGGTTCCGGGTGGCGCCGGGGTTCGGCGAGGGGATCCGCGACCGGGTGCGGGGCGTCGTCACGCCGCACCTGGAGCGGGGCCGTGCCGGGTCGTTCATGCTGCGCCGGCTGGGCGGCCACGACATGGAGCTGGTCGAGATCAACCCGGAGCTGGGCGAGTACTTCGGCACCGAACGGGGCGTGCTCGTAGTCGAGATCGAGACCGACTCGCCGCTGGGGCTGCGGACGGGTGACGTGATCCTCGCCATCGACGGTCGCGAGGTGCGCGACCCGGCCCACGTCCGGTCCATCCTGGCCAGCTACCGCGACGATGAGATGGTGACGTTCGAGGTCGTCCGGGACGGGCGGCGGATCGACGTGAGCGGGACAGTCGAGTAGCGGCCGAGAGAGTCGGGCGCCACCAGGGCCCGGATTGCAGCGCGCTGGGCGGAAACCGGATCTGGGTGGTGCACAACCGTGGCACAATCAGGAACCGCCGATCCGGTGGGAGCCGCCGAGGCCGGCCCCCGGCCCCGACGGGTTCGCGGGTCGTCCGACCCCACATGGGACGGAGCTACTCGAACATCATCCGTTCCGGCCGACAGGTCAGGACCTCCGTGACGGCGCTGCCCGAGTTCGTCGAGTCGAACTCACCGATTCCGTACGACTTCGGGACACAGTCGAAGATCGTGTACTTCTTCGCCTCGCCGCCATCGCGGTCCAGCAGGACGACGCTGAAATCCAGGTGCACTCGCTGCCCGCTCCATGCATCGTCCCAGAGGGTGGAAAGCTGCTCATCGCCGGGGGCGCGGTAACGCTCGAGTGTGACGAGGCCGTAGACCGGTTCGCCGGGCAGAGATCGCTGCTGACTCGCCCGCCGACGCCGGGAATCCGTAGTCACGGGAATCACGAGATCCTCGATCTCGACGGAGATGAAGTCCTGTGGCAATTCCGACCCCTCGACGACGAAGTTTCCGGCCGTAATCAGGTGTTCCGAAAGGGGGGCACCGCCCGGCACCGAGCCTCCCGCCCCTTCTGGACCCTGGAAGCCATTCGCGTGGAAGACCAGCGTCTCGGTCAGCAGCTCGTCACCGCCCGCCCGGAGGCTCGGGAACACGTACTTCGTGGGGAACGCGTCGTTGAAGACCCGGCGCTCGACGGCCTGCTGGTTGGCGTCCACGAGTGTCGCCGTCACCTGCCGAAGCGCTTCACGGCGCCCCTCCAGTGTCCGGTTGAGCCAGTCGAGCCAGGGGGCCTCGTCGATTCCCGTCATGAACCGCTTGAGCGTAACCGGTCGGATAACACGCTCGACGGAAGCCCGGAGCCGGTTGGTTCCCGCTACCCGGGCTCCGTCGGTCTCGATCGCCCGCTCCCCGCCCACCATGCTGTGCCACGGCACTTCGGCCTCCTGGTCATCCAGCGTGAGGTGGAGCGAGGACACAGTAACGACAGCGTCGTCAACGAAAGCGTAGTCCTGGGCGTGTGTTTCGACGGCCCCGATCGAGGCCAGCAGGGCCAGGGTCGTGATGAGCCGCGTGATGCGTGGCATGGGGGCTCCTTTCAGAGATGCTTGGAGAGTGTGCTACACGGGTGAATCTCATGCGTCACCGCAAGAGGCTGATCCCAAAGAACAACGAAGGCTTGTAGGCACGGTCCAGATCCTCCAACCGGGGGGAATCGGCGATGGGCGATCCGAGCCGGATCCCGTCCGGCAGCTCATGCTCCCGCTGCCAGACCACCCCGGCATTCAGCATGACGGGGTCGAAGAAGCGCAGCGAACCGCCGAGATACAGGTCGGGGCGCTGGTCCGTCCCGATCCCGATCCCGCCCAGCAGCCCGAGGAGGGGGAACCGGGGGGTGGAGAGCATCAGCATCAGGGCGAAGGAGGTCCGCGTCTCCTCGCCCGTGGCATCGGTGACCACGCCGTCCTCGACCTCGTACCGGGGCGGCGGATCCATGAACGTGAAGCCCAACGACACCTGGCATAGAAGGGAGACGGTGGGCTCGGTGAACACGGCAACCGTACCGGACCGGGTGCGGAGGACGTCCTCGAAGCCTTCCCGGGGGGTCGTGACGATGTTGACGCGGCGAAAATCCCGGCTCGATGCCACCGTGAAGCTCGGGTGGGCCAGGCTGCGAGCCCGCTCCAGGCGGAGCAGCTCTGACCGCAGCGCCGGGTACGCCGCCTCCACGGCGGCCTGTGCGTCCTGGATCCGGTCCGACAGGCTGAGCACCTCCAGGGCCCCGGCGCCGAACGGGTCGCCGCCGTACCGACCGGTGAGGATCGCCCGCTCCATCTCGGCCAGCGTATTGAGTTGAGCCGCCGTGCTCTGTGCCCGGTCCCGCAGAGCCCGGGGGAGTCGTGCGGGGTCGCTCAGACCGGCCTGCTGCCGCTCCAGCGAGCCCTGGAGCGCGGCGAGGAGCGAGTCCGCCGGGTAGGCGTCCCCCAGCTCCGCCACCATCTGTAGCGAATCGGCCAGCGTCGAGGCCATCCAGTCGACCTCCTCCAGCATGGCGGCATACGACGTCACCTGGGCCCGGATGGTCGTGAGGGCCTGTTCGAGGGCTCCCTCGGATAGGGTCTGCTGTGCGCTCCCGCGAATGGCCTGGGGCTCGGTCTCCTCCCAGAGGCGGAGCACGGATCCACCGCTCATGGTCCGGGACACATCGGGCAGCTCGGCCTGCTGCCCGCCGTAGGCGCCGAGCCCCACGAGGACTCCCTGCTGGGCGAACTCCCCGCCGATCTCGCCGCACGTCCGCACCCCACGCCGGGCGACGGGGAGGACCCCCACCTCGTACCGATAGAGCAGCGGGTTCGCATCATCGACGATGACTACCACCGGCCGATCCGGCGGCACCGGGACCACGATGCCACCCTTCCCCAGGTACCGGGTCTCCCACTGCTCGACCACCCGGCCCTGCGGACCCACGAGCCGGACGCCGCCCGTCAGGTGGTTGTAGTGGAGACGGTAGGGCGCGTTCTCGCTGATGGCCTCGGGCGGCAGCCCGGGGTCCAGGGCCGACGGGGCGTCCTGCGCGCCGAGACCCACGGACAGGAGCAGCACGGCCAACGGGGCCAGGGCGCCGGGCCACCGGAGCGTGCCAGTGAGCCCCGGCCTCCCGGGACCGGTACGCGTCGTCATGATATCAGCGCTCCACGTGAATGGTCACGGCGTGGGTCGACCCGGCGGCCCGGGGCGGTCCAGCGATGCGGGAGCGTGTGCCCGACTGCACCTCTGACAGGAGCCGCTCCAGCGGGTTCAGGGACTGGCCCGCACGGCCGGGCTCGGTGCCGTGGAGGATCGGCCAGAAATCGACGCGCTCTCGGGTGGCGAAGAGCTTCAGGATCTCGACCCCGTACGGTTCCTCCACGGTGTAGCAGAGGTCCACGAGGAAAGAGCGATCCGGTTCCAGGTAGTTGTCCTGTCCACTGAGCTGGGGGACCGGGAAGAGCTGGACGATGGACCCGTCGGGCGCCAGGCTCAGCACCGTCACGTACGCGGGCCGCGTACCCCGGTTGTGGAGCCGGAGCAGGTAGCCGTCTCCGGGTCGGAACCGTAGCGGGTCGCTGCCGCCCGTCGTGCTTCCCTGCCGGTCGATCGGGGTGGACTCCACGCAGGCCCCATCGAAGTCGAAGCGGTGCCGGGCGGGGACCACCTCGAATCGGACGTCCAGGCCCGGGGCCTCGAGTCCGATCCGGGCCAGGTATCGGTTGCGGGCGTACCCCTGGACCCGGCGCGCCAGGCGGCCGGCCAGCTCCGGCGTGGCATCGTCGACGGGACCGTAGAGGAGCCGGTCGTCGTCCGCGGATCGCAGCTCCACGGCGTCTCCGGCCGAGCCAGCGGCGATCACGACGAGGTCCGGCTTTTCCCGGGTGACCCGAGCCACAGCCATACTGTCCAGACGCGCCCCCACGTCTTCGGCCAGGGGTGCCGGCAGCTCCGGGTCGATGTCGACGCCCACCGTCAGCTCGCCGGGCGCGTACCGGGTGACGAAGGCCCAGGCCTGGAGCGCGTCCTCGAGCCCGGGCCCGGCGAGGCGCACGACGGCCCGGGTGGCGGTGGCGGAGAGTACGCGACCGGTCGCCAGGGCGGCGGCCCCCGGCGAGGAGGTCCCCGGTGGGTACAAGGCGACCTCGGTTCCCGGATGAACGCCCAGGAGCGTCCCGGCGGCCAGGACCACGGTCGAATCCCCACGGACCGACCGCACGTCGAAGTACGGACGCTGGGGCAGCGCCCTCCCGCTGAACAGCTCGGTGTCCATGTCGCCTTCGAGCTGCGGGGTCTGGAGGGGGACCAGGACCGCCATCCGGGCTTTCACCCGATCGAACAGGGACCGGTAGCTCGTGCCCGGACCCGCCTCGGCCAGAGCCCGGCTGAGGGCCAGCGAAAGAGACCCGACGGAGGTGCCGTCCTCGGCCCGAACCTCCCGGGCGGGCTCGTCGTGCCGGGACGCCGCCAGCACCACGTACGGCGCCAGTCCGCCGGTCTGTCCGCGGGTCGTGCCGGCCCCGCCGTCCGCGAACCCGCTTCCCACGTCCCTCTGGTCGGACCCGTCGGACCGGGCGGAGGTCGCCGGCGGCCCGATGGGATCGGGACTCCCCCGGACCGGGAGACCTCGTGTGGCCGACCCCGAGTTGCACGCGTCGATGGACACCACGACGTTGCCGGCGGGTCCCACACGGCGACGCAGCTCGGCGACCAGGGACCCGATCTCATCGTCCCGGACATACGACGCCGCCACCTCCGCGAGCATCGCGTCCATGGCGATCCCGGCGTCGGGCGTCCGGGTCGAGTCCGTCGGCCCCCTCTCGAGACGGAGTGCCCGCGCGTCGTACGGGACCAGCGCCTCATCGTAGCCGTCCAGCTCGTCGCCATCGTCGTCGGTGACCTGTACGCCGTGGCCGGAGTAGTGGAGAAACAGGACATCACCCTCCTGCGCGGGTGCCAGGAGGCGGGTCCGGATGGCCTCCAGGATCCCGGTTCGGGTGGCGGCGCTGTCCGACAGCACGTGGATCCGGGAGTCGTCGAATCCCTGATGCCGCAACGCACCCCGGATGAGCGGGACGTCGTTGATCGAGTTCAAGTCCGAGTAACGGGACCCTGCCGGGTAGTCCCCGATCGCGATGATCAGTGCGCGTTGTTGGGGAGCCGCGTCCGCCGTGGAGTGCCCGGGGGGATCCACGTACGAAGCAGCAGAAAGGACAACGCCAGCGAGGCCGCCGAGGAGGGCTATGCCTCTCCGGAGTAGGGGCCGCATGGGTCGAAATATTCGACGCCCGGGTCCGTGATGCAAGGCCGGCGGCCGGTGGGGAGCGCTCTCGCCGTGACCGGGTCGGGGGTCCGTCTTGCGTCCCGCTGGCGGTCGACCCCACCTTGGATGCAGGCTTCCTGTGACCCCTTCTCCCGCGATGCCCACAAGCGTTCTCCACGGCCGTATCCTCCGGACGGTACGGGACTCCGTGCCCCTGGCGCTCCTGGCAGCCCTGCCTGTCGGGACGCCTGCCCAGACACCCATTCCCCTGGCATCCGCCGAGGCCCGGGACTCGAGTCTCGGACCGGAGGAGCACCATGCCTGGCAGGTCGTTGCGGAGCCCGGTACGTACCAGGTCGTGGCCGTACGACAGCTGGGGGTGGACGTAGTGGTCCGGCTCCGGGCTCCGGATGGCGAGGCTCGCCGGGTCGCCGACCTGCCCACCGGCCGGGCCGGGACCGAGCGGCTGGGCTGGATCGCGGAGGTCGGTGGGGTCTGGACGATCGAGGTCGAGGCGGCCACGACCGGGGCGACGGGCCGGTATCGGATCGAGAGGACCGAGGGCGGACCGGCGGGGTCGCTGGCAGAGCAGGTCATCGCCGTGGACCGGGCCCGGGAGGAGGCGACCCTCGAACAGAAGCAGGGCGAACACGAGGTGGCGGCAAGGTTGTACGAACGAGCCTGGCAATTGGCCGAGGCACTGCCGCCCGACGAACCCGCGAGGGCTCGTGCGCTGTATGCCCGGGCCGTTCACGCGTACCGACGGGGTCGGCTGGACCCGGCGGGGTCCTGGCTGGAAGAGGCCGTGGAAGCGGCTCGAAGCGCATACGAGGACGGCAACCCCGAGCTGGCCCCCGCCCTGACCACGCTGGCGATGTACCGGGCGGAGATGGGCCAGTACGCGGAGGCCGACCGCCTCCTGAGCGAAGCCACGGATCTGCTCCGGACGGCCTTCGGGGCCCGGGACCTGGACTACGCAGCCAGCCTCAACAACCTGGCCGCTCTGTACCAGTTCCAGGCTCGGTACGGCGAGGCCGAGCCGCTCTACCTGGAGGCGCTGGAGATCCGGGCAGCGGCTCTCGGCGCCGGGCACCCGGACGTCGCGGAGATCCAGGGCAACCTGGGCCTGCTCTACCAGACCCAGGGGCGGGTGCGAGAGGCCCGGGCCCGCCTCGAGCGGGCGCTGGAGATCGTCCGGGAGACCCGGGGGCCGGGGGATCTCGAGGCCATTCCCGTGCTCGAGAACCTGGGCTGGCTGCACGCCGACCAGGGACGGTACGCCGAGGCCGAGCTCCATCACCGCCGGGCGCTGGCCACCGTCGAACGGAGCCTGGAGGCGCACCATCCCGCACGAGCCCGGGCCCTGTCCAATCTGGCGTCCCTGGCCCAGATGCAGGGGCGAGTGGAGGAAGCGGAGCAGCGCTACCGCCAGGCCCTCGATCTCTGGGGACGGACCGTTCCGCCCCTGGACGCGGCGTTTGCCCTGGACAACCTCGCCCTGCTGCTGGGCTCCGACGGAC
>CAYMLW010000133.1:0-10685 GCA_964391035.1 uncultured Gemmatimonadaceae bacterium
CGAACAGCAGGTACGCCACCGCCCCCACGAACGGCAGGAACGCCACCACCACCAGCCAGGCCAGCGCCGTGCCGACGGACCGTTTCCTGATTACGATCACGACGAACATCACGACCCGGATCAGCCACTCGGCAACGAAGAGCCAACTCATGGCGACACGATACGGGTGTTGACCGGCCACTTCAACGGGCTACGCTGCCCTCATGGCGACCCACCGTCGTACCCGGAGCAGACGCAGCCGCCTGCCGGGTCTCATCCTCCCCACCCTCCTCCTCTTCTTCCCCGCGAACTTCTGACCTCCGACGACCTCGCCCGTCCCGATGCCGCCCTCGCCGGGCTCGCGGAGTCGAGCAGTATTCGACACCTGGCCCCCGATGGCCTACTGCAGCGCCGCGTCGAGGATCCGCCGGAACTCCGCCTCCGGCACCGCGCCCTGGACCCGCTGGCCGTTCACGAAGAACGTCGGCGTGGCACCCACCCCGGCCGCCATGGCCACCCGCTCGGCCCGGGCCAGCGAGGGCATCTCGTCCCCGGCGCCGAAGCAAGCCGTGAAGCTCTCGCCGCTCCCTCCGGCCATCTCCACGTACCGGCGGAAGAGCGCACCGGGCTCTGAAGACGCCCGCCACTCCGCCTGCCGGCGGAAGAGCGTCAGGTGCGTCCCCCGGAAGACCTCCTCGCCCTGATCGCCGGCGCATGCCGCCGCCCGTGTGGCCGCTTCGCTGTTCGGGAACTTGCCGAGGATGAACGGAACATGGATCCAGCGGACCCGGCCCGGTTCCATGTATTCCCGCTCGATCGTCGGGTAGACCCCCTGCGTGAACCGGCTGCAGTACGCGCAGCCGTAGTCGCTGAACTCCACGACCGTGACCGGAGCGCTCGCGGAACCCGTCACGTGGCCCACACCCTCCAGGTCCACGAAGCTCGGCGGCTGCTCCACCGCCACCGCCACCTCTCCCGTCGGCTTCAGGCCCGCTTCCCGGAGCAGGCCGTCCACGTCCGCCACCAGCTCCCGCTCGTCGTACACTCCCGTGACCTGTCGCCGCACACGCCCTCGGGCATCGATCAGGAACGACGTCGGCAGCGTCCGCGCCCCCCCGAACGCGTCCGCCACGTACCGCGTCGCCCGACCCACAGGGTACTCGATTCCGCTCTGCTCCAGGAACCACCGGATCTGGTCCTCCGAAAGGCGATCCGTCGACAGCCCCACGATCATGAACCCGTCATCCCGCCGTGCGTCGTACACCCGCTGGAACCCCGGCATCTCCAGACGGCACGGCGGACACCACGTCGCCCAGAAGTTCAACAGCACCACCTGCCCTTCCAGCGCCGACAGCGCCACTATCTGCCCGTCCAGAAGCTGCACCGACACATCCGGCGCCGGCTCCCCCTGCGCCTCGCCTCCAAGGATCCCCGATACGCTCAGCCCCACCAGCGCCAACCCGACCACCGCCACGCCGACCCCGATCCAACGTCCCCGATTCATAGCCGCTCCGCTCATGTCGCCACGATACGATCTCTTCCACTCCCTGTCAGTCGGGAGGTCCCCGGAACCCGCCATACATTACCATATAGTATATTAGTAATGGCTCGCGCCGGGCAGCGACAGCGGTGCATGTGAAACGCGCGCCGAAGAGCCCGATCGCCCGGTACTACCAGACGACCCAGGACCGACTCGGGTGGAAGGAGGCCCGGATCGCGGCGGCGCGAAAGCTCGCTCGGGTCGTGTATCGAATGCTCCAGAGCGGAGAGGTCTGGAGGGACGAGGTCGAAGACGCCGATGAACAGGACCAGGCCCCGACCGAGGCATGTGGCCCAGACACCTCGCTCTGTGATTGGGCCGGTCCGCTCGGATAGCAGATCTCGAGGCGAATCGACCTCGCATAGGTGCCTGAGTCGAGACAGGCTCGAGGCAAGATCAACCGGACGTCGGAAACGGAAACGGTAGATGCCCAGGCTCCTCCCCTTCCAATTCGATCAGGATCGACCCCCCAGCCTGTCAGGCGGGGGAGAGAGGGGGGCGGCCGCACCCTCGACGCCCGTCGCTTC
Source organism: uncultured Gemmatimonadaceae bacterium (assembly GCA_964391035.1). Taxonomy (GTDB): domain Bacteria; phylum Gemmatimonadota; class Gemmatimonadetes; order Longimicrobiales; family RSA9; genus JAWVYT01. The sequence continues at coordinate 2,047 of CAYMLW010000133.1, forward strand.
ATAGGTGCCTCGGTGTGGGGTGTTCTCTGTCGCCTCCGCGCCTCCGTGCGTCAGCAGATCCGCGGCAGCTGTTCCCCGGAGAGCATCTCGACCACCCGCATCCCGCCGATCCGGCTCCGCTGGAAGACCTTGCCGGGGTGCTGGTCGGTGACCGTTCCAATGCGCGCGGCGAGGCGGCCGAGGGGATGATCGTGGAGGGCGTCCAGCGCGTGGTCGGCCCTCAGCCCGTCCACGATGGCCACGAGCTTGCCCTCGTTGGCCACGTACAGGGGGTCGAGCCCGAGTATCTCGCAAGCGCCCCGGACGGCGTCCTCGACAGGCAGGGCGGCTTCGTCCAGGACGATTCCGACGGCGGCGGTATCTGCGATCTCGTTCATGGCGCTGGCCACGCCGCCGCGGGTGGGGTCTCTCAGGACGTGGAGATCCTCACCCAGGCCGGTGAGGAGGCCCTGGACCAGGGACCAGAGCGGTGCGGAGTCGGTCTCCAGCGTCGTCTCGAATTCGAGCCCTTCGCGCACGCTCATGATGGCCACGCCGTGGGTGGCGATGGGTCCACTCACGAGGACCGCGTCCCCCGGCCGTGCGCGGCGGGGGGCGATGTCGACGCCTTCGGGCACGAGGCCCAGGCCGGTGGTGTTGATGAACACGCCGTCGCCCTTGCCTCGATCGACGACCTTGGTGTCCCCGGTGACGATCCGGACGCCCACCTTTCGAGCGGCTTCCTGCATGGCGGTGGCGATGGACCAGAGGTCCTCCATCGGGAAGCCCTCCTCGAGGATGAAGCCGGCCGAGAGGGCCAGGGGTCGGGCGCCGCACATGGCCAGGTCGTTGACGGTGCCATGCACGGCCAGGGAGCCGATGTTGCCGCCCGGGAAGAACGGCGGGTCGATGACGAACGTGTCGGTCGAGAACGCGACCCGCTCGTGTCCCACCTCCAGCACGGCGCCGTCGTGGAGCTGGCCGAGGGACTCCTCGCCGAAGGCGGCCATGAAGACCTGCTCGGTGAGCATCCGGCTGAGCTTCCCGCCGCCTCCATGCGCCAGCGTGACCGCGGGGTACTGGTCGAGGGGAAGTGGGCAGACCAGGCCGGCGGGGTCGGGCGTCGCGCTGGTCCGACGGTCCGAGTCGCCGGGTTCCTCTTGGACGCCTCCGGTTCCCCCGGCGCTATCCGATCTGGACCGGCTGCTCATCGGCTCTCCCGTAGTGGTAGTAGGCGGCGCAGGCGCCCTCGGAGCTGACCATCGGGGCGCCCAGCGGGTGCTCCGGGGTGCAGCGTGTGCCGAAAGCCGGGCACTCGTGCGGCTTCCTGATTCCCTGGAGCACGATCCCGGCGATGCACTCCGACGACTCCTCGGCCGAGACCGCCTCGACACCGAACTTCTGCTCCGCGTCGTGGGCCGCGAACTCGGGTTGGAGCACGAGCCCGCTGGCCGGGATCGGGCCGATGCCTCGCCATTTTCGGTCCGATACGGCGAAGACCCTGGTCACCAGCTCCTGGGCCGGCCGGTTCCCGTCCCGAGCCACGGCCCGGGCGTACTGGTTCTCGACGCCCCAGCGGCCCTCCTCGAGCATCTCCACGGCCATGAGGGTCCCCTGGAGCAGGTCCGTCGGCTCGAATCCGGTCACGACGATCGGGACCTGGTACTTCTCGGCCAGGGGCTCGTACTCCCAGTAGCCCATGACGGCGCACACGTGCCCGGCCGCGAGGAATGCCTGGACCCGGTTCTGCTCCGCGGAGAGGATCGCCGCCATCGCTGGTGGAACGAGGACATGGGAGACCAGCATGGAGAAGTTCTGCACGTCCTGCCGGCTCGCCTGCCAGACGGCCGCGGCGTTCGCCGGTGCGGTGGTCTCGAAGCCCACGCCGAAGAAGACCACTTCCCGGTCCGGGTTGTGGACGGCCAGCTTCACGGCGTCCAGCGGCGAGTAGACGATCCGTACGTCCGCCCCCTGGGCCTTGGCCGACAGGAGGTCGCCGTGTGACCCCGGCACCCGGAGCATGTCGCCGAAGGAGGTGAAGATGACCTCGGGGCGCCGGGCGATCTCGTACGCCTTGTCGATCATCTCGAGTGGGGTCACGCAGACCGGGCACCCGGGCCCGTGCACCAGCCGGATCTCTTCCGGCAGCATCCGGTCGATGCCGAACTTCACGAACGTGTGGGTCTGGCCCCCGCAGATCTCCATGATCGACCAGGGCCGGGTTACCCGCCTCTCGATGGCGGCCAGAAGCTTCTTCGCGTCGCCCTCGTTGCGGTACTCGTCGATGTACTTCATGGCATCCACGAGGGCTGCGGGATGTCGAGCTCGCCCAGCTCTTCCATCTCTTCCAGGTAGGCCAGAGTGCGTTCGGCCTCCTTCTCGTCGATGATGGAGATGGCGAAGCCCACGTGGACCACCACGTAGTCGCCCTCCTTCACCTCCGGCACGTAGGCCATGCAGCACTCCTTGGTGATCCCGCCGAAGCTGACCTTCCCCATGGTCATGCCCAGCGGGTTCTCCACGATGCTCACCACCTTGCCCGGCACACCGAGACACATACCGACCCCCTTCAGTTCACGTATTGGCACGGGCGGCGGCCACGGCCACCTGCCCGAGCGCCAGTCCGCCGTCGTTCGCGGGCACTCGCCGGTGCAGCACCGGCCGCAATCCGCGCCTCTCCAGCGCCTCCGCCGTCCGCTCCGTCAGGACGACGTTCTGGAAACAGCCGCCGCTCAGGGCGACCCGCTCCATCCCGACCCGCTCCGCGACCTCCACGATCGCGTCCGCGAGGCCGTTGTGGAAACGGGCGGCCATCGTGCCCACGCCGACCCCCCGATCCCGGTCATCGAGCAGCGCCGCCAACGCCGGCGCCCAGTCCAGCTCCAGCGGCGCGGCGTCGTCCGTCACCGATCCCCGCATGGCCACCTCGTAGCGGCCGTCCTCCGTCGCGTCCGCCGCATACTCCAGCGCCATGGCCGCCTCCCCCTCGAACCCCACGGTGCCGCGCAGCCCCACGAGCGCCGCGACGCCATCGAAGAGCCGCCCGGCGCTCGTCGTCCATGGCGCCCGGAACCCGGACGCCAGCACCCGCCGCAGCACGCGGATCTCACCCTCCGTCCAGCCCCACGCCCCCGAACCGGGCGCCGGGCTCGGTCCCGCCCCAGCGAGGTCGAGGACCCGGTCCACCCCGTCGTCACCCCACGCCGCGTGGGCCAGGGCCAGCGCCATCCGGCGGGGTTCCTTGACCGCCGCGTCGCCGCCAGGGAGCCGGAACCGCCGGAAGTGGGCCACTCGCCGGTACCCGGAAGCGTCGCCCAGGAGGAACTCGCCGCCCCAGACGGTCCCGTCGGGGCCGAGCCCCGTGCCGTCCCAGATCACGCCCAGCGCCGGCCCGTCGACGGCGCCGTCCGCCAGACACGCGGCCAGGTGGGCGTGGTGGTGCTGCACGGCGAGCCGCTCTGCGTCCGGCACGAGATCCACGCCCGGGCCCAGTGCCCACACCGTGGAGGCGTAGTCGGGATGGGCGTCGTGGACCACCAGCTCCGGCTCGACCTCGTACAACCGCAGAAAATCGGCGATCACACCCTCGAAGACGTCCCGGGCCTGTGGCGTCTCCAGGTCCCCGATGTGCTGGCTCAGGAAGACATCCTTCCCGCGGGCCAGCCCGATGGTGTTCTTCAGGTGCCCGCCCACCGCCAGGACCGGCGGCAGCCCGGTCGGGAGCGACACGGGCAGCGGGGCGTAGCCGCGGGAACGGCGGATGGGACGGGGCGCGCCGCGCAGCCACTGGACCACGCTGTCGTCCACCGGTCGCTCGATGGGACGGTCGTGGACGAGGAAGCCGTCCGCGATCCCGGCAAGCCGGACCGCGGCCTCGTCCTCGTCGATGCAGATCGGCTCGTCGCTCAGGTTCCCGCTGGTGGCCACTACCGGCCCGTCCAGCCGCTGCATCAACAGGTGATGCAGCGGCGTGTACGGGAGCATCACGCCCAGGTACGGGTTCCCGGGCGCGACGCCCCCGACAACGGCCCCGTCCGGCCGCCTCCGAAGAAGCACGATCGGCGCTTCCGGAGAACGGAGCACCGCCTCCGCATGGTCCGGCACCTCGACGATCGACCGGGCCATGGCCAGGTCCCGGACCATCACGGCCAGCGGCTTGACCGGGCGCCGCTTCCGCGCCCGCAGCCGCGCCACGGCCTCCTCGTTCCGCGCGTCCACGACCAGGTGGAACCCACCGAGCCCCTTCACCGCCACGACCCGGCCCGCCTCGATCGCCCGCGCCGCCTCCCCGATCAGCTCCCGGTCCCCCGTGTCGGCTGCGGACGTAGGGCCCGGGTCCCCCTCTTCGGGTGGCACCGCGGCCAGGCGGTAGAGGTGCGGTCCACAGGCCGGGCACGCCGTCGGCTGGGCGTGGAACCGGCGGTCCAGCGGATCCTCGTACTCGGCCCGACACTCGGGACAGAGGCCGAAGCCGGCCATCGTGGTGCTGGGCCGATCGTACGGTAGCGCCCGGATGATGCTGAACCGCGGGCCGCAGTCAGTGCAGTTCGTGAACGGGTATCCCGCTCGCCGGTCCGGCCCCCCCGATAGCCTGCCCGATCTTCCCGTCGCGTTGCTGCCCGGCGCCCGGGCCGCCGCCCCGCCGACCCCGATGTCCTCGAGGCACGCCGGACAGGTGGCCAGGTCCGGAAGCACCGTGGCGACCCGTTCGCCGCTGGCATCGCTGGGCAGGATCTCGAGCCCGACAAGGCCCACCGGGTCCAGCCATTCATCCGCCAGCTCGCTGATCACCGCCCGGGGTGGCGGCGACGCCCGGAGCCGGCTCACGAAGCTGCGGAGCGCGGCTTCCGGCCCCTCCAGCTCCAGCGTCACGCCACGGGTGTCGTTGCGCATCCAGCCCGCCAGGCCCAGCTCCCGGGCGGCGCGGTAGAGAAACGGTCGCATCCCCACGCCCTGTACGGCGCCCGATACCCGGAGCCGAAGGCGACAGCGCGTTTCGGAGGCGACCGGCGCGGCCATGCCCGTCTATCCGGCCCGGACCGGGATTCCGAGCTCGGCCAGCCGCCCGGTCAGCCAGTCGGTCCAGGCATCGATACCGTCGCCCGTCTTGCACGAGATGTGGAAGACCGGAGCCTCGGGATTGACCATCCGGATCCCGCGCTCGTACTCTCCGTGGTCGAACTCGAAGACCTCGGCCAGGTCGTCCTTGTTCAGGACCACCACGTCCGCGCCCGCGAAGATCCCCGGGTACTTGAACGGCTTGTCGTGGCCCTCCGGGACGCTCCCGATCACCACGTTCAGGTCCGAGCCGAGTCGATAGTTCGCCGGACAAATCAGGTTCCCCACGTTCTCGATGAACACCAGGTTCACCGAGTCCAGGTCGAGATGCGGCAGCGCCGACCGGATCATCGGCGCGTCCAGGTGACAGTTTCCGCCCGTGTTGATCTGCACCACCGGGACGTCCTGCGCCGCGATCCGGTCCGCGTCGATGCTGCTGGCCACGTCGCCTTCGATCACGCCCGGATTCAGCGAGTCCGGCAGACGGGCCACCGTCGCCAGGATCGTCGATGTCTTCCCCGCACCGGGCGACGCCATCATGTTGAGCACCCGCACGCCCTTCGCGTCGAACAGCGCTCGGTTCTCGGCCGCCACCTGGTCGTTGGCTTTCAGGACTTCCGTTACGACGGGCACTTTCATTCGTCCACCTCGATGCTGTCCACGTAGAACTCTCGCCCTCCGGTCACCCGGAGCGCCAGGGAATCGCAGGCGGGACAGGTCCGATCCAACGGCGGACTCACGTCCCACTCGTGACCGCACTCCGCACAGCTGCCCTGCCCTGCCTCACGCCGGAAACGCAACTCTGCTCCGGCCGCCGCCGTGTCCCGGCTCAGCAGGTCGAAGTAGAACTGGACCGAGTCATCCACGATACTCGTGAGGTCCCCGACCACCACGTCGATGGCGACAACCCTCGTCGCCCCCGCTCGCGCCATGTGGTCCAGTGCGAGGTCCAGGAGGCCTTGCGTGGCCGGCAGCTCATGCATGGGGGGAAAATACTACGTGGCTGTGAGTAATCCGATCGGGAACCGCCCGCTCCGTGCGTCGGAGAAGCTCCCCGTTCCGGGGTGGTGACTCCTCCCACGACCCCGGCCTTTCACACCCCGCCCGCTCGGCGGGCACCACGATTTCCCCTGCCGACAAACGACCGCGCCGATCGCGGCCAGCATCAGCCCCGACCGGCGCGGCGCCCGGGGAGGGCGTTCAGTTGATCGCTTCGTCCGCCGCCCGCCGCCGTTCCCACCAGATATCTGGCTCTCGCTCCGGCAGGCGCCGGGTGGCGTCGTGCCCCAGACGGGCGAGCTCCTCACGGATCGCATCCATCGCCGCTTCCGCCGAGCCTCGGACGGGAGACGTCATCCCGACGCCGGTGTCGACGGCCTCCGGCACGACGCCGACAAGGAGCACGTCAGCGGGAGCCGAGCCCTCGACTTCGAGGCGAAGCAGCGTCTCCTTGACGCCCGGCTGATGCGGGTTCGTGCGAGGCGGCGAAGGCCGGGAAAGCAGCTCGTCCTTGCGGTAGAGCTTGATCGTCCCCGGCTCCTCCTCCGCACTCACGGTGTCCACCACGATGACAGCGTCCAGCCCCTCCAGATGGGGGGCGAGGTCGAGCCCGGGCGTGCCGAGGTCCAACGTCTCGACACCCGCACCGGCGGAGTAACGCGCGTCGAACAGACGGACGACGTACGGTCCGAACGCGTCATCGCCCACCAGCACGTTCCCGAGCCCGACCACCGCCACCCGGGTCATACCGCGCAGAAATCCACGGCCATGACGTTGGACAGCTCCCGACCCTCCGGATCCAGTGTGTGGATCGCGCAGGCCAGGCACGGATCGAACGAATGGATCGTTCGGAGCACCTCGAGCGGTCGCTCGGTGTCGGCCACCGGGTTCCCCATCAGCGACGCCTCGTAGGGGCCCACCTGGTCCCGTTCGTCCCGGGGGCCGGCGTTCCAGGTGGATGGAACCACGCACTGGTAGTTCCTGATGGCTCCGTCTTCGATCCGGACCCAGTGGCTGAGTGCGCCCCGGGGCGCTTCGTGGAAGCCGAAGCCGCGCACCTCGCCTCGGGGGAACTCGGGCTGGTTGAAGACAGCCGTATCGCCCGACCCGATGTTGTTCGCCAGCAGTCCCCAGTGCTTCTCCGCGAGATCCGACAGGGTGGCAGCCCGGATCGCCCGCCCCAGGTGGCGGCCCAGCGTCGAGTGCATCACGTCCAGCCCGAGTTGGGTCTTCGCCAGGCTCGACGCGGTGCTCAGCGCGTGGTCGGCCCACTCCCGGATCCCCTCGTGACCGGCGGCATAGCCTACCAGCACCTGAGCCAGGGGCCCCACCTGCATGGGCCTGCCATCCCACCGGGGTGCCTTGACCCACGAGTACTTCCCGTTGTCCTGGAAGTCCGTGTAGTCCGGCACCGTCTCCCCGTCGTACGGATGACGGGCTCCGTTCCCCTCGTACCACGAGTGCGCCACGGACTCCGTGACGCTGTCCTCGAAGTAGCTGTCCTTGAAGCTGGTGATCGGCTGCAGCGTGGAGATGTCCCCCCCCAGAATCGTGCCGCCGGGCAGGTCGAACTCGGTGCCCGCCACGTCCGTCGGCAGATCCGGCACGGCCATGTAGTTGGTCACGCCCGCACCGTAGCCGAGCCATTCCGGATACATGGCGCCCACCGCGATAACGTCCGGCAGGTACACCTGCTGCACGAATGCCTTCACTTCGCCCACGAGCTCCTTGATCCAGTACAGCTTCTCCATGTTCAACGCCGTCTGGCTGTCCAGGCTGATGGCGTTGGCGACGCCTCCCACCGCCAGGTTCTGGATATTCGGCGTCTTCCCGCCCAGCAGGGTGACGATCTGGTTCGCCTTCCGCTGGTACTCCAGCGCCTGCAGGTAGTGGCTCACCGCCAGCAGGTTGACCTCCGGAGGCAGCTCCATGGCCGGGTGCCCCCAGTAGCCGTTGCTGAAGATCCCCAGCTGTCCGCTGTCCACCAGCCCCTTGACCTTGCCCTTCACCACCGCCAGCTCCTGGCGGCTGTTCCGGTGCCACGGGGAGATGCTCTCGGCCAGCCGCGCCGTCGCCGCCGGGTCCGCCTCGAGCGCCTTCGTCACGTCCACCCAGTCCAGGGCGGACAGGTGGTAGAAGTGCACGATGTGATCGTGCAGGCCGTGCGCGATCAGGATCAGGTTCCGGATGTACTGGGCGTTGATCGGGATCTCCAGGTCCAGGGCGTTCTCCACCGCCCGGACACTGGTGATGGCGTGCACCGTCGTACACACGCCGCAGATCCGCTGGGTGAAGAGCCACGCGTCACGCGGGTCCCTGCCCTGCAGGATCAGCTCGATCCCACGCCACATCTGTCCACTCGACCAGGCATTGGTCACCTCGCCGCCATTGACCTCCACGTCCACGCGCAAGTGACCTTCGATCCGGGTGATGGGGTCTACTACGACTCTCGCCATTTCTTACCTCCTCACGAGCGCGCGGCCACGGGCGACTGAGCCGGCGGAGCGGGCTGCCCCGGCCGGCTCCTGGGCTTCACCCCGCCCACGATCGGGAATTTCTTGATGATGATCAGGAACACCATGATCTCGCCGGCCACCAGCCCG
>CAYMLW010000134.1:0-10612 GCA_964391035.1 uncultured Gemmatimonadaceae bacterium
GCGCCGCTCCCCGAAGGTCCGGGTGCTCTTCCATGCTTAATGCAAGAGTATTGGCCCTAGCCTTGCCCTAGCCTGCCCATGATCCGGCCGCTGTCCCAGAGGCGAGCTCCCACGTAGAGGGCCTGGTCGTCGTAGAGGATCCGGACCTCGGCACGCTGCGTCGACGGCGCGCCTTCGTCCGCGGACGGGCCACACCCGGGCCCGGCCGGGCAGGGGCGGGACCAGGTTTCACATTTCACATTCTTGCCCTGCAGGGACCACGGATCCAGGATTCGGACACAGTGGAGCCCGTTTGCCATGTTGCCAAGGGACGACCGGATGGCGGAAGCCTCGTGTTTGTGAAATGTGCAGCCTGGTCCGCCTGACTCCGGCCCTCCTCCTCCCCCTCCTCGCCTGCGGCGACGCCGAGATCTGGCTCGAGGGGCGGACCCTCGCGTTCCACGCCGAGGGTCTCGCTGACGACGCCGCGCCTGCCACCCCCCCGGAACGGTACGCGGCCGCAGATGCCGGCATCGGCGAGCTGTGGGCTCAGGATAGCCTCACCGCGGCGTACACGGACCCGCCGCGGCCCGGCCGACTCTCGGGCGGTGTATCGGCGGAGCCCGCGGACACGGCCACGGGCGAGCGACCCGAGTACGCCACGGCCCGATCCCGGAGCCGGATCACCGTCCCGATGCAGGTCCGCCGGGGCGGTCGTGTCGAGCTGGAGATCCTTCTCGAGCTCTTCGACATCGAGCTTTCCAATGCCGGCGTGCCCCGGGTGGGGGTATCGGGCGAGATCATGACGGATGACGGCCGCCCGGTCCCAGGCGGCGACCTGGGGACCCTCCAGCTCGAGATCCTGCCGGACGGGACGGTGATCCTGGACGACCTGGCGGATCGGACCGCGGGCCTCGACGCCCGCGGCCGGTTCGGTCGCGTGCTCCGCGGCCCGGTGGGCGGCGTGGAGCTGGATGCCGGCCGGTACCGGGTCACCATCGAGCTGGGTCTCGAGGCCACGGCCCCCGCCCGTTCCGGACCGGGCCAGCTTGCCCGAATCGGCCAGGCCCGGGCCACGCTCCGGGTCCCGTAGGCGATCCCCCCTTTCCCGGCTTCGTCCCGGCGCCCATCATGGGCCCGACGCCACTCTGTCGCTCCAGGAGTACGACTGTCCATGACCGACACGACCGACCCGCCCGCCGGCCCGGCCATCCAGCCGCCGCCCGAGCTGAATCCGCGCCGCGACCCGGTCCTGGACTTCGAAGAGAAGCCCCTCGACGCGATGACGCCCGGCGACTACGACGCCATCGGCTTTCTGTCGGGCCTCGAGGTGCACCAGCAGCTCGAGACCGAGTCGAAGCTCTTCTGCCGCTGCCCCGCAGGCGTCACGGCCACGGCGGTGGACGGCCGGGCGCTGCGCCACATGCGGCCCACCCTGAGCGAGCTGGGCGAGTACGACCCGACGGCGCTCATGGAGTTCAAGACCCGCAAGGAGGTGGTCTACCTCCTGGACCGTCGCACGGTGTGCACCTACGAGCTGGACGACACGCCGCCCTTCGAGATCGACGACGCGGCCGTCCGGATCGCCGTCGAGATCGCCGCCCTCTGTGACCTCAACCTGGTCAACGAGCTGCACGTCATGCGCAAGCAGTACCTCGACGGGTCCATCCCGACGGGGTTCCAGCGGACGGCCATGGTCGGGCTCGCCGGCACCGTCCCGCTCCGGCTCCCGGAGCTGGGCGTGGACCGGGCATTCCGGATCCGGCAGCTGTCCCTCGAGGAGGACTCGTGCCGCGAGGTCTCCGACGTCGGCCACCGGATCACCTTCCGTACCGACCGCCTCGGCATGCCCCTCACCGAGCTGGTGACCGAGCCCGATCTGCTCACGCCGTGGGAACTCGAGGCCGGCGGCCGGCTCCTCGCCGAGATCGCCCGGGCCACCGGCAGGGTCCGCCGCGGCCCGGGCGCAGCCCGGCAGGACGTGAACGTTTCCGTGGCCGGCGGCCGCCGCGTGGAGATCAAGGGCGTGCCGCGCCACCGGGGCCTCCCCCTTCTGGTCCATACTGAGGCCTTCCGCCAGCTCGAGCTGCTCCGGATCCGCGACGCGCTGCACCGCCGGGGCGTCACGGAGGAGATGCTCCCGGATCCCGCGCCCGGCGTGCCATGGGAGATGTCCGGGCTCGTCATGGATGCCGGGCCGGTCCTCGCGGCCACCGGCTTCGGGCCCGTCACCGACGCCCTGGACCGGGGCGACACCGTGGTCGCCGTCCGACTTCCCGGCTTTGCCGGCCTCCTCGCCCACCGCACCCAGCCCGGACTCGACTTCGCCCATGAGCTGGCCGAGCGCGTCCGGGTCATCGCCTGTCCCGTGCACCGCCCGTTCCTCGCCCATTCCGATGGTTACCCCTCCCTGGCCGACGGCGAGTGGGGCGATCTGCGCCGTGCCCTCGACGCCGCCGCCGCCGACGCCCTTATCCTCGCCTGGGCGCCTCGCCAGGACGCCGCGACCGCCGCCCGCGAAGTGCTGATTCGGGCCCGGGAGGCACGGATCGGTGTGCCCGCCGAGACACGACAGGGCTGGCCGGACGGCCGGACCGGCTTCGAGCGCCTGCTCCCGGGGCCCGACCGGATGTATCCCGACACCGACACCCCGCCACTCCCCATCCGCGACGCCCTGGTGACCGAGGTCCTGGACAGGCTGCCGGAGCGGCCCTGGGAGCGGGAAGCCCGCTACGAGAGCCTCGGCCTCGCCTCCGGGATGGCTCGCCGGATGGCCCGGGCGCCCTGGGCCGACTTGTTCGACGCCATCGACCCCGACCCCGGTGACACGACCCGTCGTGTGGCCGCGGTCCTCGAAAAGCGGGTGCCGTACCACGCCCGACGGGTCGGTGTGGACCTCGAGGGGCGGGACTCGGGACCCGCCGCGGTGTCGGACGGTGCCCCCGGGCCCCTCGACCGTCTCGGGCTGACCCCCGATTGCCTCGCGCCGCTGGTCCGGGCCCTCGAGGCCGGAGACCTGCTGCCCCACGCGTTCCAGCTCGCCCTCGACGACCTGGCCACGGCGCCGGACGGTGGAATGTCGGCGGACGACCCGGACGGCGAAGCCGGGCCTTGCCGGTCGGCAGTGGCGGAGGTGCTGGAGCGGTACCGGCAGCTGGATGACCCCGCGCCGCTGGACCGGGCGGTGGCGGAGGTGGTCGGCCGGGCGGATGTGCTGAGGACGGACTCGCCGGAGGCGGCCCGTCGTTGGGCCATGGGCGAGGTGATGGCGAAGCTCCGGGGCCGGGTCGCGCCGTCGCAGGTCAGGGAGCGTGTCGACACTGCCCTGCGGCCGACGGGGACCATCGAGGAGTCGGAGGGGCAGGCGTGAGCTCCTACGCGTGGGCGTTCTCGTGGCTGGTGGTGGGACTCGCCGCCCTGGCCGCCGGTGCGGGAGTGATCGAACCAGGTCTGTACCGCGACAATCCGCTGGTGACGGCCGCCTGGTTCGGCAATGATCTCGTGACCCTTTTCGTCGCCGTGCCGGTGCTGGTCGGGTCCATGGCGCTCGCCCGGCGCGGCTCGTCCCGGGCCCGACTGGTGTGGATGGGTATGCTCCTGTACATGCTCTACGGCTTTCAGTTCTACCTCTTCGGCGCGGCCTTCAACGCCCTCTTCCTGGCCTACACGGCTCTCGTCCTGTTCTCGGCTCTGGGCCTGGTCTTCGGCCTTGCCGGAGTCGACATCGACGCATTGAGCCGGTCGCTCCGACCCGGCCCCTCCGACCGAGTCGTCGCCGCCTGGATGCTACTGGTAGCCGTCTTCGTCGGCGGCTTCTGGACAGCCCTGTCCGTACGCTACTGGGTCACCGGTGCCGTGCCGCCGATGGTCGATGCGACCTCCCATCCCACCAACGTGACCGGCGACCTGGACCTGGCCATGGTGGTGGGGCTGGGCGTGCTCGCGGCCGCCTGGCTCTGGCGCCACGACGGCTGGGGCTATGTCCTGGCCGTCGTCTGGAACGTCAAGGGCGCCGGCTACATGCTGGCGCTTTCCATGGCGTCCGTCACGGCCTGGACCCGGGGGCCCGCGGCCGACGCCGTACAGGTCGCGATATGGACGCCCATCGGGATCGGCTGTCTGGTCTCGACAGTCCTGTTGCTGCGGCGGCTCGGACCCGGCCCGGTGCACCATGGACCCCCGGCGCAGGCAGGGGAGCCGGGGAGAGCCTTCGCGGATGGCCGTCGCAGTGGGTGATCGGGTGATGGGTTGGTGGCGTCGCCCCGGTACCTGCCGTTCGGAACGCCCGGCGCCGGCGTCGCGCTGGGACTGGTCCTCACGGACGGGAGTGGTGTAGTGTTGGAGGCGAGATGAGCGACAAGGAGTCGGACCGCGGCTACCGGGACCCGGCCCTGGGCGTGATGCGCGAGCACGGCGTGGGGGTCTGGTCCGAGGTCCGGGCGGAAACCACCCGGGGCACCTTCGAGGGGCTGATCCTGCCCCGGTCGGAGACCAGCGACGCGCTCCACATCGTCCTCAAGCTGGGCAACGGGTACAACATCGGGATCCGTCATGACACGGTGACCGGCCTCGAGCCCATCGGGTACCGGGAAGCCCACTACGGGATCCCGGAGAAGGAGTTCCCGACGGACCCGGGCAAGCCGGACGTCAAGCTGATCGGGACGGGCGGGACCATCGCCTCGCGCCTCGATTACCGGACCGGCGCCGTGATCCCGGCCTTCAGCCCCGGCGAGCTGTACGGCTCGGTCCCGGAGCTCGCCGACGTCTGCAATCTCCAGACGGAGAAGGTCTTCGGCGTCTTCAGCGAGAACATGGGCCCCGACCAGTACCTGGTGCTCGCGGAAAAGGTGGGCGAGGCGGTCCGGGAGGGGTACGACGGCGTCGTCATCGGCCACGGCACCGACACCATGCACCATACCGCCGCGGCCCTCAGCTTCATGGTTCAGGACCCGCCGGTCCCGGTGGTCATGGTCGGCTCCCAGCGCTCGTCCGACCGGCCCTCATCCGACGCCGCCCGGAACCTCCTGGCCGCCACCCGCGCCGCCGGCCACGGACCCATTGCCGAGGTCATGGTCTGCATGTTCGGCCCGACCTCCGATCTCTACAACCTCCTCCACCGGGGGACCCGCGTCCGGAAGATGCACAGCTCCGTTCGCAGCACCTTCCGCACCCTCGGCGACATCCCGCTGGCCCGGATCGAGGGCGAGGACGTCCTGCCGATCAAGGAAGACTGGCGACGACGACGGGACGACCGCGACGTCGTCGTCCGCCCCGTCTTCGAACGCAAGGTCACCATCGTCTACTACTACCCGGGGATGCAGCCGGACGTGATCGACGGGCTCATCGACGCCGGCTACAGGGGGATCGTCATCGCCGGCACCGGGCTCGGCCACGTGAACCGGGCCATCTACCCGGCCCTCGAACGGGCCCGGGACGCTGGCGTGCAGGTCTACATGACGCTCCAGACCCTCTGGGGCTTCGTCCAGATGCACGTCTATGAGACCGGCCGGGAGATCCTGGAGCTGGGGGTGGTGCCGCTGGCGAACATGCTCCCCGACGTCGCCTACATCAAGCTCGGCTGGGCTCTCGGCATGTTCCCTGACGACCCGGCCGCGGTGAAGGCTTTGATGCAGCGGACCGTAGCCGGAGAGATGACCCCCGGCGAGCCCCACGATGGCTATCTGATCCTACAGGGCGGGGTCCCGGAGGTGGAGGAGTTCCTGGAGAAGGTCTGGCGCTAGTCGGGAGTCGAGGATCGAGGATCGAGGACACACCGGAACGCCCATGGATCTTGAACCGCTGCCCACCGAGCTCCGGCCGATCCCGGCCCTCCTGAAGTACTACGGCATCACCTCGCTGCTGGCCGGGCCGTTCTTCTTCTTCCCCCTGCTGTTCCTCTTCTTCCGCTACCGGACGCTCCGGTACCGACTGGACGAGGACGGCATCAGCATGCGATGGGGCGCCCTGTTCCGCCGGGAGGTGTCGCTGAACTACGGCCGCATCCAGGACATCCACCTGACCAGCAACGTGGTCGAGCGCTGGCTCGGCCTCGGCAAGATCCAGGTTCAGACCGCCAGTGCCAGCTCCAAGGCCGAGATGACCGTCGAGGGCGTGCCCGACCTCCAGGCCATGCGGGACTTCCTGTACGATCGCATGAAGGGCGCCCAGGGAGGCGTCGACGGCCGGGCGGCGAGGCGCCGGGGATCGAGGGAGACGCGCTCGCAGGACCGGGTGGCGGGCCCGGTCGGCCCTGCCAGCGCGGCCACCACGGATGAGGATCTTGCCGACGTGCTCCGCGACGTGGCCTCCGAGGTCCGGTCGCTGCGACAGGTCCTGGAACGGCAGTCGGGCCGGAACCGGGAGGAGCCGGCGCCGTGATCGGCCGCGTGAAGAGCACGGTCCTGCGGCTCCTGCGGGTCCCGCCCGAACCGGATCCACCCGTCGGCGACCCCGGCTCCGTCCGCGTCTTTCGCGCCTCGCCGACCTACTTCCGCTACAAGCTCATCGGCTGGGGGCTCGGCCAGATCGGGACCCTGGTCGGGCTGGTGGTGGGGCTCGTGCTGCTGGGCTTCATCACGGAACGGTTCAGCGGCTGGGTCGCCCTCGCGCTGGCGGCCGCCGAGGTGTTCGCGTGGGTCGCGTTCCTCGCCCAGGTCCCCTTCACACTCGCCGCACTACGCCTCGACTACGAGCTCCGCTGGTACATGCTCTCCGATCGGGCGCTGCGAATCCGCGAAGGCATCTTCAAGACCCGCGAGCAGACCATGACGTTCGCGAACATCCAGCAGATCTCGATCCGGGAGGGGCCGATCCAGCGGCTGCTGGGCATCGCCGATGTCGAGGTTCGCACCGCCGGCGGTGGCGGCTCCTCCTCCGACGAGCAGACCGGCGACGACATGCACCGCGGGTTCTTCCGCGGCGTCGAGGATGGCGAGGCCATCCGGGACGCGATCCGCCAACGGGTCCGTGAGTATCGGGACTCACGACGGGGGCCCGGAGCAGACGACCCGCGCACCGCCGCGTCCGGCTCCGGCCCGCTCACCGCCGCCCGGGAGCTGTTGGCGGAAGTCCGGAGGCTGAGCGAGACGCTGGCCGGCTGAGGCCGGCCCGCGACACGCGGCAGCTGCGGGTGGAGCCGCCACCCGAGTACGACCCTCAGTATGGGGTGATGGCCCGGGCGGACTGAGCCGCAGGGGCGCTCGATAGCTGGTGTCGTCCGCGTTCTCCCCTGGTCCGGCAGCTCCTGGAAGAGGTCCGGCTGCTGAGAGAGACGCTGAACGGCCGCGACCGACCCCCGCCGGTCAGCTGTCGCTTCATGGGTGTCTCCCTGTGCGCAGTCAGCGGTGCCACCGTATCCGCGGCCCATCGCGCCTCTGTGTGCCTTGACACCGTGAGCCACGGCCGGAAGTTTGCGGCGCCTGTCGGCTGGCCCGCGGGTCCGCCGCCCGAACGCCATGAGCGGAGGCCGATCGCGGGCCCCACGCCGGTGCGAACTGGCCGGTGCAGGAGCCCGTGCTGCGTGCCGCTCGATACTTGACGCTTGACACCCGAGGCCTGACTGATGCCGTTCCCACCCGTCAACGAGCAGATGGACGCCATCCGCCACGGCACGCTGGAGATCGTGCCGGAAGAGGAGCTGGCGAAGAAGCTGGAGCGGAACGCGGAGAAGGACCGGCCACTGCTGATCAAGCAGGGCTTCGATCCGACGCGTCCGGACCTCCATATCGGCCACGCCGTGAGCATCCGGAAGCTGCGGACCTTCCAGGAGCTGGGCCACAGCGTGGTGTTCGTGGTGGGCGACTACACGGCCCGGGTCGGCGACCCGAGCGGCCGGAGCGAGACGCGGCCGGCCCTCTCCCCGGAGGAGATCGAGTCCAATGCCCGGACCTACGCGGCCCAGGTGGGGAAGATCCTGGATGTGGACCGGGTCCGGATCGAGTTCAACTCCAAATGGCTGGCGCCCCTGAACCTGGCCGACATCCTCGAGCTCACGGGCGCGTACACCGTGGCCCGGATGCTCGAGCGGGACGACTTCGAGAAGCGGCTCTCCGAGAGCCGGCCCATCTCGATGATGGAGCTCATGTACCCGCTCATGCAGGCGTACGACTCCGTGGCGTTGAACGCCGATGTCGAGCTGGGCGGGAGCGACCAGAAGTTCAACCTGCTGGTGGCCCGGACCATCCAGGAGCGCTACGGGCAGGACCCCCAGGTCTGCCTGATCATGCCCCTCCTGCGGGGCACCGACGGCGACCAGAAGATGTCGAAGTCGTACGACAACTACATCGGCATCACCGAGCCGCCGGAGGAGATGTACGGCAAGACCATGTCGATACCGGACGCGCTCCTGGACGAGTGGTACGGGCTGGCGAGCGGGCTCACCGGCGACGCGCTCGAGGAGGCCCGTCGTAGCGTCGACGACGACCCGTACGCCGCCAAGCGGGAACTGGCCGGGCTCATCACGCGGAGCTACCACGGAACCGAGGGCGCGGCCGCCGGCGAGGAGCACTTCGACACCGTGTTCCGGAAGAAGGAGGAGCCGGACGAGATGCCTGAGGTGGCCGTCCGTCTCGGCCACGACGACGTCCGCTACGACGACGGAGCCGTCTGGCTTCCGGGCCTCCTCGTCGTGGCCGGGCTGGCCCGGTCGAAGAGCGAGGCGATCCGGCTCATCGAGCAGGGCGCGGTGGCCGTGGACGGAGACGTCCTCCAGGATCGTAACGCCACCGTCGACGCGTCGGTCGGGGCGGAGCGGGTCGTGCGTCGGGGCAAGCGCACGTTCGCCCGCATCCGGTTCGTCGATTGACCGCCGACACGGATCCGGCGGGCAGCGCCCCCGGGACCGTCGTCTACCTGGGCCTCGGGTCCAACCTGGGCGACCGGGCCGCCCACCTCGCTTTCGGGCTCCGCGAGCTCCGGGCCCACGGCCGGCTGACCGGCGTCTCGGCCGTGTACGAGAGCGAGCCCGTCGGGTACACCGACCAACCCCGGTTCCTCAACATGGTCGTGGGTCTCGAAACCACCCGGCGACCCCGGGCCCTCCTCGACGCGATCCTGGCCATCGAGCGGGAGCGGGGCCGTACCCGGGCCTTCCAGAACGCCCCGCGGACCCTCGACATCGACATCCTCGCCGTGGGGCCGGCGGGAGCGCCCTCGCCGCCGCCGGCAGAGCCGGAGGCCACCCCGACCGGAGCACAGGGCGCGAGCGGGACCGATAGCGCGGCCGCAGCCCGGCCCGGAACCCCGGCGTTTGGCCGGGACGGCGTCGTCCGCCAGGAAGGGCTGCGGGTGCCGCATCCGCGGATGGTCGAGCGCCCCTTCGTCCTGGTACCGCTCCTGGAGCTGGCCCCGGATCTCCCGGACCCCGAGACCGGCCGCCCGTACGCCGGGCACCTCGCGGACCTGTTCGCTCGACAGGGGGTTGAACCAGACGATACGATGACAGTTGCGGGCCCGACAGGGCCGGGCGAGGCCGGGCCGACCCTGTCGGGGGCCGCGCTCGATGCCCTCGGGCTCCGGCGGGTCATGGACGGCCGGGAGCTGCTGGAGGACGTGGATGGCGAGAGCGGAGAACCCGACGGACCCGATGCCTAGGGGGGCGGCGCCCCGGACGGGCATCGTCGCGCTGGTGCTGGCGCTGGTGGCGCCGGCGGTCGGGTGCGCGGGTCAGGACCGGGCGCTGACCGAGGCGGAGCTGGGCGCGATGATCGACTCGATCCTCCCCGAGATCGCCGGGGCCAGCGGCATGCCGGTCCTGCACCCCGTCCGTTACGCGCTCCAGTCGCGGGACGAGGCCGCCGATTTCCTCGAGCGCCAGCTCGACGAGAGGCTGGGCGGCGGCCATGGCCAGGGGATGGAGCGGGCGTACAAGGCGTTCGGCTTGCTGCCCGACACCCTGGATCTCCGGGCCCTGCTGCTGGAGCTGCTCACCGAGCAGGTGGTCGGGTACTACGACCCGCCCTCGGAACGGCTGTACGTGATCGCGGGCGCCCGGGCGGCGGTGGCGGAGCCGGTGGTGGCCCACGAGCTGGTGCACGCGCTCCAGGACCAGCACACGGACCTCGAGGCCATCGTGGCGCCGGAGCGGGGCAATGACAGGCAGGTCGCGGCCCAGGCGGCCGCAGAGGGCCAGGCCATGCTGGTCATGCTCGCGCTCCAGGCCGCCCGGACCACGGGCCAACCGATGGACCCCGGCGCGCTTCCGGACCTGGGTCCCATGATGCGGCCCGCCGTGGAGGCCCAGAACTCCCGGTTCCCGGTCTTCAGGAGGTCGCCGCGGATCATCCGGGAGACGCTGATCTTCCCGTACATCGGCGGCGCGACCTTCGTCCAGGCCCTCTTCCGCTCGGGGGCGACCCCGCCGGTCCCGTTCGGTGACCTGCTGCCGGCGTCCACCGAACAGGTGCTGGACCCGGAGGGGCGGTTCTTCGGGCAGCGGGACGAGCCGACGGAGCTGGCGCTGGGACCGGCGACGGGCGAGTGGAGCGTCGTCTACGAGAACAACCTCGGCCAGCTGGAGACGTCCATCCTCCTCGCCGAGCGGCTCGGTGGGGAGCCCACGAGCTACGCCCGCGGCTGGGACGGCGACCGGTACGTGCTCCTCGAGGCCGGGGACCGGGAAGCCCTCGCCTGGTAC